>JBBDNU010000221.1:0-48642 GCA_040877365.1 Planctomycetales bacterium
CGGTCACGGTGGCGGACATGCCCCGCTTCAACAGCACGGGGCGGTTCATCTGCCCCACCTCGCTGAGCAGGTTGAAGTTCTGCATGTTCCGGGCGCCGATCTGGAACATGTCGGCGTAGCGGTCCACCAGCTCGACCTGCCGCGGATCCATCACCTCGGTGACGACCGGCATCCCAAGCTCGTCGCCGACCTCGCGGAGGATCTTCAGGCCATCCTCTCCCATCCCCTGAAAGCTGTAGGGGCTGGTGCGAGGCTTGAATGCGCCGCCGCGGAGGATGTTCGCCCCCGCCTCCTTCACCGCCCGGCCGATCTCGAGCAGGATCTCCCGCCCCTCGATGGCGCACGGGCCGGCGATCATCGCCAGCGATCCGCCACCGACCTTCACGCCGAAGCCCACATCGACCACCGTGTCCTCGGGCTGCAATTCGCGGCTGGCAAGCTTGTACGGCTTGAGGATCGGCATCACGTCCTCGACGCCGGAGATCGCCCGCAGCGGCGCCGTCCGCAGCACGTCCTCATCGCCGATCACGCCGATCAGCGTCCGCTTGATGCCGCGGCTGACCTCGGTCTTCAACCCGAGCTCGTGCACGCGCTCGATGATGTGCTCGATCTGGTCGTCGGTGGCGCCGGGCTTGAGGACGATGATCACGGGAGTGGCTTTTTGGGAAGTATGAAATAAGAAGTACGAAGGAAGAAGAAGGAAGCACGGACGGAAGTGGGCGGCAGTCGCGCGCCTGCGGAAGTTTCAGCGAGAGCACGAAGGGACGAAATTGCTCTCTTCGTTCCTCGTTTTCCTTCTTCCTTCGCACTTCGTACTTCTTACTTCTTACTTCTTACTTTCCGACCGTCAGTCCTTCGGCTCGCTCCTCGGATACGAGCCGAGGACGTGCATCACCACCGCGGCCTTTTCGAGTTCGGCGAGGGTCCGCTTGATCCGCGCCTCGTGCAGGTGCCCCTCGAAATCGAGGAAGAACTGATAGCCGGCCTCCGGCCCGCGGAGCGGGAAGGACTCGATCCAGGTGAGGTTCACCTTGTTCCGCTTGAACGCCACCAAGGCGTCCGCCAAGGCCCCCGGCTTGTGGGGGATTTGCAGCAAGACGGCGGTCCGGTCGTGGCTGGTCGGACGGCTGTCCTCGTCGCCGATCACCGCGAACCGGGTGACGTTGTGGGCGTTGTCTTCGATGTTCTCGGCGATCACCTGCAAATCATACCGGACCGCCGCCTGAATGCTCGCCACGGCGGCCGCGCCCGGCTTGTCCCGCGCCAACTGGGCTGCGGTCGAAGTGCTCGTCACCTCGATCAGCCGGGCCTGCGGCATGTTCCGCGACAACCATTCGCGGCACTGCGAGAGCGCCTGCGGCTTGCTGTAGATTTCGGTGATCTCGCTCCGCGGGCAGCGGGCCAGCAGGTTATGGTGCACGCTGATCTGCACTTCGCCGCAGATCCGCAGTGGGAGCCGCGTGAACATGTCCAGCGTGTCCACCACGCGGCCGTCCGTGCTATTCTCGATGGGGACGATGCCGTATTCCGCCTGGCCGCGATTGACCTGCTCGAAGACCGCGGCGATCGTGCCGACCGGAACCAGATCGGCGGACGACCCGAACCGTTCGAGGGCAGCCAAATGCGTAAAACTGAACGCCGGGCCGAGATACGCCACGCGCTGCGTCTTGACCTGACGCTTGGCGGCGCTCAGGATCTCCTGATAGACGCCCCGCACGGTCGCCGGGGAGAGCGGACCCGGATTGGCCTCGGCCAGTTCCCGCCAGAGGGCCTCGTCCAGCTCGACGTCGAAGACGGCGCGGTGCGGATCCGATTGCTGTGTCAGCAGTTGGGTCGTCGCGGCCGCCCGGCGGTTGATCGCCTTCAGGATTTCGAGGTCGAGCTTGTGGATCTCCCCCTGCAATGATTTCGGGGACGCGGGGCTGGCTCTGGGGGTCGTTCGTCCAGCTGGATGCGACGGAACGGCGGGCTTTCGGGCCGGAGCCTGCCCGGTTCGATTCGGCCTCTTCGCCTTGACCGTTTTCTTTCGCGCGGTCCCGCCAGCCGAAGCCACCCTTTTCGCGCTCGATTTCCGGGACGTCTTCTTGGCCATGAGACCCTTTCGAGGCGAAGCTGCCACCGGTGCGGAGAAAGCCGCATTCCGCTGCAATAAGACCGGTCCGTCAAGGGGGTCAGGCTGTTGTACAGGTCGGTGGGGGCACTGTCAAGCGCGCTGCCGGGGCTGCCGCATCGCCAATCCGTTGTCACGTCACGGTTTGCTCCGCGTGCCGCGAGCTGTCGTTTTGGCAGCCACGACGGTGCTTTACGCAACGCCATTTTTTGCCATTTTGGCAGGACGGCTTATCCGGGTTCCTTTTGCCGTCCGTGGGGGATTTCCCGCAAGTGACTTCATGCGAAAGGATTACAATTCGACTTGTGCTGTGATCGCCGCGCGGTATGTCGTTTGCCTTGGTCACCGGGCATGGCCGCGCAGACCCGCAATGGCGCGGGATTACGGATTCGATCGCGGACCTTCGCACACAGGGAGCACAGTTATGGCCGGCGAGAAAGTCATCGGAATCGACCTGGGGACCACCAACTCGGTCGTCTCCGTGATGGAGGGGGGCGAGGTGAAGGTCATCGCCAACCTGGAGGGGAACCGCATCACCCCCAGCGTCGTCGCCTTCACCGACAAGGGCGAGACGCTCGTCGGCGAGCCCGCCAAGCGCCAGGCGGTCACCAATCCGAAGAACACGATCTACTCGATCAAGCGGTTCATGGGCCGCCGCCACAGCGAGGTCGAGTCCGAGGAGAAGATCGTCCCTTATGAAATCGTCGGCGGCCCGAGCGATTACGTGAAGGTCCGGGTCGGCGGGAAGGAGCACAGTCCCCCCGAGATCTCGGCCTCCATTCTCCGCAAGCTCAAGGAAGCGGCTGAGAGCTACCTCGGCCATAAGGTCAACAAGGCCGTCATCACGGTGCCGGCGTACTTCAACGACGCCCAGCGGCAGGCGACCAAGGACGCCGGCCAGATCGCCGGCCTCGAAGTCGCCCGCATCATCAACGAGCCGACCGCCGCCGCGCTGGCCTACGGCCTCGACAAGAAGAAGGAGGAGAAGATCGCGGTCTTCGACCTGGGCGGCGGGACGTTCGACATTTCGATTCTGGAAGTCGAAGCCGACTCGGTCCAGGTCCTTTCGACGAACGGCGACACGCACCTCGGCGGCGACGACTTCGACGAGGAACTGATCAACTTCATCGCGGACCGATTCCAGAAAGAGCAAGGCATCGACCTTCGCAAGGACGCGATGGCCTTGCAGCGGCTCCGCGAGGCGGCCGAAAAGGCCAAGAAGGAGCTCTCCAGCTCGCAGACCACCGACATCAATCTCCCCTTCATCACCGCCGACGCGACCGGCGCCAAGCACCTGCAGATGCACATCACGCGGGCCGAGCTCGAACGGCTCGTGGACCATCTCATCGAGCGCTGCCGCATTCCCGTGCAGAACGCCCTCCGCGACGCGAAGCTCAAGCCGGGCGACATCGACGAAGTCGTGCTGGTGGGCGGCTCGACGCGAATTCCGAAGGTCCAGCAGCTCGTCAAGGAGATGTTCGGCAAAGAGCCGCACAAGGGGGTCAACCCGGACGAAGTCGTCTCGATCGGCGCCGCCATTCAGGGCGGGATCATCGCCGGCGAAGTGAAGGACGTGGTGCTGCTCGACGTGACGCCGCTGTCGCTCGGCATCGAGACCGAGGGCGGCATCATGACCAAGCTCGTCGAGCGGAACACCACGATCCCCGTCACCAAGAAGGAGACCTTTTCGACCGCGGCGGACAACCAGACCGCCGTCACCGTCCGCGTCTTTCAGGGGGAGCGCGAGATGGCCGCCGACAACCGCCTGCTCGGGCAGTTCAACCTCGAAGGCCTTCCGCCGGCGCCGCGGGGCGTGCCGCAGATCGAAGTCGCGTTCGACATCGACGTGAACGGGATCCTCAACGTCTCGGCCAAGGACCGCGGCACGGGCAAGGAGACTTCGGTACGCATCGAGGAGTCGAGCGGTCTCTCCGACGACGAGATCGAGAAGATGCGCAAGGACGCCGAGGCCCATGCTTCCGAAGACAAAATGCGCCGCAAGCTGGCCGAGGCGCGCAACAAGGCGTCGAGCCTCGTCTATCAGACGGAGAAGCTCCTGAAGGAGCATTCGGAGAAGCTGGACTCCAGTTCGAAGTCGGCGCTCGAGTCGTCCATCGCCCGCGTGAACGAGGCCGCGAAGGGGGACGATTTCGCGGCGATCGAGAGCGCGATCGGCGACCTGGAACAGGCGGCCCACGCCCTCGCGAAGCACATGTACGAAGCCGCGGCGAAGACCGGCGGCGAGACGCCACCCGGCGACGGTCAGGCGGCCGGCGCCGGGCCGCAGGAAGACGTGATCGACGCGGAGTTCGAGAAGAAGGAATGACGCCGCCATGCCCTTCCGCTTCGACAAACTCACCGTCAAGTCGCAGGAGGCCGTGCAGCGGGCGCAGCGGCTTGCCGAGGACCGCGGGCATTCCGAGCTCCTGCCGCTGCACCTTCTCAAGTCGCTCCTCGACGAAGAGCAGGGGATCGTCCGCCCGCTGCTCGAAAAGATCGGCGCCAACGTCGGGCAGCTCCGCTCGATCGTCGATGCCGAATTGAACCGACTGCCGAAAGTCTCCGGCGCCGGCCGGCAAGTCGCCGCCGGCCCGGCGATCATGAAGGTGTTCGACGCCGCCTCCGCGCTCGCCGACCGGATGAAGGACTCCTTCGTCTCCACCGAGCACCTGCTGCTCGCGCTCACGCAGGTGGACGACCCGGCGAAGCGGCTCCTCGCCATGCACGCCGTCGAAGAAAAGGACGTGCTCAACGCACTCAAGACGGTCCGCGGCACGCAGAAGGTCACCGATCCCGAGCCGGAGGGGAAGTACCAGGCGCTCGAGCGTTACGGCAAGGATCTCGTCGAGCTGGCGCGGCGCGGCAAAATCGACCCGGTGATCGGCCGCGACAACGAGATCCGCCGCGTCGTGCAGGTCCTTTCCCGCCGCCGCAAGAACAACCCCGTGCTCATCGGCGAGCCGGGGGTCGGCAAGACGGCCATCGTGGAAGGGCTTGCCCACCGCATCGTGCTGGGAGACGTCCCGCAGAACCTCAAGGACAAGCGCGTCGTCGCCCTCGATCTGGGGGCGTTGGTCGCCGGGGCGAAGTACCGCGGCGAATTCGAGGACCGGCTGAAGGCCGTCCTCAATGAAGTCGGCCAGGCGGAAGGCAAAATCGTCCTGTTCATCGACGAACTGCACACGGTCGTCGGCGCCGGCGCCGCGGAAGGGGCGATGGACGCCTCGAACCTGTTGAAGCCCGCCCTCGCCCGCGGCGAACTGCACTGCGTCGGCGCGACCACGCTCGACGAGTACCGCAAGCACATCGAAAAGGACGCGGCACTGGAACGCCGCTTCCAACCGGTGATGGTCAACGAGCCGAGCGTCGAAGACACCATCGCCATCCTCCGCGGGTTGAAGGAACGCTACGAGAGCCATCACGGCATCAAGATCAAGGACGCGGCGCTCGAAGCGGCCGCCCGCCTCTCCGACCGCTACATCACCGACCGCTTCCTGCCGGACAAGGCGATCGACCTGGTGGACGAGGCCGCGAGCCGCGTCGCGATGGAGCTGCACTCCGTCCCCACGGAGATCGACGAAGTGCAGCGGCGGCTCACCAGGCTCGAGCTCGCCGCCCGCCAACTCGCCGAGGAAAAGGAAGAGCATGCGGCCCGCGAGCGGGCGGAGATCGACGCCGAAATGCAGGAGCTCCGCCGCCGCCTCGCCAGCCTCAAGGAGCAGTGGGAAGCGGAGAAGCTCGGCCTCGGCGACGTGCAGGGCGTCCGGCAGGAGCTCGAGCAGGTCGATCTCGAATACGGCCAACTCGAAGCCGCCATCCGCGAGAAGCAGGCGAGCGGCGTCGTCGTGGACGAGCGCGATTACCAGCGTCTGTTCGAGCTGGACAGCCGGCGGACAACGCTCCGCCGGCGGATGGAACAGGAAGAACAACAATCGGTCGAAGCGGAGGCGGACGAACGCCCGCGGCTGCTCCGCAAGGAGGTCGGTCCCGAGGAGATCGCGCAGATCGTCAGTTCGTGGACCGGCATCCCCGTGTCGCGGATGCTGCAGGGGGAACGCGAGAAGTTGCTGCTGATGGAGCAGCGGATTCACCAGCGGATGATCGACCAGGAGGAGGCGGTCGCCGCGGTGTCCAACGCCGTCCGCCGCTCGCGCTCCGGCCTGCAGGACCAGAACCGGCCGATCGGCTCGTTCATCTTCCTCGGCCCCACCGGCGTCGGGAAGACGGAGCTGTGCAAGGCGCTCGCCGAGTTCCTGTTCGACGACGAGCGGAACATGGTCCGCGTCGACATGAGCGAGTTCATGGAGCGGCACTCGGTGGCCCGGCTGATCGGCGCGCCTCCCGGCTACGTCGGCTATGAAGAAGGGGGCCGGCTGACGGAAGCGGTCCGCCGCCACCCCTACTCCGTCCTGCTCCTGGACGAGATCGAGAAGGCGCACCGCGACGTGTTCAACGTGCTGCTGCAAGTCCTCGACGACGGCCGGCTCACCGACGGCCAGGGACGCACCGTCGATTTCACGAACACGATCGTGGTGATGACATCGAACATCGGCAGCCAGACGATCATCGACCTGGCGGGCCAGGAGCACGAGCACGAGATCCGCAATCGAGTGATGGAGGCCCTCCGCCGCGAGTTCCTCCCCGAGTTCCTGAACCGCATCGACGAAGTGATCGTGTTCCATCCGCTCGGCCGGAAGGAGATCCGTCAGATCGTCGATCTGCAATTGCGCCGCCTCGAAGCGCAACTCGCCGAGCACGGCTACCGGCTCGAAGTGACCGACGGCGCCAAGGATCTCATCGCGGAAGAAGGCTACGACCCGGTGTACGGCGCCCGGCCGCTGAAGCGCGTGATCCAGCAGCGCCTGCAAAACGCCTTGGCGAACGAAATCCTCGCCGGGAGTTATGAAGAGGGCGCGACGGTCCGAGTCGACGCGACCGCGGACGGCTTCGTCTTCACGGCGGAAGCGCCATCATAGCCGGCGGGCAACGCCCCGCCGGCGCGCTGCGCTTCGTTTTCGACACGACGGTTGCGCACGATGGTTTCTGAAGAGATGTTACACTCTCTCGGCGGACGTTGTCCGCCGGCTATCTTCGGATTTTCCTGGATCCGCGGCGGCCGGTGGAATAGCTTGATAGCCGGCGGGAAACTTCCCGCCGGCGCGCTGTTGGTGAAGGATACTCGCAAGCTCGCGGCGGTCGTTGACCGCCGGCTATCGAACTGGGGGAGAAGCGCGTGCCGATTTATCTCTTCACCTATCATGCGTATGGCACGTGGATGCCGGATCGGCCGGAGGGATACGTTCGCCGCGGGCATGGGATCCTGCCGCGCGACGACGAGATGGGCCGCCGCTATCGGCAAGCCGCGCTTGAAGCAGAGGTCGCTTTCGACGAACGGGTTCAACTGCTGATCATCGACGAGACGCGGACCGCGTGCGAGAAGCAGGGCTACACGTGCCGATACGTCGCGACCGAGACGACGCACGCGCACGTTCTCGCGTTGTGGACGACGGGCCGGGAGTGGGACCGGGTTCGCGGCGGTCTGCGGTCGTCGATCACGCGCCGGTTGAACCGGGAACTCGGGCGGCGGACGTGGCTCGTCGAGAAGGGAAGCGGGCGGGGCGTGCGCGACGATGCGCATCTGGCGCATCTGGTCGAGACGTACCTGCCGTCGCACGGCGGCTGGAAGTGGTGTCCGAAGAAGGGAACGTTCCGCTGAGGTTGATATAAATAGCCGGCGGGCAACACCCCGCCGCTGCGCTGTTGGCGCTGTTGGCGAGGAGACTCGAAAGCACGCGGCGGTCGTTGACCGCCGGCTATCGCAACGCCCCGCCGGCGCGCTGTTGGCGTGGAAACTCGAAAGCACTCGGCGGGGCGTTGCCCGCCGGCTATTCGCCGGATTTTGCTCTTGCTTCGCCGCGGGTGTGGCAGCTACGGTGGATGTGTACGGACGAATCCATCCAATGCACCTCGGTGGCAAGGCAAGGAGGCCGGAGATGGCGACGTTGATCGAGTCGGAGGCGATCGCGCGGCGGCGGGACGAATTGCTGGTCGTGAAGCTGCGGGAACTCGCCGAGTTCGATCCGCACATCACGCAGCGGGAGTTCTGCCGGCGGATCCACGTCCCGCAGTCGCAGATCTACCAGCGGTTCGGGGGATGGAATGAGCTGCGGAAGCTGGCGGGGTTGCCGCCCAGGACGGGCGGAACGCGGAAGCCGCGGTACGAAGTCGGCTGGCTGGTCGAGAAGTTCCGCGAGACCCGGACGCTGTACGGCGACGACCTGACGATGCGGGACTTCCAGCGGCACACCGGGATTTCGCCGACGGCAATTCGGAACCACTTCGGGAGCTGGAGCGCGCTGCGGAAGTCGCAAGGGCTGTCCGAGTTGCCGAAGGCGAAGGCCCACTACACCGACGAGGAACTGATGGCGGACCTGCACCGGGTGGCGTGGACGCTGCGGCGGTTTCCGAAATCGGCCGAGCTGGCGCGGTTGTCGAAGTTCAGCCTGTCGCTGTACGCGCGGCGGTTCGGGAATTTCGACGTGCTCCGCGCCCTCTACGGCCGCTATGCCGATGCGCTGTGTCGGCGGGAGATCGTGGAGAACCTTCAGCGGGCGAACGAGCGGAGCGCGGGGCAATAGCGTGCGGGAGGCGAAATAGCCGGCGGGCAACGCCCCGCCGGCGCGCTGTCGGCGGGGACACTCGAAGCACGCGGCGGTCGTTGACCGCCGGCTATTGCCGTGGAAGGCTGTTGCGGCGGCGGGTGGATCGGCGTATCCTGAAAGGCCGCGGGATGCTGACTCGCGTCGCCGTTCCGGCACCAGGACCCGTCGCCGAAGTCTCCGAGAACACCGTCGAAGGCCCTCGATCATGCCGTGGCGCTTGCTGTCGCTCGTGCTCGCCCTGTGCTGCCTGGCACCGTTCGTGCCGCCCGCGGCCGGCGCCGTCGAACCGAAAGTCGGCGTCGAGCGGCTGGGCGTGCAGCCGGCCTACGACGTCGTCGTGTACGGCGGGACGAGCGGCGGCATCGCGGCGGCGGTGCAGGTGGCGCGGAGCGGGCAGTCGGTGCTGGTGATCGAGCCGTCGAAGCACGTGGGGGGGCTGTCCGCCGGCGGGCTGGGGGCGACCGACATCGGCAACAAGGCGGCCATCGGCGGAATCTCCCGCGAGTTCTACCGCCGGCTCGGCAAGAAGTACGGCCAGGACGAGGCGTGGACCTTCGAGCCGCACGTGGCCGAGACGGTGTTTCACGAAATGCTGTTCGAGGCGAAGGCGCCGGTCGTGTTCGGCGAACGGCTCGATCTGGCGAAGGGGGTCGAGAAGAACGAGGACGGGCGGATCGTGTCGATCACGATGGAAAGCGGGCTGAAGGTCAGCGGCAAGGTGTTCATCGACGCGACGTACGAAGGGGACCTGCTGGCGAAGGCCGGGGTGTCGTACCACGTGGGGCGCGAGGCGAACGCCGTGTATGGCGAGACGCTCAATGGCGTGCAGAAGGGGCAGGCCCGCTTTCATCAGTTCATCAAGAAGGTCGATCCCTACGTCGAGCCGGGCAAGCCGGAAAGCGGATTGCTGCCCGGCGTCCAGGGAGACGATCCCGGCGAGGACGGCGCCGGCGACAAACGGGTGCAGGCGTATTGCTTCCGGATGTGCACGACCGACGTGAAGGCGAACCAGGTCGAGTGGGAGAAGCCGGCGAACTACGACCCGCGGCGGTTCGAGCTGCTGCTGCGGAACTTCGAGGCGGGAGACGACCGGCTGCCGTTTCTCGTCGGCCGAATGATGCCCCACCGCAAGACCGACACGAACAACCGCTACGCCATCTCGACCGACAATATCGGGATGAACTACGATTATCCCGACGGAGACTATGCGACGCGGGAGAAGATCATCCAGGACCATTACGACTACCAGAAGGGCCTGATGTGGACGCTGGCGAACAATCCGCGCGTTGCCCCGAAAGTCCGCGAGTACGTCCGCAAGTGGAAGCCGGCCAGGGACGAGTTCGTCGATAACGATCACTGGCCGCACCAGCTTTACGTCCGCGAGGCACGGCGGATGGTCTCGGATTACGTGATGACGCAGCACGACTGCCAGGGTCGGCGGGTCGCGGAGGACCCGGTCGGTCTCGCCGCGTACACGATGGACTCGCACCACGTGCAGCGGTACGTCACGCCGGAGGGGGCGGTGCGAAACGAGGGGGACGTGCAGGTGGGGGGGTTCGCGCCGTATCCGATTTCGTATCGCGCGATCGTGCCGAAGAAGTCCGAGTGCGGGAACCTGCTCGTGCCGCTGTGCCTGTCGGCGTCGCACATCTCCTACGGGTCGATCCGCATGGAGCCGGTGTTCCTGGTGCTGGGGCAGTCGGCGGGGACGGCCGCCACGCAGTCGATCGCCGGGGACTCGTCCGTGCAGGAGATCGACTACGCGAAGCTCCGCGAGCGGTTGGAGCAGGACGGGCAGGTGCTCGAGTGGACCGGAGGGAAACGGGAATGAACGCGCTTCGAGCCGGGATGCTGCTGCTGACGGCGCTCTGTTCGCTTTCCGCCGACGGGCTGCGGGCCGACACGTTCACCTACGTCGACCCGAACGGGGCGAGGCAGACGGTCGAGGCGCGGCTGGCAGGCTCCGGGCAGCGGGTGCACGCGCTCGAGCTGGCCGACGGGCAACTGCTGCTCGTGCCCGCGGCCGCGGTCGTCGAGCGCAAGCCGGGGGACGATCCGGCCCCAATCGATCACGCGGCGATGGAAAAGAAGCTGGCGGAGAAGTTCCCGCCGGAGAAGCTCGTCACCTGGATCGACAAGCCGTTCGTGCTGGCGATGGTGCTCGCCCGGCCGGCGAGCGAGCCGCGGGAGCGGGCGCAGCGGCTGGCGGGGCTGAAGCAGGCGGGGAAATACTTCGGCAACGTGCAGGGGAAGTTCCTCGAGTTCATCCGGACGACGCGGGTCCCGGCGAAGCCGTTGCGGTTCCCGCTGGTGGCGCTGATCTTCGAGTCGGACCAGGAATTCAACGCGTATACGGCGTCGGTGGTGGGAGACGCGACGTTGTCGGCGGAGAACATCGCGGGGTTCTACAACGCGATGTCGAACCAGCTGGTGCTCCGGCTGAGCGAGTGCGACACCTTTCAAGTGCCGATGCACGAGTTCATCCACATGCAGGTCCACAACCGGGGGATCTTCGAGCGGCTGGCCCCGGTGCCGGTATGGTTCCACGAGGGGATCGCCACGAGCTTCGAGGGAGAGCGGGGGCAGGTCCGCCGCACTCCGACCAACGTCACGGAGCGGTACGCGGGCGTCGCCGGGCGGGCGCGGACCGTGAGCTTTCGGGAGATCGTCCAGAACGACCGCGCCTTCCAGGGGGACGTGTTCGCCGGCGAAGCGTACGGCAACGCCTGGGCGCTGCACTGGCTGCTCGTGACGCAGTACAAGGTCCAATACGGCAAGTACGTGCGGCACCTGGCGGAGAAGAAAGCGCTCGAGGATTATTCCGCCGCAGACCGGCTGAAGCAGTTCGAGGAGATCATCGGCAAGTCCCCCGACGACTTGCAGAAGGAGTTTCTCGACCGCATCGGACGCGCGGGAGCACGGGACTCGTCTCGCGGCGGGAGGTCGCGATGAAGTTGTCGCTGTCGGTGCGGGTCGCCGAGGCCCCGTGCAAGACGAAGCTCAACGTCCCGTTTCGAGACCTCGTGCAGCTCGCGCGGGAGCTCGGCTACGCGGCCGTGTGCCTGCGGGCGAGCGCCGCCGGCGTGCAGACGCCGCGCGGCGAGCTCGAGCGGATGCGGGCCGAAGTCGAGGAGGCGGGCCTCGTGGTGTCGATGGTGACGGCCGATTTCGACGTCCCATTGAACAACGAGCGCGGCCCGGACAGCCTGCGGAACATCGGTCCCAGCCTCGACGTGGCGGAAGCGCTCGGCTGCGACCTGGTCCGCGTGTGCCTCAAGACCGAGGCGGACATTCCCCACGCGCAGCGCGCGGCGGACGCGGCGGCGGAGCGCGGCATTCGCCTGGCCCACCAGTGCCACACGACGACCCTGTTCGAGCAGGTCGAGCCTTCGCTCCGCGCGCTGGAGCGAATCGGCCGCGACAACTTCGGTCTGATTTACGAGCCGGCCAACCTGATGCTCTGCGGCGAGCCTTACGGCGCGGAGACGCTGCGGAAGTTCCGGCCGCACTTGATGAACGTGTACGTGCAGAACCTCGTCGTCGATCCGGCCGGTCCGGTCGAGATGGAAACGTGGTGTCTCGGCCCGCGCCGCTTCCGCCCCATTCCGCTGTGGGAAGCGGGAGGGGTCCGCTTCGGCGAGGTGCTGCGGGGCCTGCGGGCGATCGAGCACGACGGATACGTCACGGTCCACCAGGCGTTCGCCGAATTGATGGGCCCGCGCGAAGCGGCCGAACAGAGCGCGAAATTCCTGCGCAGTTTCCAGTAGGGCGCATGACCGGCGCGATCGCGATCACCACCGGCTGCCGGCTGCACTTCGGCATCTTCGCCCACCGGCCCGCGTCGGGGCGGGAGTTCGGCGGCGTGGGGTTGATGATCGATGCGCCGCGCGTGCGGCTCTCGCTGAGGGCGGACGAGCGGGACGGTGCGAGCGGCCCGCCGGAAGTCGCGGCCCGAGTCCGTGCAATCGTGGCGCGGTATCGCGCCGCGGTCTCCGGCGGGCAACAGCCGCCCCCCTGCTCCATCACGATTCACGAGTCGGTCCCCGCGCACGTGGGGCTCGGCTCGGGCACGCAGCTCGCCCTCGCGGTTGCCCGTGGGATGGCACGGCTCGCCGGCGACGAGTCGGCCGATGCGGTCACGCTGGCCGCCCGCGTCGGACGCGGGGCGCGTTCGGCGATCGGCATTCATGGGTTCGAGCGCGGCGGATTTCTCATCGACGACGGGAAGTCCGCCGGCGAACCGTTCGGCAAGCTGGCCGCCCGTGTCGATTTTCCGCCCGACTGGAGGATCGTGCTCGTCACGCCGCTGGAGGACGCCGGCCTTTCCGGCCGCGCCGAGCGCGAAGCGTTCGCGCAGCTCCCGCCGATGCCCTCTTCGACGACCGCGGGCCTGCGGAGCATGGCGTTCGACGCCCTGCTGCCGTCCGTGACCGCCGGAGACTTCGCCGCGGCGAGCGAGTCGCTGCACGCGTTCAACCGGATCGTGGGAGAGTATTTCGCCGCGGCGCAGGGGGGGCCGTACGCGCATCCGCGAATGCGGCGGCTCGTCGAGTGGTTGCGGGCCGAGGGGACCGCCGGGGTGGGCCAATCATCGTGGGGGCCGACGCTCTTCGCCCTCGCGCGCGACGGTCGCGCGGCCGCCGAGCTGGCATTGGCGCTGGAGGCGGATCCGCGCTGGTCGGCGTGCGCCGTCCGCGTCGCCGGGGCGTGGAACGGCCCGTAATTCACGGTTCGCGGACCGCGTCGGCGGGCAGAGCGGGCGGCGCGGGAGGGCCGGTGCGGTGGGAAACCGCGCCGTCTTCCGCAGCGAACAAGTTGCGCCCGGTGACGGGGATCCATTCGGAGGGGGGGGCAATCTCGAGCGTCTCGCCGGTCAGCTCCCTGTGGTAGAACCGCACGAGCGTCCAGAGCGGGGTGTCGGGCGTGATTGCGACGATGTCCCGCAGGGTCGCGGCCGCGGCGTCGACGTGGCCGGTCTCCAGTCGAGCGACGGCGACCATCATCCGAAATTGGGCCGAACGCAGCGGGTCGAAGTGGAGCGCCAGGTTGGCCTGCTGCGCCTGCGCGAACGGCCAGGCCTGCGGGTGCTCGACGAAGGGCAAATACTGCAGCAGCCGGGGCAGCCTGGCCTGGTCGTGCGCCAGGGCCTGCGACATCCAGATTTCGATCGGCTCTTCGTACGAGCCTTGGGCGATGCGGGCCAGGGCGATGAGTGCGGCGAGATCGGCCGGCTGCTGCAGATGCTGCGCCTCGAACGCGCTCCATTGTTCGTCCAGGGATTCGCTCGCCTCGGCCAGCCGGCCGGCCTCCAACAGGCAGCGCGAATGCAGCAGCCGAAGCGCGGGGTTCGTCGCCAACTCGTCACGATGCTCTTCGAGCAGCTCGATCGCCCGCAGCAGGAATCCGCTCTGATAGGCGAAGTACGCGACGCGTTCGACCGGCTCGTTCCTCGCCGACAGCTCGCCCAGCGCCTGTTCGAACTCGTCCTGCCGGCGGGCGATCGAGTCCAGCAGACTGCTGCGCTGCCGGCGATAGGCCCGATCCCGCTCCTTTTCCGTTTGGCCCTCCGTCTCGCGCTGGCGCGCCTGCAATTCCCGCTGCGCCAGATCGAATCGGTTGAATTCGAGATACGCGCCGGCGAGCCGGTCGTGCACGACGATCCACTCCGGATCGACGAGCAGCGACTGATTATAGGCGCAGATCTCCTGAAAATACCGCAGCAGCCGCTGCTCCTGGACCGCAGGGTGCGCCACCGCCGCCGCCTCGGCGTGCCGCAGAAAGCGATAAGAATCTCCCAGGATGCGATAGCCCAGGCCGCAGTCCGGATCCTGCATCAGTCCCTCGTTCGCGTGGCGGATGGCGAGATACGCCAAGGCGATTTGCAGCCGCGGGTCGCGAACTTCCGGCCGATGCGTCGAGTAGTGCAGCGCGAGCTGGATCGGGTTGGGGATCCGCTCGGTCCTGGCGTCGAAGTACCGGGCGTAAAAGCTCGGCGGAGCGGCGAGCCGGGCCTCGGTCTGCAGCGGGTTCTCGCGTCGAAACGCGTCCCGCAGGAAATTCACCCGGTTCGTCTCCACGAACTGGCGGATGTCCGGGGCGTCGAGATCGGTCCGGTGAAAGACGGCGGCAGTCGAGCCGAGGTGGGTGAGCTGCCACTCGGGCCGAAGATGGAGTTGGACGTAGCTGTCGTAGTCCGGCACGTTCCCCGCGAGCCGCGGGATCGCGACCACCACGCCGAACCGGTCGAACGGCTGCTTCCACCCGGCGGGACCGCCCCGGCCGCGGAGCGCGGCGAGCGCGGACTGGTGCAGATTCACGAGGTCTTCCCCTCCCCGGCGATAGAGGGCGAGCCGGCGGTCGAGAAACACCTTCCGCCCGTTCCAGATCAAGAGGTCGGCCTGCGTGAGGTCCAGATTGAAGGTCCGCTGATCGGGAGACGACTGTCGCAGGTCTTCCGCGAGGCCCGTGATCCCCTCCTGCAGCTCGTGGGAGAAGCCGAGGCCCAATCCGTCGGGCGCCCCCTCCAGCCGTCCGCTCACCGCCAGGAACACGATCGCCACGAACGCCACCACGGTCGCCGCCCGCCCGCCGCGCGTGAAGACCAGTTCCTCCGTCGCCACGGAATACGTCTGCCGGAAGCTCGCCGCGTACCATTCCTGCGCGTTGACGGCGGCGACCGCCACGCAGACGACCGCCGCGACCGCCAATTCGTGGACGGCGATCGCGGAAAGCACGACGACGACCGCGAACATCGCGGCATGGCCCCAGTCGAGCCGCCGCCGATTCAGCGCCAGGATCGCGAGGGTCGCCACGACGAGCACCACGCCCGCCACGACGAAGTACGGCGGCGGGGCCCACAGCGCCTTGTCGAACAGCGACAGATACGGGTTGTCCGCGGAGGGTCCCCCGTATTTCTTCAGGTCCGGATATTCGCTGCGGTACATCCAGATCGGCGCCGCCCAGACCTTCCATCCGAAAGGATTGACCAGCGTCGCGGCCAGCGAAGCGCCGATCGCGCCCCACAGCGGCAGCCGCCGCTCGATTCCGGAGCTGCCCGGGGAATCGAACATCGCGCCGATCTCCGCGCCGGCCGCATAGGCGAGGAGCGCGAGCATCCCCACGTACATCCACGGATCGAGGTTCGCCCACAGCAGGAAAATGGGGACGAGCCACCACACCCCCCGCGGCGCATCGCCGTAGCGCCAGCGGTTCAGCACCAGCAGCACGAGCGCCAGTCCGAGGAGGGTCACGATCTGCGGGTGCGCCGTGAGGAACGGATGGCACGCCAACAGCGCCAAAGCCGCGCACACCGAGCCCCACCACGTCGAAACTCCCGGCCGGCCCAAGTGCACCAGGATCCCGAACAGGGCCCCCGCAATCACCACCTGGAAAATCGATAGCCCGTTCGGTCCGGCGGCCGCATGAATTCCCGCCAGCAGCAGATCGAGCAGCCACGACGGATTGACCCACTCGCGGTCCGCCGCAGTGTACGAGAACACGTCGCTCGCGGGAGGGAGCCAGCCGTGCGCGGCAATGTACTCGCCCGTCTTCACGTGCAACAGCGTGGCGGAATCGTCGATGCGGGTGCAGGCGACGATCACCGCGAGCACGACCACCAGCCAGCGGAGCACGAAATCCCCGCGGATCGCCTCGTCCTCGACGTCGTCCGGCGTGAGCGGACGCTGCTCGGGCATCTCGTCATCGCCGGCCCCGTCCGCGAGCGTCGTAGCGACGGCGGCTGGCTCGCGGGCGCTGCCGGGATCGGAAGAATCGCGGGCGTCGGCCGGCTCGTCTGCGGGCGGAGTGTCGTCGTGCGGGGTCACGAGGGCTTCTTGACTGGGACCGTGGAAACCGGCCGCGGACCCGCGGCGCGCAGGGAAGAAATGCCTCGAAGGCCATGCTACGCTCCCCGCCGGAACCCGGTCAAGGAACGTCCCGCACCGTAAGCTCCCCTCCCTTTCAGGGAGGGGTCGGGGGAGGGTCGCGACTGGAGGAGGCGACTCGTGGGGCAGACATCTTTGTCTGCCCGGACGGCAGGCTGGAAAGCCTGCCCCACGACTTCCGCGGACTCAGGACATGCCAGCCGAGTCCCGCGCGATCCGCTCCACGCCGACCCACTTCCTCAGCGCCTCGGGCACGATCACCGAGCCGTCCGCCTGCTGGTAGTTCTCGAGGATCGCGATCAAGGCCCGTGTGACGGCGACCGCGGTCCCGTTGAGCGTGTGGACGAACCGCGTCCCCTTCCATTCGGACGACTTGCAGCGGATGCCGAGCCGCCGCGACTGGTAGTCGGTGCAGTTCGAGGCGGAGGTGACTTCGCCGTACTCGCCCGCTTCGCCGCGGCCGGGCATCCAGGCTTCGAGGTCGAACTTGCGATAGGCGGGGCCGCCGAGGTCTCCCGTGCAGGTGTCGATCACGCGGTAGGGAATGCCCAGCCCCTGGAAGAGGTCCTCCTCGATGGCGACGATCTGCCGGTGCACGTCGTCCGAGGCGGCGACGTCCGGCGCGGTGAAGCCGAACATTTCGACCTTCGTGAACTGGTGTACGCGATAGATGCCCCGCGTCGCCCGGCCGTGCGCTCCCGCCTCGGTGCGGAAGCAGTGCGAGACCCCCGCCACGCGCAAGGGGAGCGTCTCGGCCTCGAGCACGCGGTCCTTGAGCATTCCGCCCAGCGTGATCTCGGCGGTGGCGACGAGGCTCAGGTCTGTTCCTTCCACCGAGTAAATCTGCGTCTCGGCCCCGCGGGGATTGAACCCGATGCCGGCGAGGACTTCGTCCCGCGCGAGATCGGGCGTCGTGTAGAGCGTGAAGCCCTCGCGCCGCAGCTTCTCGAGCGCGTATTGCACGAGGGCCATTTCGAGCAGCACCGCCTCGTTCTTGAGATAGTAAAACCCGTGCCCGGCCACCTGCGAGCCGGCGTCGAGGTCGAGCAGGTCGAGCTGCGCCGCGAGATCGACGTGGTCCAGCGGCTGGAAATCGAACTTCCGCGGCTCACCCCACGTGCGGAGCGTGACGCTGTCCTCCTCGGCGCGGCCGACCGGCGCGTCGGGATGCGTCATGTTCGGGATGCGGGACTGCTCCTCGCGCAGCTCCGCCTCGATCTCCTTGAGGCGGGCCTCGCTCGCGGCGATCCCCTCGCGGAGTTCTTTGCCGCGAGCGACGAGCTTCGGCTTCTCCTCCGCGGGCGCTTTCGGAATGCGGCCGGAGACTTCCTTCTGCTCGTGCCGCAACCCGTCGGTCTGCTGAATCAACTCGCTCCGCCGGTCGCGGAGTTCGAGCAGCCGATTCAGATCGACGGCGACCCCCCGATTGCGGCAATTCTCCGCGACGGCGTCGCGATTCTCGACGATGTACTGAAGATCGAGCATGAAGCATTGATTCCCATCAGGCGAGCGGGGGGCGTCAGCCCCCCGGTGATCGGCGCCACCCCACGGCGCACGACGCATCTTGCAATCCGAAGGGTCGTCCGGCAAGGCCGGGCGAAATAGCCGGCGGGAAACTTCCCGCCGGCGCTCTGTGCGGCGTTTCGTGACGTTGATCCCGCGCAATCACTCGGCGGGGCGTTGCCCGCCGGCTATCGTGCTTCGTGCCGGCGCGTTGTGACCACGAGGTCGTCGCCGGATGGATCATCGTGCGGCGTGCGGCCGCCCTCGTCCTCGCCGTTCGGGCCGACGCTGTAGAGCAGATAACCGGCCCCGTCGTCGTCGCGGCGATAGATGGGCGGCCGTTCGTTCTCGCTGAAGAGGTCGGCCGGGATCTTCGTGATGTGCTTCGGAAGCAGGTCGGCCAGCGCTGTGGGATAGCGCCCGTGGTCCGCCCGGAAGGCGGCCAGCGCGACGGCGAGCCGCGTGAGGTCGAAGTGCGCGTCGCGGCGGTCTTCGGATCCGAGAAAGCCAATCGAGATCGGCGCGATGCAGGCGAGCAATAAATCCGACACGTACGCCCCGGCGGCGTGCCCGCCATCCTTCTTCTGCGCGAGCCGCTTCAACTCGTCGATCGGCTTCTCCGTGCGCTGCTTCATGGATTGCAGCAGCCGCGCGATTTGCTCCGCCTTGCGCCGGCGCTCGGCGACGGATTCCGTGCGAGCGACATCAACGAGCCTGTCGTGAAACTCGTTCTCGCGGATCAGCACGACATTCCAATCGATTTCGGCGTTGTCGACGACCGCGCGGAGCCGTGCGAGGGTTTCCTGGTCGCCGAAAACTTCGAGCGTTTCGAAGATGTCGCGCCGACCGCGAATCATTCCGATCGAACCGTCCAATTGAAAGTACCGCTCCCCCAGCGCGAACACGTCGACGACTGGCGGGAATGCGGGCAGTTCCGCGAGCCTCGTGCCGAATCGGACCAACTCGTCGCCCGACATTCCGCCGTGCCGCGCCAACGCGAGGTCGCCCTCTTGTGCGATGGCATCCAGCGCCGACGCGACGAGACGGTCGATCATGAACGACCGCCGCGCTGCGTTACGCGCCAGCCGGTGACAGGCCAGCAGATCGTCCTCTGCCGCACGAGGCGATCCCTCACCCAGCCGCAGCATCGCCCGCCTGACGAGCAATCGCGCGGCCCCGCGCAACTCAAACGCTGGCGTCAGAAGGAGCGCCGCACTCGACAGCGGAGCGAGCTCGTCCGGCGCCGCATCGACCAGAGGCACGTAGAGCCGCGGCCGCCGCGTCCCCTCGACGACCAGCCGCAAGGGCAAATCGTTTCGGTCGAGCACTTTCGCGACGAGCGGCAAGTCGTTCCGCCTCCAAGGAGCTTCCGCGGCCAAGTCGAAGCGTTTTTCCCACTCGAGAAAATCCATGCCGCTCGCCTGCGCGTCCTCATGCCCCGTGGCGAGATACTCTCCCTCAGCCGGCAGCGGGTCGATTCCGAGTTTCGCGAAGAACGCGGCGCGCTTCTCTTCTGGAATCTCGCCGGGGCCGATGGCCCGTAGATAGAGGACCGCGGCGTTGTTCTCCGGGGTGACGCCTTGCCGCATCGCGGCATCGAGCGCCGCCACGTAATCGGGGCTGCCGTCGGGGCGCAGCGGCTCGGTGATGCGGGTCGTTTCCCTCGAAACGCGAAACGGAAGCTTCGGCCGCGTCGCTCCGGGACCATCGGCCGGTTCGGGACGATCCGCCGCCGGCGAGGTGGACGCCGCCCACCCACCCGCCATGACGGCCCCCGCGGAGACGAGAAACTCGCGCCGATCGATGGAGGAAGTCATGGCTCACCGGCTTTCGGGATGGCTCGCCTGACTCGGTTCGCTTCGGTCACGCATAGATCAAGCGGCCCCTCGGTTCCGGGATCAGTCGGCCAAGTTCGCGGGCCGTTTCGATCCACTCCGCGATCACGCGCTGCGCGTTGGCGGCCGCCGCCTCGTATGTTTCGCCGTCGGCCATGCATCCGGGCAACTCCGGGACTTCGACGACGAAACACCGGTCCTCGCCGCTCCAGTAGATGATGAGTTCATGTCGAATCGACATATCGTTCTTCTCAACCGGAAGGCCTTCGACGTCATCCTCCCACCCGAACGCACGTCCCGCAAGGCCGGGCGGAAGCGCGACGCGGCGAAAATAGCCGGCGGGAAACTTCCCGCCGGCGCGCCGTGCGGCGTTTCGCGGCGATGAGCCACGGCAAACACCCGGCGGGGCGTTGCCCGCCGGCTATAATTGCGACTGCTCCGCCAACTCCCGCCACAAGCACGCGCTGGCGTGGGTGCCGCGGTGGAAGTCGTCGAGGCTGAAGTGCTCGTTGGGGCTGTGCAGGTTGTCGGTGTCCTGCCCCCAGCCGAGGAGCAGCGTGTCGACCCCCAGAACGTCCCGGAACGTGGTCACGACCGGTATCGAGCCGCCCTCGCGAATCATCAGCGGGGCCCGCCCGAACGCGCGCTCGATGGCCGCGCCCGCGGCCGTCATCCACGGGCTGTCGGTGTCGAACAGCACCCCGGCGCAGCCGTGATACTTCTGGAACGTCATCCGCGCGCCCGACGGAAGCCGGTCTTGGAGAAACGACCCGAGGGCTGCGGCGACCTTGTCCGGATTCTGATTCGGGACGAGCCGGCAACTGATCTTGGCCCGCGCCAGCGAGGGGACGATCGTCTTCGGCCCCGGACCGGTGTAGCCGCCGATGATGCCGTTCACGTCGCACGTGGGACGCGCCCAGCGGCGCTCGTTGGTCGTATAGCCCGCCTCGCCCGCGCCCGCCTCGACGCCGAGCGACTCGAGGTAGCCCGGCTCGTCGAACGGCAACTCGGCCAACCGGCGGCGTTCGGCGTCGTCGAGGGGAATCACGTCGTCGTAGAAACCGGGGATTCGCACGCGGCCTTCGTCGTCGTGGAGCGCCGCGATCAGCCGGGCCAGCGCGTTGACCGGGTTCACCACCGATCCGCCGAACATTCCGCTGTGCAAGTCCTTTTGCGGGCCGACGAGCTCCACCTCGCAGGCGACGACGCCGCGCAGCCCGTAGGTGATGCCGGGCAGTCCGGGGGCGAACTGCGACGTGTCGCTGACGACGGCGACGTCGCAGGCGAGCCGCGCGCGGTTCGCTTCGAGGAACTTTTCGAGGTTCCGGCTGCCGACTTCCTCCTCCCCTTCGACGACGAACTTCACGTTGACGGGCAGCGTTCCAGAGGACTTCAGCCAGGCCTCGACCGATTTGACGTGCGTGTAGAACTGGCCCTTGTCGTCGGTGGCGCCGCGGGCGTAGATGTTGCCGCCGCGAATGCTCGGCTCGAAGGGGGGCGTCTCCCACAGGTCGAGCGGATCGGGAGGCTGCACGTCGTAATGGCCGTAGACGAGCGCCGTCGGCGCGCCGGGAGCGCCGGTCCAGCTTCCGTAGACGATGGGATGTCCCTCCGTCGGAATGATCTCGACTTCGAGACCGGCGTCGGCCAGGCGGTCGCGGGTGAATTCGGCCCCGCGGCGGATCCCGTCGAGATAGGCGGGGTCCGCGCTCACGCTGGGGATCCGCAGGAAGTCCGCGAGCTCGGCGACGAACCGGTCGCGATGCTTTTCGAGGTAGCGTTCGACGGCTTCCATGGTCGGTTTCGTCCTTCGTTGGGATCCTTCGGAATGAATTTCAACCACGAACGTCATCGTCCCAGTCGCTCGCTTCGCCGTCGGCGTCGGGGAGCGCGTCGTCGCCGGGGCTGGAGGAGCGATGCGGGGGCTCGTCCACGCCGCTGTCCACGAGCGGGACGATTTCCCGGCTCTCCGAGGCGAGCGGGATGACGTCGTCTTCGCCGTCGATCAGGTGCGGCCCCTCCACTCCGGATTCCTCGGCGATGGGGACCGGAAAGTCCTGGCTGATGTCGATGGGAGGCGCGGCGGCCGGCTTCCGGCCGCGATCGGCGCCCGCGGGAACGTTCGCCGCGCTCCTTGGCGGGGAGCCGCTCTCCGCCGGTCCGCACTCGGGAGCGGCCCGGTCGCGGAGCACGTAGTGCACGTCGGCGATGGCGAGCTCATCGCCGAACGCCAGCGGCGCTTCATTCTTCACGCGCCGCCCGTTGACCCTCACGCCGTTCATGCTTCCCAGGTCGCGGACGAGATAGCGGTCGTCGACCTGGACGACGCAGCAATGCTTGCGCGAGACCTTGCGGCTGCGCGTGAGCACCACGTCGCACTCGGGATGGCGGCCGATGAATACGACCGCCTTCTCGATCGGGATCGTCCGCCCCTCGCGGAGGGGGACCAGATAGGCTGCCATCCGACCAGGCTCCGGGAACCGCGCCGCCGGCAAAGTCCGGCGTCTCCCGATGATACGCGACGTCCGCGTAGCGACGCAAAGGCGGAATGACGCAAATCAGTTCGCGTTGAGCAGCGACCGCGACGGGCCGTCGCCGACGATGCGGAAGGGGCGGCGCTCGATCTCGCGCCCGGCGTTCTTGAGGACCAGCGAATATTTTCCCGGATCAAGGCCGCGGTCGATCGGAAAATACCAGTTGCTGCGGAGGCTCTCGCGGGGGACGACCTGCCCGACTTCGTCGATCGCGTGGCCGTCGCCGTCGTGCAGGTTGCACTCGATCCACAGGTCGCCGTGCGGGGGGTTGAACTTCACCTGCGCGAGCATCGTCTCGCCGTGGCGGAACTCGTCGCGCAAGCCCACGAGTTGCGATCCGAACATCGTCGTCCCGAGCTGGAACGAGAACACGAGGTCCTGGTCGCGGATGGCGGGCGAGGGGGCGAGCAGTTCGCGGGCCCGCTCCGGGCTGATCTCGGCCAGAGCGGGCGGCCCGCCCTCCTGCCGGCTCCCGTACGGGTCGATCCAGTATTCCAGCTCGGTGGCGCCGAGCGCCACGCCGGCGACCGCGAAGGCGAACGCGGCGGGCGCCGGCAACCGGCGCCGCGACGCGCCGCCCGGCGCGGCGTTCGCGCCAAACCGCGCGAAGCGCCGCAGGCCGAGGCCGCCCTTCCGGCCCATTCGCCGCAGAGAGACCCGGAACGTTCGCATGTGCGGCTCGTCGGCGAACGCGAAGTACAGGCTGAAGCACACCAGCGGGAAGATGTACAGCCCCAGCAGGAGCATCGTGCCGACGTGGAACATCACCCCCAGCGACAACATCACCACCCGCGCCCAGCCGCGCCACGCGAGGAACAGGAACAGCAGTTCCCACACGATCGTGACGTACGCGAACAGGACGAGCAGCGCGGGATACATCGTCATGTAGTCCCCGAGCGGGTTCCACGAGTTCACCTGCGTGATCAGCCAGTACGTCAACTGGTCGCCGCTGAAGAACGCCGGGGTGTGCATCTTCGTGACCGCGGCCCCGAAGTACACGGTGCCGATGAGGATCTGCATCAGCCGTCGCGGCCAGATGGGCGAGCTGAGCGATCGCCGGCCGAGCGCCGGCCCTCCCGCAGCGGCGCGGCGGGCCCGTTCACGGAGCGCGTCGAGCGACCACACCGACCCGCACTCCGAGAGCGTGAGCAGAAACAGCCCGTGCGTGGCGATCACCGAGTACTTCGTCATCATGCTGATCGAATCGAGCATGTTGAAGTAGAAGTACAGCAGCGTCGCGCCCGCCAGCGAGACCCGCGTGAACCAGCCGGCAGCGCTCGTCGCCAGGAAAAAGCACAACAGCGCGAACAGCGCGACTGCGACCCCGCCGGGGAACTCCGGCAGCATCCGCCCCTGCCCGTACATGATCGAGAGCTGCGCCGGCGCCCCGTCCGTCGAGAACAACTCCCGCGCCACCGGCCACCGCGGAACGATGTCCACCAGCAGCACGATCGGCAACGCGATCCGCGCCAGCGCCAGCGAATACGGGACCTCTTCCGCGTGGAAGAACCGGCCGATGCGGCGGGCGATGCCGCCGGTCGCGGGAGCCGTGCCGGAACTCGTCATGGATCGCCCTTCCGAAGGCAGGAGTTCGTGTGCAGCAGCCGGCGCCGGCCGTCGTCGGCGGCGCGGCTGCTGCGAAGTCAGTTGCCGAGCAGCGCGCCCGGCGGAGTCAATGCAAGGGGATCATCGAAGTGCAGCGGCATGCCGCGCCCCGCCGTCAGCGGGCCGGCCCGCGGAGCGAATAGCGGCTTGCCGCGGTGCGGATCGGCCCGCAGCCGCGGATTGTCGGCGACGCACCGCTCGACCTGCTTGTTGAGCCAGTTGCAACTGCAAACCGCGAGCGTGCCGTCCGGCTCGGCGACTTTCAGCACCTGAAAGTACGAGTACGGCCGCTCCGGCTTGGCTTCGGCCGAGTGCACCGCCCAGATTTCATCCGGGAGGTTGTGTTTCTTCGCCCAGGCCTCCTCGACGACGAAGATTCGCGCCATCGGCTCGTGCCGGGTGTGCGCCAGGCAGTTCAGCGCGATTCGCGGCGCGTGGACGCCGGCGACGTCGTAGTGCCGCCGACCGAGCCGGCCGAACGGCTTGAACTCTCCCCACGGCGCCGGGGCGAGTTCATAGAACTGGCCGCTTTCGCCTTCTCCGATGATGTGGATCCGCGTCGAGTAGGCGGCCCACCCGCAGAACATGTCCCACACCAGGAAATACATCGCCGGGTGGGCGTCGTGCTTGAACTTCAGGGCGTGGGCGAACACGCCGCCGCCGAGCGCGAACAGGTATCCGGCGATCACCCCGTGAACGATCCACCGCTTCATCGGCACGCCCTTCCCTGGCTGCGGAAGCGGGCACACGCCCGGCGGACCCCCGCGGCGACAGCCTTGTCGCCCGGAGATCCGCGGCGGAATTCTCCAAATCGCCCCGATTCGGTCAAGCCCAACTCGGCGGATCCCGCTGCCCGATTTCGAGCCGAGCGTCGGGTCGAATTGCGTCATTTTCCCTCGATCGGATATCATCGTGGGGCGGCAGAGGCCGTGGGCGTCGCGCGGGGCCGCTCCGCATTCGGCGCCGCTTTTTTCGGGAATGTGCGAAAACTCGCTTTCCCGCCGGGCTGCGGCACCGATGATTGCAATGACTCCCGGCCTCCACCGGCACGACACGATCGGACATCGACACGATGCGACTTACCGCCGCCCATTCGCGACTGGTCCTTCCCGCAGCCCTGCTTTCGGCCCTGGCGGCGTTTTCGAGCGCGACGGCCGCGGCGGAAGAGCCGGCCCTGCAAGGCTTGCTGTCGGGCCGGGTCGAGTTCCAGAAGGCTGCCGAGCCCGCGAAACTGGACGTGTCCGCCAAGCTCGTGGCGGAGAAGCTCGCGCCGGGAGAGACCGCGACCCTGCTGGTCACAGTGACTTTGCCGGAGGGTTATTACATCTACTCGACGAACCCGAGCTTCGGCGGGGCGACGAAGATCGCGCTCGACAAGGCCGCGGAAGGTCCGGGGCTGGCGCCGATCGACGAGGGCTTCCGCGCCGACCGCGAGCCGAAGGCGACATTCGAGCCGCTGCTGGAAAAGGAAGTCGAGAAGTTCACCGCGGAAGTGACGTGGTTCCGCCGCTACCGGATCGCGGAAGGAGCGGACGCGTCGAAATTATCTGTCTCCGGCTCGCTGTCGGGGCAGTATTGCAGCAGCGGCCCCGCGGGGCAGTGCATCCCGATCCGCCCGGCGCGGAAGTTCACCGCGACGCTCGCGGAGGGAAAAACGCCCGAGTACGCGGTCGATGAGCCGGGAAAGGAGGCGGGGCATCCGTTCGCGTTCGAGGAGCGGCCGACGCAATCGGACAAGCCGATGCCGGCCGTCGTCTTCGCCCGCCTCGCGCCCGAAAACGCCAAGCCGGGGGAGACGGTGACGCTCGAAGTCGGTCTGCGGATCGACGAACCCTGGCATACCTATTCGCTCACGCAGAAGCTGGGGCAGTCGGCATTGCCGACCGAACTGCAAATCGTGTCGCCGGGACTGAAGCCGCTCGATGATACGTTTGCGGTGCGACCCGCGCCGGAAATCAAGCACGTTCCGCTGAAAGAGGGGGCCCTCGAGCTCGAAGAGCATCACGACGAGGTCGTCTGGAGCCGCAAATTCGCAGTCCTGCCAGCGGCGGCGCCCGCGCGAGTCGGCGTGGCGGGAAAGATTCTATTTCAACTCTGCAAGGAAGGCGCATGCCTTCCGCCGAAGGCGGTTTCCTTTTCGCTGGGCCACGTCTCGGAAGAAGACCTGGCGGGGCTGGCCGAGATGACGAGCACATCGAGTCCGGCGGCAGGGATCGAGGCGACCTCCATCGAGGAAGGGACCGATCCGACGCCGAAGGGGCTGCTTCCGTTCCTGATCACCGCTGTGCTGGCGGGTTTCGCGGCGCTCCTGACGCCCTGCGTGTTCCCGATGGTCCCGATCACGGTGAGCATCTTCCTCAAGGAATCGGAGAAGGAGCACCACCGCCCGTTCTGGATGGCCTCGATCTACTGCGGCGGGATCATCATGACGTTCACGGTGCTGGGTGTGCTGATCGCCGCGGTGTATGGGGCCACGCAGATCAGCCAGTTCGCGAACGTTCCGTGGCTGAACCTGGGGATCGCGGGGATGCTGGTGTTCTTCGGGCTGAACCTGCTCGGCATGTTCGAGATCCGCGTCCCCGGCGGGCTGCTGACGTGGACCTCGGGGAAGAAGGGGCAAGGGGGCGCGATCGGAGTGCTGTTCATGGCGTTGACGTTCACGCTGGTGACCTTCACCTGCACGTTCGCCTTCGTGGGGGGGTTGCTCGTCTGGGCGGCGCGCGGGGAATACTACTGGCCGATCGTGGGGATGGCCGGGTTCTCGGCCGCCTTCTCCCTGCCGTTCTTCTTCCTGGCCCTGTTCCCGACGCTGCTTCAAAAGCTGCCCAAGAGCGGGGGCTGGATGAACACCGTGAAGGTGACGATGGGGATGATCGAGGTTGGAGCGGCCCTCAAGTTCTTCAGCATCGCCGATTTCGCCGTGAACCCGGTCGCGATGGTGTTCGACTACACGTTCGTGATGGTCGGCTGGATCACGATCGCGGCCTGCACCGGGCTTTATCTGTTGGGGCTCTTCCGGCTCCCGCACGATACTCCCGTGGAGTCCGTTTCCGTCCCGCGGCTGGGCATCGCCGTGCTGTTTCTCTCCCTGGCGGGATTTCTGTCGGTCGGCCTGTTCGGGGCGCACAAGCCCGCCGGAAAGTTGTGGGAGCAGATCGCCGCGATCGCCCCGCCGATCTTCGAAGGGGGCGACGAGAGCGATCTCGGGCCGTATCTGGAGCACGACGGATTGAAGTACGCGCTCGATTACGAGCAGGCGGTCGCACACGCGCGGGGAAAGAACGCTCCGCTGCTGCTGGATTTCACCGGAGTGAACTGTCCGAACTGCCGCCTCATGGAGGACCGGATGACGAGGCCGCACAACCGGGAGCTCCTGGAAAACTTCGTCCGCGTCCGGCTCTACACCGACAACGTGCCGTTCATGGCCGACAGGCTCCGGGCGGAGGAACTCCTGGAGATCAATCGACGCGTGCAAGAGCTGTGGTTCGGCAACGTCACGCTACCGGCCTACGCGGTCGTCACGCCCGACGGCAAGATCGTCCTCTCCGCGTTCAAGAACATGGAGACCCGCGACGGCGAGTTCGCGGCATTCATGGACCGCGGCTTGCAGGAATGGGGAAAGCTCGTCGCGGGCGGAAAGGGAGGCGCTCCGCGCGTCGCGCAGCAAAGCCCCGCAGCGAGGATCGCCGGCGATTCCAGCGGCGGCGAGACCGTCGCCCGCGGCGGCTCGGGAGAATAGACATGGTCGCGCTCATCACCGACCACGACCTCGAACGCGAGCTGATCGCCGAACGCCGTCGCACCGGCGCCGACCGTTACGACGAAGTCTGGGACGGAGTCTACGTCATGTCGCCGATGGCGGATTTCGAGCATCAAAGCCTGGTGAGTCGACTGACGACCGTTTTCGGCGTCACGATCGAGTGGGCCGGATTGGGAGCGGTTTATTCCGGCGTCAATGTGACCGATCGCGAGACGGACTGGAAGCAGAACTACCGCTGCCCGGACATTGCGGTTTTTCTCGAAGGTTCGACGGCCGACATCCGCGGCAGCCACAGCGTCGGCGGTCCGGAGTTCGCCGTCGAGATCGTCAGCCCCAGCGACCGCAGCCGCAAGAAACTCCGCTTCTACGCCAAAGTCGCCACGCGCGAGTTGCTCATCGTCGATCGCCATCCGTGGGCTCTCGAACTATACCGGCTCCACGACGACGAGTTGAAGCTCGTCGGAACTTCGACGGTCGATGACGGAGCGACACTCGCTTCCGAAGTCATCCCCCTCGCGTTCCGCCTCGTCGCGGGGGACCCGCGGCCGCGGATCGAGATCGTTCATGCCGCGGGCGACGGACGGTGGACGGTTTGACCTCCGGGAAGGATCGCGACATGGCCGCACTCATCATCGATCGCGACCTCGAAGCGGAACTCATCGCCGAACGCCGCCGCACCGGCGCCGACCGGTATGACGAGGTCTGGGACGGAGTGTATGTCATGGCTGCGCTCGCGGACGACGAACATCAGGAACTGGTCAATGGGCTGGCGGCCGTGCTGACCGTCGCCGTGGATTGGGTTCGACTAGGCAAGGTGCGGCCCGGCGTCAACGTCAGCGACCGTGATTCGGATTGGAAGAAGAACTACCGCTGCCCCGACGTCGTGGTCTTTCTGAACGAAACCAAGGCCATCAATCGAGGCAGTCACTGGTACGGCGGACCCGAGTTCGCCGTCGAAGTCGTCAGCCCAAGCGACCGCAGCCGCAAGAAGCTCCGATTCTACGCCAAAGTCGGCACGCGCGAACTGCTCATCGTCGACCGTCACCCGTGGGCGCTGGAACTCTACCGCCTGCACGATGGCGAATTGAAATCGGTCGGCCGCTCGACGGTCGATGACGCCGCGACGCTCGCTTCCGAAGTCGTCCCGCTTTCGTTCCGCCTCGTCGCGGGCGATGAGCGGCCGCGAATCGAAGTCGTCCACATGACGGGCGACGGGCGTTGGATGGTTTGACCTCCAGGAAGAATCGCGACATGGCCGCACTCATCATCGATCGCGACCTCGAAGCGGAACTCATCGCCGAACGTCGCCGGACCGGCGCCGACCGCCATGACGAAGTCTGGGACGGAGTGTACGTCATGTCGCCGCTCGCCAATAACGAACACCAGCGCCTCGTCACGCGGCTGGCTTATGTCTTGGCAGACGTGATCGAGCCTGACGGGACCGGCTCCGTGTTCGCGGGCGTCAACGTCAGCGATCGGCAGGACGAATGGATGCGGAACTACCGCTGTCCCGACGTGGCCGTGTTCCTCGCCGGCACGTCGGCCGAAGATCGCGACACGCACTGGTTCGGCGGACCGGACTTCGCGGTCGAAGTCGTCAGCGAGGGAGACCGCAGCCGCGACACGCTGGACTTTTACGCCAAGGTCGGCACGCGCGAACTGCTCATCGTCGATCGCGATCCGTGGGCGCTGGAACTGTGTCGGCTGGACGACGGCGTGTTGAAGTCGGCGGGCCGATCGACCGTCGCCGCCGCCGCCGTGCTCGAATCCGAAGTCGTCCCGCTCACGTTCCGCCTCGTCGCGGGGGACTCGCGGCCGCGTATCGAGATCGCCTACGCCGCGGGCGACGGACGGTGGACGGTGTGAGACGAGACCGAGCTGATCGTGCGAGTCCGCAGCCTGCCACTGAATGCATTTTTCAGACGCTGTCGGACTGATTCCTCAACACGTTGGTTTCGCCGTCCTGCGTAGCGTTTTCGTCGAGGGAGGGAAACCGGAGGTCCGCATCGGGCGCGCCCGTGCCGCCCAACCCGAACTTCCGAGCGGATGGCGACAACCAGCGGGGCTTGGCGAAGTAATAGACCGTCGCGCCGATTAACCCGCCGAAGAAAACGATCAATCCCCACATCAATTTGTCGTACCGCCCCGGGAACTCCTCGTCCCGTCGCCCCATCAGGCTCCCCAACTGAACTGCCCAGAAGATCAACGCCGGCAAGGCGAAGATCACGAGGGCGACACCGAAAAAGTAATTGTGCATGGTGCGCTCCGAAGACCGGACTGCGGGAAATGGACCTGTCCTTTCCCGTCAGCCGTTCCCTTCGCCGTACCGCTCCGCGACTTCCACCAGCGTGGCGACCATGCAACCGGTCCCACCCCCTTCGCGGTGCGGCTTGTTGCTCGACGCGAACGAGGGGCCGGCGATGTCGAGGTGCACCCAGGGCTTCGTCCCGACGAACCGCTCGAGGAACTTCGCCGCGGTGATCGCGCCCCCCCAGCGGCCGCCGATGTTCTTGATGTCCGCCACGTCGCTCTTGATGAGTTCCTCGTACAGCTCGAACATCGGCAACTGCCAGACGCGCTCGCCCGCCGCGCGGGCCGCGGCGAGCACTCGGTCGCACCAGACCTGATCGTTGGCGAACGCGCCCACCACGTCTTCCCCCAGGGCGACGACGCACGCTCCGGTCAGCGTCGCCAGGTCGATGATTCGCTCGGCACCTTGATCGACGGCGTAGGAGAGCACGTCGGCGAGCATGAGCCGCCCCTCGGCGTCGGTGTTGAGCACTTCGATCGTCACGCCGTTGCGGGCGGTGAGCACGTCTCCCACCTTGAACGCGTTGCCTCCGGGAAGGTTCTCGACCAGTCCCATGTAACCGGTGACGTTCACGGGGAGGCCGAGGCGGGCGATGGCGGTCATCGCGCCGAGGACGGTGGCGGCGCCGGCCATGTCGCACTTCATCGTCTGCATGTTCTCCGCGCTCTTGAGCGACAGGCCGCCGCTGTCGAACGTGACTCCCTTGCCGACCAGCGCCAGCACCGGCGCGCCCTCGCCGGCCCCCTTGTATTCCAGGACCACCATCCGCGGCGGCTGGGCGCTCCCCTGGGCGACCGCGAGGAGCGCTTGCATCCGCTCGTCCTCGAGCCGCGCCCGATCGAACACTTCGCACGCGAGCCCATGCGCGCGGGCCACTTCCTCGGCCCGGGCGGCGAAGCTTTCGGGAAAGATTTCCCGAGGCGGGGCGTCCACCAACTCGCGGGTCAGGTTGATCGCCTCGCCGAGGATCCGCCCCCGCTCCGAATCGCCGCGCCCGGCGTCCCCTTCGCCGTCGACGGCCAGCAACGCGATGCTGCGAAACGGATGCCGGCCCGGCTCGGCGCGGTACCGGTCCTGCCCCACGCAACCCACGACGAACGCGAGCGCCGCCAACTCGAGTGCGCGGCGGGCGGAGATCGCCTCCACCGCGACCGGCGGGAGCGCCACCGCGACCGACACGTCCTTTTTCTCGGACAGCTTGCGGGCCGCGGATTGCATCGCCTTGCGGAAACTCTCGGCGTCGAGCTTGTCGCGCTGGCCGAGCCCCACGAGCAGCAGCCGCTTCGCCGCGATTCCCGCGACGTCGTACAGCGCGAGCCGGTCCCCCGCCTTGCCGGTGAAATCCTCGCGCTCGCGGAGCCGGGCGATGCGGCCGCCCAGTGCCTCGTCGAGCGCGGCAAGCGGTCCGGCGGGGGCTTCGTTCTCGGCGAGGCCGACGACGAGCCAGTCGGCTGCCGCGTCCTGCCAGGCGGTCCGTGCGAAGTCGATTTGCATCCCTGGATAGTCCCGTTCACGAGTCGTCGGAAGTGGATGGAAGTCTCCGCATTCAATCCGAACCGCGGCCCGGCCGCAAGATTCGGGGCAACTGGAAATGGATTTGCGCGGCCAGTATCATTTTCGTGCCACCCCGTTCGTCGCCAGCGGAACCACGATGCCCACGATCAAGTTCGTCAACGAGAAGAAGTCGATCGACGTCCCCGAGGGGACCAACCTGCGGCAGGCCGCATTCCAGGCGGGCGTGGACGTGTATCGCGGGATCAGTCGCGTCGTGCATTGCCCGGGTTGGGGACTCTGCACGACGTGCAAGGTGCGGATCACCAAGGGAGTCGAGAACGTCAGCCGCCAGGGCGCCTGGGAAAAGACCATGATGCTCAAGGATCCGCTGGCTCTGTTCGCCCGCATCGGACACGAACAAGACCTGCGGCTCTCCTGCCAGACGACGGTCCAGGGCGACGTCGAGGTCGAAACCCACCCGCCGATGAACTGGCACGGCGAGAAGTTCTGGGGGTAGCGGAAAGAAGTAGGAAGAACCCCGCTCCGCGGCGCCGGAACCAGTCCGCAGTCTTTCGCCACGGACGGGCGCGGTCTGTCTCCGGCTCCGCCGCCGCGTGTTCTCCGCGCTCTCAGCGTCCTCCGCGGTTCAAGCGGGATCATCAACAACGTCCAAACCGCGGAGTGCGCCGAGATCGCGGAGGTTGAAGAACGGACAAGAGGCAAGTCGAGATGAGCGGGGAGCCGGACACGACAGCCGACATACGGGACCGTGTTTGCTCCTATAGCTCAGTGGTTAGAGCGCCCGCCTTATAAGCGGTCGGTCGGCGGTCCGATTCCACCCGGGAGCACTTCGCTCGATCTGGCGCGCGCGTGGGGCAGACATCCTTGTCTGCCCGAATCGGCAGACAAGAATATCTGCCCCACGGATCCACCATGCGTGAAATTCGTATCGCCGCCGCGCAGTTCGAGCACCGGAATGCCGACAAGGCGTACAACTTGTCGCGGATCCGCGAGCTTTCGCGACAGGCGGTTGCCGAGGGGGCGGAGGTCGTCTCGTTCCACGAGTGCTCGATCTCCGGTTACACGTTCGCGCAACGGCTGTCGCGCGACGAACTCGTCGATGTGGCCGAGACGATTCCGGACGGCCCCAGCGTCCGCGAGCTGATCGCGATCTCGCGCGAGGTCGGCGTGCCGGTGCTCGCCGGGCTGTTCGAGCGCGACGGCGAGCGGTTGTTCAACACCTATGTCTGCGCGACGGCGGACGGGATCGTCGCCCGGCACCGCAAGCTGCACGCCTTCATCAATCCGCACCTGTCGTCGGGGGACGAGTTCACGGTGTTCGACCTGCTCGGCTGCCGCTGCGCGATTCTCACCTGCTACGACAACAACCTCGTCGAGAACGTGCGGATCACGGCCCTGATGGGGGCGGAGATCCTATTCATGCCGCACGTCACGGGCTGTCTCCCCTCGGCGATGCCCGGCCGCGGGACGGTCGATCCCGCGCTGTGGGACGAACGCGAGCGCGACCCGGCGCGGCTGCGGCAGGAGTTCGACGGCCCGAAGGGGCGGGGCTGGCTGATGCGCTGGCTCCCCGCGCGGGCCTACGACAACGGGCTGTACGTCGTCTTCACCAATCCCATCGGCCGCGACGACGACACGATCAAGAATGGCGCCTCGATGGTCCTCGACCCGTTCGGCGAAGTCATCGCGGAATGCCGGCGTCTGGGGGACGACGTGGCGGTCGCCTTATGCACGCCGGAAAAGCTGCCGCTGTCGAGCGGCCGCCGCTATCTCCGCGCCCGCCGCCCGGAGCTGTACGGCAAGCTGGTGGAGCCGCCAGTTGAGCCGCCGGTCACGCAACCCGGTTGGCGGAGTGCACACGACTGACGGGGAGCGGCGAAGGCGGGCGACTCGCGAGTCGCCGGGCACGCGCCGCTCGACGCATTCACTCATCGCCGCGCGAGATCGCGAGAGGGCCGGCGGCGACGATTTGCGGCGGCCGAAAGAGCTGCTCGACCAGCCCGTGCTCGCTGACGACGCCGAGCGCCCTGCCGTTGCGACGCACCACGCCGAACGCCGCCCCCGACTGGCGCAGCGCCAAGAGCGTCTCGAGCTTGGTGGCGGTGGCCTCGATCCGGGGCATTGGGCGGACGAGCTGGGCGATCGGCCGCCGGGAGACGGCCGCGTCCACGACGCGCACGTACCCGTGCCAGTCGCGCGGGTTCCCCGCCCGGTGCAGCGGGACGTTGCTGGTCCCGAAGCGGCGGGCGTAATCGAGGATCTCCCCACGCGGTCTGTCGTCGGAGACGCCGAGCACGCGATCGGCGGGGATCATCGCGTCGGTGACGGGCTGCGCCGCCGTGAACAGCAGCCCGTGGACGAGCCGGTTCTGCACGTCGGTGAGGATGCCTTCGCGGCGGCCTTCGCTGAGGACCTGCACGAGCCGGGTGCGGCCGAACACGGTTTCGAGCTGCCGTTCGCTCCCGCCCGCGAGCCGCTCGAACAGCTTGGCGATCAACATCAGCGGAAAGCTGAAGGGGGCGAAGGCGTAGTAGAACAGCACGAACCAGCGCGAGTCCCGCCGCAGGAAGTGCATCGGCGCCTGATAATAGAGGTTCTTGGGGACCAGCTCGCCAAAGACGAAGATCACGGGCGAGACGGCGAGCGTGACCAGGATCTCGATCCAGCCCGAACCCTCCACAAGAAACATCGCGGTCGCGATGCCGATCGCCAGCGTGGCGGTGTAGTTCGCCACGTTGTTCCCCACCAGCGTCGTGGCGACGAAGAAGGCGGGGTTTCGCACGAACCATTGCAGCCTGCGCGCCGTCGGGTCTCCCGCCTGGGCGTCGATCGACAGCCGCAGAAAGCTCACGCGATAGAACCCGGTCTCGTTGCCGCTGAAAAACGCCGACAACCGCAGTCCGACCGCGAACAGCGCCAGGGCGAGGAAAGCGGCGACGATCGTGGGCATCGGTCGGTACTCAGAACTCGCAACTGGTCACTCGTCACTCACCGGCGAAATCCGCACGCGGATCCGGCCGCGCCCCGCGACCTCGACCACCTCGATGCGGCGGCCCCGCCACGTGCAGGCGTCGCCCACTTCGGGAAGCTGCTCGAGCTCCTCGGACAGCATCCCCGCCACCGTCACCCAGTTCTCGGACCCCGGCTCGTGGGGAATTCCCAAGCGTCGGCACAGATAACGCAACGTCGTGATCCCCTCGACAAGAAACACCCCGAGCGACTCCTCCAGCACCGGCTCGCGCTGAAGGATCCGCCGGGTGCGGCTGGGATCGGAGACGAGGGCCGTGTCGATGATGTCCTCATAGGTCACGATCCCGACCGTCTCGCCGTATTCGTTGACTACGGAGGCCACGCTGCAGAAGCGGTCGCGGAGGAGTTGGAGCACGTAGGCGAGCTTCGCGCACCACGGCACGTGGACGATCTCTTCCGCTCCCTGCTCGAACCCCTGCTGCGGGAAGCTCGCGCGGTCGGCGAGCGGGATCGCGCCCGCGAACTCCTCCGAGTCCGGCGCCTTGAGGATCAGATAGTCTCCCGCCGGGACCTCCCCCCGCAGGTCGGCCAGCCGCACCGGCGGCGTGAAGACCAGATACGTCCCCCGCGGGCGCATCACCTCTTCCACCGGGATCTCCGACAGGTCGAGGATGTTGTGCAGCACCTGCCGCTCCTGGCGGACGACTTCCGCGCTCGCTCGCGACGCCTCGACGGCCCGCTCCAGGTCCGCCGCGTGCAGCGCCGGCTCGCGGACGAGGTGCGGCCAGAACGTCCGCCGCGCCAGCAGCGTGATCCGCCGCAAGAGCGGAAGCAGCGGATCGAGCGCGCGGACCGTCGCGGCGAGCGGCAGACTCACCCACGCCGCCAGCCCGCGCTGGAAGTACGCCGCCACGCTCTTGGGCAGCACTTCCCCGAACAGGATCAACCCAAACAGGGCGGCGAGCGTGAACAGGGCGGCGGCGGAGTTCTGCTCGGCCCGCGCCAGACGCTGCGTCACTACCACACTGGCCGCGAAATAGGTCAAGTTGACCACCAGGTTCCAGAACAGGACCGCGGTCAGCAGCCGCTCGGGATCGGCCAGCAGCGCCGCGGCGATGCGCTCCCGCGGGGGGCCGGCGCGCATCGTCCGCAACTCGTCGTGCGACAAGAAGAACAACGCCGTCTCGCTGGCCGAAAAGAAGGCCGAGGCGAGCGCCAGACCGGCCATCGCGACCGCGCCCGCCAGCCACAACTCGGGATGTGCGAGAAACTGGTCCATCACCCCTTGTCCGCCGTCGTCCGTCCCAGCGCCACGTCGAAGTCGCTCACCGCCGGGACGGTCATCGCCACCGTGGCGAAGCCGTACGCCGCGCACACGGCGAGGAGCGCCGCGAGCGGCTCCGCCAACAGGTACGAGGTGATCGCGTAGAACGTGAGGAACGGGGCGAGCCAGGCCGCGACGGTGAGCGCGGTCGAGGGGTTCTTCCGCGTGAGCGACGCCTGCAGGGCGATGCTCCCCACCACGATGAACAGGAGGAAGCTCTGGATCTGCAGGGCGAACGAGCCGCTCGTCTCCACGAGGAGAATCATGAAGATGAAGATCCCCGCGAACAGGAAGAACATCGTCCCCAGGCTGTTGGCGATCGCGGTCCGCGAGCTCTCGTAGGACAGTCCCGCGTGCAGCCCGAGCATCGTCGCGAACCCCACGAGCACCGCGAACCCGATCAACAGGCACGCGAAGTTCTCGCCCGACAGCTCCCCGCGCCACGTCGCCCATGCGGCCAGCGCGAGCGGGACGGCGAGCAGCTCTTTCGTGTTGTACAGGACGCCTCCCACCTTTCCGAAGATGAACTCGCGGGCGGTCACGTCGGTGACGAGCAGCAGTTCGAGCGTTCCCGCGTCGCGTTCCGACGTGAGGGCGGTGACGGACTGCGCGTTGACGAGCATCAGGCTCAACAGCGACAGCGCGACGAAGGCGAAGCCGGACGGGCTGATCACCCCCACGATTGGTTCGCCCCCGCCTTCCGCGCGGACGAGCCACGCCACGATCGCCGCCGCCAGCGCGAAATAGGCCAGCTTGATGACGAAGATCTTCCGCCCATAGGCGCGGGTGCGGATTTCCCGCCAGACGACGGGGTTGCGCCACACGGGCCGCGCGTGCGCCCGCGTCGCCGCCGCCCGCCGCGCCCCTTCGTACACGGTGCGGGGCGGGTTCCACGCGCGGAGCCGCAGCACGGTCGCCGTCCCCAGCGCCGCCGCGAGCGCCGACATCGCCAGCACGGTCCGCCACGCCGAGATCCGCACCGGCCCCGTCTCCGGGTGGCCGCTGAGCGGGTCGAGGATCGACAGCATCCCTCGAAAGGGATCGAACGCCGCGGCCAGGTTCGCCGCGGCGGGCCACCGTGCGGCGGAAAGACCCACGACCAGTTCGACGAACCCGAGATACGCGACGGTCCCCAGCACCCCGACCGCCAGCGTCTGGAACGTCTTGTCCCGCCAGAAGGCGACGAGCGCCCCCCAGCTCCCGGCCGCCGCCGCGGTCGCGGCCGTGATCGCCAGCGACCACACGAGCTGCTCCCGCGACACGCCTCCCAGCATGTGTACCAGGGCGAACACCGGCAGCGACGTCGCCAGGAGCACCGCCACGATCAGCGAACTCGCGGCGAGCTTGCCGAACACCAGCTCGCGGTCCCGCAGGTCGGTCATCAACAGCAGGACGAGCGTGCGGCGGTCCTTCTCCTGGGCGATGCTCCCCGCGGTGAACAGCAGCGCGAAGAACAGCACGAATGCCAACTGCACCAGCGCGAACACCTGGAACACGAGGCCGCCGAACCGCGCCAGGTCGCCCAGGTTCCGCACCGCCTGCCAGCCGAACGTCGCCTGCGCCGCCGTGTACATCAGCACGAACAGCACCGCCACGTACCCGGACCGGATCAGATAGTGGCGCAGTTGCCGCGGGGCGGTGAGCGCCTCGCGGCTGAAGATCGGTCCGGCCAGCAAGGGGAAAAGCTCCCTGGCGGAATTGGAGAGAAGCAGACTCGTCCGAGCGGCGACGATTCGCGCTTGGCGAGCGGGGCGGCGTCAGCCCCCCCGTGCGTTGTATGATAATGACGACGTGCGTGCGACGCCAAACGATCGCGCCCACACGCCGCCGCAAAGGAGCCGCGCACGAAGTCAGCGGCCAAGCCCGACGTGTGGCTGGGGTCGATTCGCCGGCATGCCGCGTCCTTCCACCCGAACCGTCGATCCGGCGAATCGCCCCCAGAGACTCCCATCCGACGCGATTCGGACGCTGCGAGCGTCCGGGTCGCTGGGAACACACATCGAGTGCGGCCGGCGAATCGCTGGGAGCGATCCGCCGACGGCGCGCGGGATCTCGATTACAATGAATCGCCCCCAATCAGACCACCCCCGGGATGAAAGGTGCGACAGGTGCGATTCCGCATTCCGACGATGATCGTTCTGATATCCATCGTCCCGGCGACGAGCTCGGCCGATACGTGTCGCGGTTCCGCCGTTTCCATCGGCCTCGTCGCCCGTATGGAAGCTGGCGATCAGGAGCACGAAGACCGACAGGTACGGGAACTCGTGCATGAATTCCTCCGGACGAATCGCAACGCCCCCTTGCTCAAGCTGCGAAAGCTGCACGAGCAGGATCCAGAGGCGGTCCAGCGAGCGCTCCCGCGGCTGGCGGCGGTTGTCGAACACAGTTCAGACGAGATCGCCGTCTGTCACGTGCTCGACTTGTTCGTGCGGCTGGACTCCCTGCCATTCGATGTGCGGAATGCGGTTGCTCGTCGGTTCGATCGGCTGACGCGGAAGGAGATGTTCGCCAAGGCGAAGGCGTCGAGCGTCCTGTTGAAATTCGGTCCCGACCGGACTGCGGCGCGAGCATGGCTGCGGAACCACCTTTCCGATGACGAACGGCAGTTGAGACTGGTGGCGGCCGCGGCGCTCGGGGCGGTCGGAGAATCGGCGGGAGACGACTTGCCCGCACTCAAGAGCCTCCTCAAGGACAAGTCGGCCGCAGTGCGCGTCGCCGCCGCGTGCGCGATCTGGAGCATCGCGCCGAATGAAGAACTCACGGAGGATTTGGTCGTGCCGACGCTGGTGGACTCGCTACGGGTCGACGATGAAGCATTCTATCTGGAGCCGATGATGATTTCGGCGGTGGGGTTCACTCATCGGCAAATTGCCGCCGCCGCTCTCGGTGGCTGCAAGCGCCGCACGGGCGATGTCACCCGAGCGTTACTCCCTCTCTTGAATGAGCGCGACGACGACGTTCTCCGGTATGTAGTTCTGAAATCGCTTGCTCGACTCGGTGATCGTAGCGACGACGTCATCGTGGCCGTACGACGCGTGGCATCGGCCGATCCGAATGAGAGTCTCCGGGCGGAGGCTGCCGCTACCTTACGCAAACTGATGGGCTCTCCATGAACCGCCGCTACCGGGAACCAAGCTTGAATTGGTGACTTGGCGAAGTGTTGAGATCGACTTCACCCTGAAAGTGTTCTGTGGATGTGGGCCACCAAGTGGAACGGGACAGCTCAAGCATTTCAACGAGGGCACGCTCCGGCTTCAGGCGAAGCTGCCGTAAGATTCATGAAGGAGAGTTCGATGTGCGCCGTTGCCGCGGTTCTCGCGTTGCTTCTTGCGCCCGTTGTGGATCCCGCCGCCGTGGGTGCTCCGGAGCGCCGGCCCGACGAGGACGCGCTCTCGAGCCAAGATCGAGTGGCGTGCATTGCATTCGTCGACGACCATACTTTGGCAGCCGCTTGTGGGATGCGAGTCGGGCTATGGGACATGGCGACCGGTCGGCAATCGGGATGGCTCCAGCACGGAGAATTCAATCAGTACACTTCCATCACCGGAATTGCGATCCCGTCGAACCGGCAGTACCTTGTCTCGGCCGCGAATGACGGGCGGCTCGTGATCTGGAATACTGCGGCCAAGAAGCAGGTGCGGGTCATTCACCCCCCCTGGGTAAACGACTGGATGGTGGGGCGCGGCAAGCGGTTGAAGGGCGAACAGGAACTAATCGATCTGTTCCAAGTGCCGCCGCCGTTCACGCCGGTCGGGTTCAGCAGCGTGGCCGTTTCGGATGACGGTGAAGTGGTAGCGGCCGGTTTGGACGACGGGACAGTGCATCTGTGGAAGATCGGGACTGGCGAGTATCTCGGTGGCCTCGCAAAGGGCCGGGCCGAGAAGGTCGATTACGCCGTCGATGAGGTCATCACGGATCCGAAGTTGCGCCGGTGGTGGAGGTCGCATTATTCACCGAGCACTATATCGGTGTGGACAATGGAGCGCAAGTCCTCCGTTTATCGGATTCAATTTCATTCCGATGGCAAGCTGGTCCTCGCATCCGTCGTCGTGTATCAAGGTCGTTCGGTTCGTGCATGGGACATCGAGACTCGCACGGAGCAGTTCCTGTTGCCGGACTATGACAGATTCCTCGTGGAGCCGGGCGGCCGATCCGGAGTGGGAACGGACTTCGAGTCGAAAGACGTCCGGACATATATCCACAGCTTGCATGGCGACGGCAAGCGTCGCCTCTTGGCGGCCGATTACAAGGCGGGCGCGATGTTCAGCTTCTCGAAGGAGGGGAAGTATCTGGCGTCATATGGAGGCGACCGGCGCGCGAGAGTCTGGGAGGTCGAATCCGCTCGACTGATCGGCGAATTTCCGAAGGACGAGCCGGGTTCGCCATTGCGGGCGGTCGCGATCTCTCCGGATGGAAAACTCCTGGCAGCCGCCTGGGACGATGACGGGATCCGTGTGTGGAACATCGCCGACCGGTCGGAGAAGCATCGGCGGGACGCCGATGGCGCCCCACAGTGACAGTCGCTCAACCCCCCGGCGTGTCGAGGATGTCCTGCAATCGCTCCGCCAGTTCCGGCGGCAGCTTCTTCAGCCAGGACGAATCGACCAGCCCGATGTCGATCATGTCGCGCACGTGGGCGCGGTCCTTGTCGCGGTTCGACATCAGCTTCATCAACACCAGCGACTCGAGCGTGATCACCGGGAACTGGGCGGGGTCGTCCACCGTGCGGATTTCGGGCGCGGGAAGCAGGTGGTCCGGCCGGGTCTTTTCGCCCGCGAACAACAGGTGCACCGCCTCGCTCGGCTTTCCCTCCGGCCCGTCGCGGAACATGGCGACGCCGAGCACCTCGTCCCCGACGAAGCCCGCCTGCTCCAGGGCGGCGGCGACGGCCGGCAGGTCGCCCCGCCGCACCAGAATGTCGATGTCGCGTGTGGTGCGGACCGCCCCCTCGTCCACGGTCGCCACCCACGAGGCGACGGCGTGCCCGCCGACGACGGCATAAGTCACGCCGGCCCGGTTCAAGGCCGCCGTCGCCCGGATCAACCGCTCGCGCACGCTGGCCACGGCCCGCTCCATTCGATCGAGGATCTCGCCGCTCATCCCGACGACCTCGGCGGTCCACCGCGGCGGGCGATCCTCGATTGGCGAAACCGGCGAAGTCATGCCTTCGATCTTACCAGCGGAGGCCGTCGGCGAGAACGACAGACTGCTTGAAGGCGCTGCGCGGATCAAACGGCCGCGGCGGCCGTCAGCGCTTGTGGACATCCGTGGTACGGACTTCAGACCGTACAAGCAGCGCTGGCGTGCGGACTGAAGTCCACACTACGGGTTGCGGCCGACGTCAGCGATTGCCCAGCCACGGGAGCGGAGCGCCCGCTGGCGGCAGGGCGACCACTTCCACGCCGGTGACTTCGGAGTTCGCCGCGATCTCGGCGAGGGCCTCGTCGGAGGGGCGACTGTCGACGTTGAGGATTGCGACCGAATCGCCCCCCGGCTCGGGCTTCTCGCGGCCGAGCGCCATGTGGGCGATGTTCACCCCGTGGCGGCCGAAGATCGTGCCGATGTAGCCGATCAGCCCCGGCACGTCGCGATGGCGGTAGATGACCAGCAGCCCGTCGAGGTAGGCGTCGAGCGCGAAGTGCCCGAGGCGGACGAGCCGCAGGAACTGGTGGCCGAAAATGGTCCCTGCGGCGGAGAGTTCCTCGCGGTCGGTGGCGATCGTGGCGGTGATCATCGTCGAGAAGTCGCCCGATTCCGACGAGCAGGTCTCGCTGATCTCGATCCCCCGCTCGCGGGCGAGCAACTCGGCGTTCACGATGTTCGCCGCGCCGTCGAGGGCGGTTTCGAGCAGCCCGGCGGCGAAGGCGTTGGTGATCAGCCGCGTCTTCTTCGAGGCCGCTTCGCCGCGGTAGTGGACGCGGGCCGATTTCAACCCGCCAGTCCGCCTGAGCTGCGCGAGGAGCAGCCCGAGTCGGCGGCCCAAGTCGAGGTAGATCCGCATGTCGGCCATTTCGGCGGAGGAGATGGGGGCGATGTTCACCGCGTGGCGGATCTCGTTGCGGAGCAGGAACCCGGCCAGGATCTCCGCCGCCTCGACCGCGACCAGCTCCTGCGCCTCGTCGGTCGACGCGCCCAGGTGCGGGGTGGCGAGGACGTGCGGGTGCCGGGCGAGGCGGGAATCGGCGGCGGGGGGCTCCTCCTCGAACACGTCCAGCGCCGCCCCGGCGACATGCCCCGAATCGAGCGCGTCGGCGAGCGCCTCCTCATCGACGATGCCTCCGCGGGCGCAGTTGACGATCCGCACCCCTTTCCGCATCAGGGCGATGCGGCGGGCGTCGATCAGGCCGCGCGTCTCGTCGTTGAGCGGCGTGTGGACCGTGACGTAATCGCACTGCTTGACGAGGTCGTCGAGATCGCGGAACAGCTCGATTCCCAGCTCGGCCGCCTTCTCGGAGGAGAGGAACGGATCGTACCCCAGCACGCGCATGTCGAGTCCGCGGGCGCGGGCGGCGACGGTCAGGCCGATCCTTCCCAGGCCGACGACGCCGATCGTCTTCCCGGCGACTTGCGTGCCGGTGAAGCTCTTGCGGTCCCACAGGCCGGCCCGCATGCTGGCGAAGGCGGGGCCGATGTTCCGCGACAGGGCGAGCAGCATCGCGATCGTGTGCTCGGCGGTGCTCGTGGTGTTCCCCGCGGGGGTGTTCATCACCACGATCCCTTCGCGGGTGGCGGCCGGCAGGTCGATGTTGTCCACGCCGACCCCGGCCCGCACGATCGCCTTCAGCCGCTTCTGCCCGGCGAGCGCCTCGGCGGTCAGCTTCGTGGCGCTGCGGACGATGACGCCGTCCGCCTGGGCGAGCGCATCCCGCAGCGCGGCGAGATCCGGCAGCGAGCGGACGTCGAGTTCGATCCCGGGCTGCGACCGGAGCAGTTCGAGTCCGGCGGGGGAAAGGCTGTCGGTGATGAGCACGCGGGGCATCGCGTTCGATCTCCCTCGAAAGAGGACTCCGCCGAGACACGCCATCGACAAGCCGCACGCGCCGCGTCGACAGAACGATTCTTCGATCGTGTCCCGTCGATCTTGCCATGCTTGCGATCGGCAGACAAGCGATGCCGCGGTGTCAGCGGTCGAGCGCTCCTCCACTGGCGGCATCCAGAATTCCTCGACAGCTCGAGCCCGCTCCCGCGGTGCAGCCGAAGCAATGCCGCCCCGTCACGATCCGCCGCCGCGCCAGCCGCTCGAGCGCCGCGGCGTCGAGCTCGCGCACGTTTCGCGGGAGCCCGGGCGCCAATTCCAGTTCGAGCATCTGATTGAAATCGCAGTCGAACAGCCGGCCCTGCCAATCGACGGAGAGCATCGTGCGGCACATCACGCCCGCGGCGGCGGCGGGATTGAACGCCTCGACGAGCTTCCCCATGTAGCGCTCGTAATTCCCGTGCTCCAGCAGATCTTCCAAGAACCGGCTGATCGGCATGTTCGTGATCGTGTACAGCCGAGTGAACTCGATCCCATGCCGAGCGCGCAGCTCGCGGCGGTAATCCGCCTCGAGCTGCCGCTGGTCGGGAGGCAGCGACGGACCGACCGGATTGTAGACGAGCGTGAGCACGAGGTCGCCTCCCTCGCGGCCATAGCCGAGCCCGTTGAGCCGCCGCAAGGCCTCGATCGAGCGGCGGTACACGCCCGCGCCGCGCTGGGCGTCGGTGTTCTGTTCGAGATAGCACGGCAGCGAAGCGACGATCTCGACCCGCTGGGCCGCGAGAAACTCCGGCAGGTCGTCGAAGCCCGGGGCCAGCAGGATCGTGAGATTGCAGCGGTCGATCACGTGGCGGTCGAGGCGCCGTGCTTCGCTGACCAGCCGTCGGAAGTCGAGGTTCATTTCCGGGGCGCCGCCGGTGACGTCCAGTACGGGAATGTCGGTTGCCGCGAGCAGATCGAGGCACGCCTGGACGATCTCGGCCGTCATGCTTTCGCGGCGGTCCGGCCCGGCGTCGACGTGGCAATGCCGGCACGTCTGATTGCACAGCTTGCCGACGTTGACCTGCAGGACTTCGATGCCCGCCGCCCGCAGCGGCGCCAGGCCGCGCTCGGACAACGCATCATCGAAGTGCGGCACCGAACCCGCGGCTTCAAGGATCTCGATCTGCCGCTCCGGAGAGGAGAGCGGATGATGGCGGCGGAGCAGCGTGAGCGACGTCATGAGCGCCATCATAACAAAAAAACCGGGGCCTCCATGTGGAGGGCCCGGTCTTCGATGTTGCGTCGGATCGCTTCGGCCGATCAGACCGAGGGTTCGTCTTTTGCCGGCGGAGGCTCGGGCATCGGCGCCGGGCGACCGGCGTCGTACGGCTGCGGGCCGGCCGCAGGGGCCGGAGCGCACTCGCCGCCGGAGCACTGTCCGCTCGGGCACGCAGCGCCGCACGGTGCGCATGGGTCGCAGCAGACCGTCACCGGGACCATTCGGCAAACTTCATATGCCTCTTGCCGCGGAACGCAGCGCGTGACCATCCGCGTGCAGGTCACGGGGACCTGCTTGCACACGCAACGGGCCACGCGGCGGCAGACCGTGTAGGGAACCTGCTTCGTCACGCAATACGGAACGCGGCAGCAGCGGGTCTCCTGCACGTAACGGCAAGTCCGCACCGGGATCTGGCAGACCCGCTCTTCGCACACCATCCGGCACGTGCGATAGGGGACCTTGTGGGTCATCGTCTCGCAGACCCAGCGGCAAGTCCGGTAGGGGACCTTCTCGACGATTTCTTCGGCGACCATCCGGCAGACCCGGACCGGCACCTTCTCGACGACGGTTTCCGGGACGTAGCGGCAGACCTGCACCGGGCACTGCTCGCGGACCACTTCCGGGCAGTAGGTCGTGCACGGGACTTGCCGCTGCACTACGTTCGGGCACCACACGCGGCGCGTCGTGCAGACCGGCGGGCACTGCACCATGCACACCCGCGGGCAGCCACAGGCATCGGTCACGCACTGCGGCACCATCGGCCCGGGAACCTGCACGGTTTGCGTTTGCCAGCAGCCCTGGTCTTCGCAGACGGTGCGGTAGGTCGTCACCGGCTTCATCACCGTGTAGCACCGCTCGCGGTTGACGGTCTCGACGACCTGCCGCATGACGGTGCGGCAGGACTCGCGCTCGATCGTCTCGACGACGGGGCGGCAGACGGTGCGGCGGCATTCCCGCTCGCACGTCTCCCACACCGGCCGGCGGACCGTGTAGCTGCAATCTCGATAACACGTTTCCCACACGGGGCGCTGCACGGTGTACCGCTCTTCGCGGCAGCTCGTCTCCCACACCGGGCGGCAGACGGTGTATTGCTGTTCGCGATAGTGCGTCTCGACCACGTTGCGGCAGCAGGTCTCCTGCACTTCGTCCCACGCCGTCTCGTACACCGTCTTGTTGTAGGTGTACTGCTGCGGCTCGCAGACGGTGTCGTACACCGTGCGATAACACGTCTGGCGCTCGATGCGGCACGTCGTGTAACACGACACCGGCTGGCACGCCGTCGGGGGACAGCAGTTGTAGCCGGCCGCGCCGCAATAGGCGCCGGCTTGCGCGACGCTGCCGGCCGCCAGCGTCGCGGCGGCCACGGCTCCGAACAACAGGGACAGTCTCATGCGCTCGTCTCCTCCAGTGGTGCAGATGAACTTGATCTTTTTCCGGCCGTGATCGCGCTTTCCCGCCACATGCCGCTCGATTATCCGCGGGACCCGATCGAACTACAAAAGAATTACGCGCGGAAGGACCGGAATGACCGCATCGCGCGGCGGTTCCTCCGATTGCCCGTGAAAGATAGGTCACGGCCTTCAGGCAATCTGAAGAAAATCTGCGGCCGCCCGCTTCACCGTGAGGGCGAGCAGGGCCGCGGCGGCAGACCCGGCACCACCGGCAAGGTTTCACAGCCCAGCGGAGCCGGAAACCGCGTCACCCGTGCCGCGACGGAGCAAGCGGTTCGATCGCTCGGCGACCGCACGCCCCTCACGCCCGGTCGAACGGAAACGCGACGACCTCCGCGAGCGAGTCCGCTCCGAGGGCGAGCATCGCGAGGCGGTCGAAGCCGAGGGCCACGCCGCTGCACTCCGGCAGGCCCGCTTCCATCGCGGCGAGCAGCCGGCTCTCCGCCGGCAGCACGCGCCGCCCATCCGCCGCGCGCAGCGCCGACTGCCGCGCGATGCGGCGGCGCAGCTCCGCGGGATCAGTCAGCTCGTGGTAGCCGTTGCACAGCTCGAGGCCGGCGACGTACAGCTCGAACCGTTCGGCCACCGGCGGGTCGCCGTCGCGGACCTTGGCGAGGGCCGCCTGTGTCGCCGGGTAGTCGTGCAGGAACTGCGGCCGCTCCCCGAGGCGCGGCTCGACCGCTCCGGCGAGCAGCAGGTTGAGCCATGCACCGCGGTTCGCCTCGACCGGCGCGAGGCTCTCCGGCACGCCGAGTCGCAACTGCCGCGCGAGCTCGGCCAGCTCAGCGACGGAGAGCTTCAGCACCCGCGTGCCGGCGTAGCGCTCGAACGCCTCGTCGTACGTCAGCCGCTCGAACGGCGCCGGCGGCAGCTCGATCGCTCCGCCCGGCGGCGGGGAAGTCGAATCTTCGTCGCGCAGCGTCGCCGCGCGGGAGCAGACGTGCCGCACGAGTTCTTCGGTGAACGTCATCTGCTCATGCTGCGTATCGCCGGCGCGGTACCATTCGAGCATCGTGAACTCGGGATTGTGATAGCGGCCGAACTCCCCCTGCCGCATCACGCGCGCGACCTGAAATACGGCGGTCGCGCCGGCGGCAAGCAAGCGCTTCATCGCGAATTCGGGCGACGTCTGCAGAAACAACTCGTCCGCTTCCGCGCCGGCCGTGGGTCGTTCGCCGGGCAGCCACTGCGCGACGAACGGCTCGAGCCAGGCATCGACGACGACGTCGTGCGAGAGCACAGGCGTTTCGACTTCCAGATAGCCCCGCGCCCGGAAGAACCCGCGGACCGCGTGCAGCAACTCGGCGCGCAGCCGCAACGTCGCCAAAGACGCCGCCGGTCGCCAGGAATCGCGCGCGCTCATGCCGGTCTCTCTCGGACAGCATAGCGAAACCGCGTCCGCCCGGACACGAGCCATCAGGTTCGCCCCGGGCCGTTCATTTGGTCCATGGATCGGATGGTACGTCCTGACGCTTGGGAAAGGGCGTGACGCACGCCCGCCCGTCGCATTATGAAGGCCCCAGCGCGGCGTAGCCGCAATCAATGGTCGCAATCTCGGTTCCGCTACGAAAGGCTCACGCGAAGCCGCGAAGACGCGAAGAAAGCTGCGAACGGTCCCGCTCGGGCGGCGCTCCAGCGACCCGGACGCGCGCAACGTCCGTGGCGCTTCATCGGGCGGCCGGCCACCGGCGAAGAGCATGTTCCATCCACGGATTACACGGATTCACCCAGATTTTCGGAGGAACGAACGGAGCCGAAGTTCGTAATGAAATCTGCGAAATCTGCGAAATCTCACGCGAATGTTCGACCGGGGATTTCACTGATCGGCACTGATGAAGGATGAAATCAGTGCGCATCCGTGCCCATCCGTGGTGGAACGACTTCGATTGGTTTCGTGTCCGCCCCGTCGAGTTCTTCTCCGCGCCCTCGGCGCACTCTGCGGTTGAAGACGTCGCCCGGATCTTCGCGAATGAACTGAACCGCGAAGTGCGCGGAGGACGCCGCGGGCATGCCGACCTGCGCTGGTTTGCGCCCCGGTCGATCGTCATGCCGCGCGGCGCGAAACACCGAACGGAAGGATCTTGGGAACGTCCTCGGCAGGCGCTGCGCGGACCACCCGGTTCGCGTACACCAGCCGCAGGAAATCGGGGAACAGTCCCCAGGCGCGGGGTGCGCGGTTCCAGATCTGGGCGATCTGATGGAAGAAGTGCATCTCGTGCCTGGCGACCACGAGATCCTGCAGCATGTCGAGCGCGTCGATGTCCGCCGGCTCCCAGGGACGCGGGCATAGGTCGTACACTCCGGGCGGCCCGTTGCGGCCGCTCGCGGGCACCTCCTGCAGCACGACCAGTTCGCAGCTGGCGTTCAGCTTCGCCGGAAACGCCCGACAGGCGGCCGGGCGACTGGGGTGGATGCCGCACCGCGCCCGACCCAGCGCGTGCTCGGCGTCGGGCGGGCACTCGACCAGGAACCGGCACCGCGTCGTCGAGGGAAAATTGCGGCTCGCCTGGTGCAGCAGGCAGATCGTGAACGGCGTCTGCGGCTCGTCGCTGAAGCGGAATTGCGGCGCGTAGCGGAGCGCGATCCGGCCGTCGGGATCTTCCCAGCGGCAGACGAAGTTCCAGAACGGAAGCCCCAGGTCCCGCTCGATCCGCAGGATGTCCGCCCCGGTGAGGGGGACCGCGAACGAGCGGCAACAGCCGGCATGACACGATTCGCAAGGCCCCATTCGGTCATTCCCGGCACGGACTCGTCGGCGGCGCGCGGGTCGTCCGCTCGACCCGCATGATCGGCAATATCGGCACGATCGGAACGTCCACTCCAATCGAAATGGACGCCGGAGCGTGGTAGCGAATCGCGATTTCTTCGGATTGAAACCGGGGTTTAGAAGAATGCCTCCTCACCAGAATCTGTGGGTAGCTTTTGGAGCCCGATGGGCAATT
>JBBDNU010000222.1:0-9857 GCA_040877365.1 Planctomycetales bacterium
TGATTGCCCGGTGCAGGCCGGACAATTGTCCGCTGCCAGGCGTGCCGCCGACAAACTGACAATGCCGACAGGCCCACCTCCATGCCCACACGGTTTTCCGGCCGCTTGAGCTTACCAACACGAATACTTCGCAACCTGGTGAACCGATAAACGCCACCATCGCCACCGTGGTGGGATGTGTGGGCATCGTGCTGATCGTCTTGGGGTGGCGAGATCAGCGAAAGAGCGAGCGCCGGTAGAAATCATAGGCAAGCAGCCGTGGATTGGAGTTGTGATGGTCAGTGCTGCTCCCGTCGAACACACCCTGAACGATCTCGTTACCCTGCACATGCGGACGGACATCGCCCGGATCCACGTCAATCAGACCGTAGGGGAGGCACTTGCCGCCGTTCGGGAGAAGCCGCCCGAAAGCCGAATCATCTACTTCTACGTCGTGGATGATGACAACCGCCTCAAAGGGGTTGTGCCGACACGCCGGTTGCTGCTGAATGCCCCCGACAAGCCGGTAGGCGAAATCATGGTGCGAGATGTCATCGCCATTCCGAGAACCGCAACGGTCTTGGATGCGTGCGAGTTCTTCATGTTCCATCGCCTGCTTGCCTTCCCGGTGGTCGATGAAGATCGCCGCATTATGGGCGTTGTCGATGTTGAGTTGTACACGGCTGAGTTGAGCGACATCGACCGAAGGGAAGGCAACGACCAGCTATTCCAACTCATCGGTGTGCATCTCACCGAAGCCCAACAAACATCTCCGGTCATCGCCTTCCGCAGCCGATTTCCGTGGTTGCTGGCGAATATCACTGGCGGCATCCTGGCGGCTTTCCTGTCAGGAGTTTTTGAGGCGGAACTACAGAAGGCCGTAGCTCTGGCTTTGTTTATCCCGGTCGTGCTGGCACTTGCCGAAAGTGTCAGCATCCAGTCGCTGAGCCTGGCCTTGCAAGTGTTGCGTGGGAAGCAACCGACCATGCCGGAGATTTTGAAGAAGCTGCGGTCAGAAGTAATGACCGGCCTCTTCTTAGGCGTTGCAAGCGGGGTTGCCGTTTCGATTGTGGCGTTGCTGTGGCTCGGTCAGGTGCGTGTGGTGTTGTGCTTGCTGGGCGGCATCGCAGGCGGCGTGACCTGTGCCGCAGTCATCGGCGTGTCGATGCCGAACTTGATTCTATTCTTCAATCGTGAGCCACAAGTAGCCGCTGGGCCGGTGGCTCTTGCATGTACTGACATGATGACGCTGGTCATTTATTTCACACTGGCCCGTTTGTTGTTAGCGTAAAACGCCGATCAGATTTCGGATAACGTATTCGTGCCGAACCGACGGCTGAAGCTGACCGGGGCCGCCATCCTGGTTTCCGAGCTTCAACGTCATTGCAGGCGGCCCCGGCAGCTTAGCCGTACCGTTAGGCCGCTTCACACGTTATGAACACACAAGCACTCTTGATTCTGTTGATTCCCGCACTCGGACTCTTTTCCATTCTTCGCGGCGGGCGATGGCATTGGGATCCGATTGGACCGGGAGGCGCCGGGTGCCACTGGCTTGCCAGTGCTCTTTGAATAGTTTCTTGTAGTGTCCATCACGAATCGCGTTTGATGACGCCTTCGACGGGCATCAGGGATTACTCGTCCAGGTTTATGGAGTCGCCACTGCGACAGAAGTCGCGATGGAAAGTGCAAGGTTCCACGCCGTCGAAGGTCGTGGAGGTCGCCCCCTCGATCGAAAAGCACTGGCAAGCCAGTGGCACCCGGCGGGAGTCAGATGTCCAACGTCGGAAGTGAAGAACGCCGCACGCGGGTTGAGATCCGCTATAATGGGAGGTGTGCTGCGACCGCATCCGTCAGTCGACTTATGCTTGGGAGGAGGTTTCTGATGAACGAGCAATGGCGATCCCGGATCACCATCGAGCCGGGCAAGCGGAGCGGTCAGCCGTGCATCCGTGGGATGCGGATCACCGTGCAAGATGTGCTGGAGTATCTCGCGGGGGGCATGACGGCTGAAGAGGTGCTGGCCGACTTTCCCGAGTTGACCGCGGAGGACTTGCAAGCGTGCCTCGCGTTCGCGGCAGACCGTGAACGGCGGTTGCGTGCATGAGCCTCCTGTTCGACCAAAACCTGTCCCACCGGCTGGTCGGGCTGCTGGCAGCCGATTACCCCGGTTCCGAACACGTCGAGGGCGCGGGCCTGTTGGGCGCCGACGACCTGACGGTCTGGCAGTATGCGGCTGCGCTCGGGCTGATGGTGGTGTCGAAGGACTCGGACTTCCGGCACTTGGCGCTGTTGCACGGCCCGCCGCCGAAGGTAATTTGGCTGCGGGTCGGGAATGGGCCGACGGCGGCGGCGGCAGCCTTGTTGAGTGCGCGGGTGGCGGACGTGCAGGCGTTCGCTGCGGACCCGGCCTTGGCGTTGTTGGTGCTGCCGTAGCGCCACGAGTCGGTTGATCGGACGCCCGGACAGCAGCAGTCTGGGCGGGCGGGCCAGAGTCCAGAGGCGGATCGCGACGTGCGGGAGGACGCGACGCGGAGCGGCGGGCCGCGGCGCGCGAACTGAAGTTCGCACGATCGGCCGCGCTTCAGGACGGATGGGCGATCCGTCTTACGGATCGGGGGAAAGCCGTGCGTTGGTTGACGGCCCGCGGTTCGTGCCGATAGCATGGTTGGCAGCCGGCGTGGAGTCGGCTGGAGGCTGATCTTCGATCGAACGAAAGGCGCGACCATGGTTCCGATGAAGTTCACGAGAGGGGCGCTGTTCGCGGGGGTGCTGACCGCGGCGGCGGCGCTGTCCCAGGCGCCGCAGGCGCCGGGTCAGGGCGTGGCGGAGGTGCGGGAGCGCGGACGGCTGTCCGCCGCGGAGACCGAGAAGCTGCACCAGTTCCTCCGGCCTCAGCCGGGCGAGTCCCGCTGGATGGAGCTGGACTGGTATCCCAACGTGTGGGAGGCGCGGCAGAAGGCGGCCGCCGAAGGCAAGCCGTTGTTCCTGTGGGCGGGGAGCGGCGGCGCGCCCGCCGCCGGCTGTTGAGCAGCCGCCCGTGGTGTGGGCCGTGCGCCCACCTTCTGGAACGATGAGACGGTCGAGCTCCTCAAGGAGAACTTCGTCTGCGCCGCCGTGCCGACGCAGGTCTGCCGGACCGAGTCTCCCGAAGGGGAGTTTCTCCGGACTGCCGGCATCGACAAGCAGTGGGTGACTTCCAGCGGCTATTTCAGTTGCGTTTCGCCGGGAGGCAAGACGCTCGTGGCGGGAGGGGACGTCCGCCGCGCGCTGGAGGAGTTCCGCAAGCTGCCCGAGGCGCAGCGCAAGGCGGGCGGTTTGGCGTTGTCGGCGCTGGAGGCGGGAGACGAGGTCGTCCCCTCTCCGCCGGAGAACGGGCTGGTCCTGCGGGTCCACGCGCGGTTCCTGGCCCGCGACGAGAAGGGGGAGCTGCGGTACGCGAAGCGGGACGATTTTCGCGCGATTTCCCCCGCCTTCCTGGAGCCCAACACCGAGTACATGTGGCTCACGGAAGACGAGTGGAAGGCACTGGTTCCCGAGAACCCCACCAAAGGCCAGAAGCTGCCGGTCAGTTCGGCCATCAGCAATCGGATGGCCCGGTTCCACCTGAACCCGCAGCGGGCCCTGACCAGCGAGAGCAGCATCGTCGCTCAGCAAAACGTGAAGACGGCGGACTTGGCCCTCGTCGTCGATGAGGTGACTCCCGACCGGATTCGGATGGGCGTCGCCGGGTTCATCCACTGGGGATCGACATTCGACGCCGCCAAGGCCACGTCGCCCAACGGGCCGCTCGGCTACGGTTACGAGACGCCGATCCACGGGACCGTGGAGTACGATCGGAAGAAGCAGGAGTTCGTCCGCTTCGACATGATCGCCCCCGGAGACGTGTGGGGCCGCTGGGGGGACGCGAACGGCAACAGCCAGGGCGTCGAGCGGGCGGGCCGTGCCCCAGTCGGTTTCGCGTTCGAGCTGGTCACCGGGGACTCGCCGACCGATCGGCTGCCTCCCGGCGGCAACGGCGAACGCGCCCTGAAGGCGGGATATTTTTCGACGGGAGGGTGAAGCGGTTCGCGGATCGCTCTCGACGGCGATCTTGGTGATGTTCGACTCCGCCCGGTTGCTTTCGCGATGAAGGCGACCGGGCGGTTTTTTTCACCCGCCGGGCCGGCCACCCGTCGGCCGGCGCGCTCCCCTGCGCTCGCGGGCTGCGCCCGCTCGGCTGCGGGTCGCGGCTAACCAAACCGGTCAGTCGACGCGGTATTCTTCCGCGAGCTTGTGGAAGGCGTCGGCGGCGTCGGTGGGGCTGATGCCTTCCCAGACGATGCGGACCTGGGCCTCGTTGTTGCCGACCAGCTCGCGGGCGGTGACGTGGATGCGGCGCTGTTCGTCGTAGCGGTAGGTGACTTCCACCGGGGAGCCGGCGGGAAGGTCGGGGGGGAGGTTCGCGATCCGCAGGTCGCCGACGCGGGTGCAGGCGCGGACGTCGGCCGCCTCCCCCTCCAGCAGCCGCACGCGGATCCCCTCCGGGTTCGGCGTGTCGGTGACGAATTGCCGCTTGATCTCGATCGGCAGCGGGGAGTTGCGGGGGACCATGATGTGGTTCCGCCGCGGGGCGAACGAGGTGAGGTCGCTGATCTCGACCCCCAGCGAGTGCGAGTTGACGTCGCGGGTGGTGATCGAGCGGAGCCGCTTGAGCACCGCCTGGGCGATCCGCCCGCGGCTTCCGGTCGCCTTGGCTTCGAGGATGGCGGCGTGAATGGCGGCCCCCTGGGCGACGGCGAGCTGCGGGTCGAGCGCGCGGGAGGGGTCGCGGCCCGCGACCGACTTCAGCATCCGCAGCACCGCGGGGATGTGCGTCGAGCCCCCCACCAGCAGCACTTCGTCCAGCTCGTCGGCGGTGACGCCGGCCAGCTCGAGCACGATCCGCGTGGTGTCCTGCGTGCGCTGGAGCAGGTCGGCGGTGAGCTTCTCGAATTCGTGGCGGGAGATGCCGACGGTCGTCGTCCGCCCGTCGAAGGAGACGTCCACGGTGGCCCGCTGGTGCTGGCTGAGCTCGCGCTTGACGCGCTCGCAATCTTCGGTGAGCCGGGCGAGCGCGTGCGGCTCGCCGCGGGGGTCGGTCCCGAACTTCCCGCGGAACTGCGCGGCGGCGTGGTCGACGATCCGCCGCGTCCAGTCGAGGCCGCCGAGGAGGGTGTCGCCGTCGGTGGCGGCGACGGCGAACGTGGTGGGGGTGCAGCGGACGACGGTGACGTCGAACGTGCCGCCGCCGAGGTCGTAGACGAGGACCGTCTTCTCGCGGGGGGCGGGGTCGCCGCGGCCGAGGTCGCCCTGCATCCAGGCGAAGGCGAGGGTGGCGGCGGTCGGCTCGTTGACGATGTCGATCACGTTCAGGCCGGCGATCCGCCCGGCGTTGACGGTGGCCCGGCGGGAGGGGTCGGTGAAGTAGTAGGGGACGGTGATGACGGCGTTGCCGATCGGCCCGATCTCGCGCTCGGCGTCCTGCTTGAGCTTCTTGAGGATCATGGCCGAGATGAACTCGGCGGTGAGCTTGCGGCCGTCGTAGACCTGGAAGAAATCGGGGCTGCCCATCTGCCGCTTGACGGCGGCGACGGTGCGGTCGGGGGCCGCGATGGTCAGCGCGGCGGGGGGCCCGACGGTCACTCGGCGATCCTTCCCGAGGAGCACGACCGAGGGGGTGATGGGGGCGCCTTCGGCGTTGCGGATGACGGCGGGCGCGCCGTCGTCGCCGAGCCGCGCCAGGGCCGAGTAGGAAGTGCCGAGATCGATGCCGACGGTGTGGCCTGCGGCGAGTTTCATTGTTGGGGCGCGGGCCGTGCCGGCGCCCGTTCCTGCTTGACGGGGGCGGGGACCAGTTCGACGGTGACTTCGGTGTCGAGCGGGGGAATGGCCTCGGTGTTCGCTTCGTATTGCAGTCCCCCCTCGCCGGCGGTCGGATCGCCGCTGGCGGAACTTTCCTCCGCGACGTCGAGTAGGGCGCTGGAGAAGTTGGCGACGCAGATCACGTCGCCGACCTCGGCGAGATACTGCTTCTCGCCGGTCTGCTCGTCGACCTGGTACATGCTGCCGGCGAACACCCAGTGGGCGGTCATCGGCTCCGGTCGGCTGGCGTCGAACAGCTTTTTCACGGCGTGTTGGAACTTCTCGTCGGCGGTGAGCTGGAGCTGCTCGTCGCGCTCGGCGGGCTTCATTTCGCCGTACCACGACAGCTCGCGGTGCTTGGCGTCGAAGCGGAGCTTTCCGTCGCGGGGGAGCGTCACGCCGGCGGGGAGGGCGTTCAGCTCGGCGATGTGGAAGCGGTGGGTCGAGGTGCGGACCCAGTTCTGGGCGGGGACCCGCTGGAGCTTGCCGTCCTTGTCCGTCCATTGCAGGAAGACGTCGATCCGCCGCCCCTGCGGGGGGACGACGTCGTACCGCAGGGCGCCGGTCTCGGGGTCCTTGCGCTCGATGAACTGGACCGGCTTGCCCGGCTCGGCCCCGAGGGCGAGCAGGCCCGCGTGGATCACCTGGGCCTGGGAATCGACGGCGAGGACCGACTCGTGCTCCTTCGTCTGCGTGCGGCAGAGCAGCATTTCGAGCAGCCCCTTGCGGAGGACGACCTTGGCCTTGAGGACGACGCGGTTGCCCGGCTTGTCGAGCAGGACCGTCTCGTTCTTGTTGAGCGGGACGAGCTTGCCGGCCTGCGGCCGCGGCGGTTCGTCGGTCTTCGATTCCGCGGCGTCCGATTGCGCGTCGGCCGCGCGAATTGGATCGGGGCCCGGGCCGAATGGGAAGAAGGCGAGTCCGCAGAGGATTGACGCTGTGCCGGCGACCGCCGGCGCGAGGGAGAACCGTCGCATGGGAGCATCCTTCACCGGTGAGGAGGCGAAAGTGGGGCGCCGCCTCCTAAGGATACTCGCGGCGCGCGGAGGCGACAACGGGGATGCGGCTGGGACCGTTCGCTGGGCGCAAAGAAAGCGGGCTCGCGACGATGTCGGGAGCCCGCGGCAGTTGCGGAACGTGGGAGAAGTGCGACGGTCAATCGTCCTCTTCGTCGCCGAACCCGTCATGGAACTCGGAGCGGGGCTTGGCGAGCGGACCGTGGTCGTAACAGTCCTGGTCGTGCCACAGCGGGAGACCGGAGGCATAGCGGGCGGCGAGCATCATGACCTTGTCTTCGGAGCCCGGCTTGGCGGGGGTTGGGGCGCGGGGGTCGATCCCCAAGGCCGCGAAATCTTCCTCCTCGAACATCTCGTCGTAATCGACGATGAGGTCCTGGTTGGAGGTCTCTTCATCCATGTCCAGCGAGGGGTCCACCTCGTAGGTGTACGACATGCGACTCACTCCATCTCGAATCGGGGTGAAGCCAACGGAAAAAATCCGCTGCAAGGGAGGGGTCCGGGTTCCTGCGCAGGGGGCCGAGTCGTCTCCGACCGGAACAAGCGCCGCGCAACCCCCGCTCCCCGGGCGGGGAAGCGCAACGGCGGCTGCGAGGAGCGTTGGCGTAGGTTTAACGTAGGCGGGACCGACCAATAGTCGGCTCACTTGATTGTTCTCGGGACGGTGCGAGATGTCAACAAAAAAATCCCGAAATCGGAATTTCTCGGGAAGATTTCCGAGACCTACTCTCGCGGCCGCGACACGTCGTACCGCTTCAGCTTGCGGTCGAGAGTCGAGCGTTCGATGCCCAGAATCTGCGCCGCCCGCGACTTGTTCCAATTCGTCCGCTCGAGCGTCGCCAGGATGTGCTCCTGCTCGACGATCGCCAGCGGGACCTGCCGGTACTCCTCTCCGCCGGGCGCGCCGTCCAGGGGCTCCCGCGTCTCGACGCCGAGCGTGGAGAGCCGGATGTCTTCGGCCCGCACCAGTTCTCCCGCACACAGGATCACTGCCCGTTCGACCGTGTTCTGCAACTGGCGGATGTTCCCCGGCCAATCGTGGGCCATCAGCGCGTCGAGCGCCTCGCGCGAAAATCCCTTGATCGGCCGGCGGGTCTTGCGGGCGAACCGTTCGCGGAAGAAGTTCGCCAGCAGGGGCAGATCGGAAATCCGCTCCCGCAGCGGCGGGACGACCATCTCCACCACGTGCAGCCGGAAGTACAGGTCCTTGCGGAAGCTCCCTTCGCGGACCGCGTGCTCGAGGTCGCGGTTGGTCGCCGCGACGACCCGCACGTCGACCTCGACATTCGCCTGTCCGCCGACCCGTTCGAAGGGGTGGCCCTCGAGCACGCGGAGGAACTTGGCCTGCACGGGGAGGCTCATCTCCCCGACCTCGTCGAGGAACAGCGTGCCGCGGTCCGCCTGCTCGAACTTGCCCGGCTTGCGGTCGACCGCCCCGGTGAACGATCCCTTCTCGTGGCCGAACAGCTCGCTTTCGAGCAGGCTCTCGCTCAGGGCGGCGCAATTCATGGTGACGAACGGCGCGTCGCGGCGGTCGCTGCCCACGTGAATTCCCCGGGCGACAAGCTCCTTGCCCACGCCGCTCTCCCCGCGGATCAGGACGGTGGCGTCGGTGGGTGCGATGCGGGCGATCGCCTCGCGGAGCTGCTTCATCGAGGAATGGTCGCCGACGAGCTTGTTCTCGAGCTCGAGTCGGCGGCGGAGCGTCTGGTTCTCGGTTTCGGCGCGGGCCAGTCCGTCGGCCAGCGATTCCTTCTCCTTCAGGTTGTCGAGGGCGACGGCCAACTGGTCGGCGACGGCGAGCGTGAACTCGAGGTCGTCCGGATCGAGCGGGTTGTCGGGGTTGGTCGAGTACAGGTGCACCAGGCCGAGGACCGCGTCTTCGGTGCGGATCGGGGCGCAGATCACGCTCTGGGCGTGGATCTCGCCGAGGCTGTCGCGGCTGGCGAGCCGGCTGTCGTCCGCCACGTCGCGGGCCAGCACCGCCTCCGAACCTTCCAGCACCACGCGGGAGAGGTGCTCCGAGACCTTCTGATACGCCAGGTCCGCCTGCGTCTTGTAGGCCGCGACGAACAGCTCGTCGGACCGGGCGGGCGCGGGCTGTCCCTCGGGGAGCATCAGGATCGCGCCGATGTCGGCCCTCGTCCCGGCGAACAGCCCGTCCAGCACGACCTCCGACAGCACCTGCGCGTTGCGGGCGGAACCCATCTCGAGCGCGAGCTGATACAGGCTCGCCAGCTCGCGGCTCGCGCGGTCCCGGTTCAAGCTGTCGCCGGCGCCGCCCGAGTAGTAGCGGTTCTGGCGGGTGCGGTGGATGATCGCCGGTTCGGCCTCGCCGGCCGGGTGCTCGTCGAAGATCAGCTCGTAGGCGGTGTCTCCCTCGGCCAAGGGAGCGGCCTCCTCCGCGGGAAGCTCGGGAAACTTCCGCGACAGGTCGCGGGTGAACCCGAGATCGGACGTGCCGATGCGGATCAACTCCCCGTCTTCGAGCGGGCGATCGCCGGCGATCGGCTGCCCGTCGACGAGCGTGCCGTTGCGGCTGCCGAGATCGCGGAGGACCCATGCGGGACCGCTCTGGAAGACTTCGCAGTGATTTCGGCTGCAGACTTCGTCGCGGAGGACGATGCGATTGGTGGGGGCGCGGCCGATCGTCGTGACCTGCCCGGGGGTCAGCCGGAACACGTCTCGCCACTTGCGGCCTTCGCGGACGACGAGATAGGCGACGTGGTCGCCGTTGGCGTCGCTGCGGTGGTGGTTGGCCCTTGCCATGAATTCAGGATATCGCGAGACGGGAACAGCGAACAGCGAGGGGAGTTACGAGTGACGAGTGACGGGGATGGAAGCCGAATCCGCTGCTGCGGGCTGCTATGTACCATCGACGACAATGAACCGACGGGTTTATCCCGCCGGTGGTGGAAGCCGGTGCCCTACGAGAAAACCCGCAGCGCGTCGTGGATTGCCTCCTGCCTCCTGCCTCCTGCC
>JBBDNU010000223.1:0-9823 GCA_040877365.1 Planctomycetales bacterium
ACTGCTAAAATGCCGTGCCGAACGCTATTGCCGCAAAGCCGGGGGAGAGGGGACTGGTCCTCCGCAAATCGCAAAGTGCGTCGCACGCCCGCAGTTCGCACCCGGCAAAAACCGGCCTGTTCCCCGCTTTTCGGTCGGGCTATAATAACGTCCTGTTCAGGCGGGGCATGGCGTTTCTACGGAAAGTCCGCGATCATGTCGCGCTGGACGGCGGTCTTCGTGCGAACCGGGATCCTGTGCCTGCTCGGGGGCTGCGTGCACGGCGGCAACACGCGGTTGCCCAGGTTGGACTACCGGGATCCCGTCGTCGAGAAGCATTCCTATCGGCTGCACGATCCCTTCCCCGACGCCGCCGCCGGGCCGGAGACCATGCAGCGGCCGCGCGAGTTCGTGAAGCAGCGGAGCGAGCCGCGGCGGGCCGCGGAGCAGCGGACGCTCCAGGGACTGCCGGCGGAAGCGATTCCGCCCGGAGCGGAGCCGCTTCCGCCGGGGGCGGAGTATCCGCAGTCGCTGCGGTATTGAGAGGCGTCGTGCGAACTGAAGTTCGCACGACGGGAATCCGAGAGCGATGCTGCAAGCCGACTCGAAGCCTTCCTTGAATGGAAGGCGCCATGGCCGATCGACGGTGCATCGGCGAAACGCCAGCGGCGTCCGGCATTCGGTGTCGCTGCTGCTGATCGCGGCCCTCGCGCTCGCCGGGGTGTTGCCGCCGGAGCGTGTGGCTTTCGCCCAGCGGCCGGCCGAGGCCCGCCATCCCGATCTCGTCACCCCCGAGACGGAGAAGGCGATCGAGCGGGGACTCGAGTACCTCGTCGCCCGGCAGCACGAGGAAGGCTCGTTCGGCTCGGGCACGGCCTACAAGAACAACGTCGCCGTCACGAGCCTCGCCGGGCTCGCCCTGCTCGCCGACGGGCACACGCCGGGGCGCGGGAAATACGGCCGCGAGTCGCAGAAAACGGTCGATTTCATCCTCTCCCGCTGCCGCCCGAACGGGTACATCATCGAGGAGTCGAGCGTCTCGCACGGGCCGATGTACGGCCACGGGTTCGCCACGCTGTACCTCGCGGAGGTCTACGGCATGACGCACCGCCAGGATATCCGGGAGAAGTTGAAGAAGGCGGTCGAGCTGATCGTCAACACGCAGAACAAGGAGGGTGGCTGGCGATACGATCCCAAGCCGGTCGACGCCGACGTCTCCGTCACCGTCTGCCAGTTGATGGCGCTCCGCGCGGCGCGGAACCGCGGGATCCACGTCCCCCGCGAGACGGTCGACAAGGCGGCCGACTACATCAAGCGCTGTCAGAACCCCGACGGCGGGTTCCGCTATCAGCTCGTGCGGACCGGGACGGAAAGCGCATTTCCCCGCTCCGCCGCCGCCGTCGTCGGCCTGCACAGCGCCGGGATCTACGCAGGCCGCGAGATCGAGCAGGGGCTGCGGTACCTCGAGCGGCACGTGCCGGAGGGGGACCCGTTCCGCGTCGAAACCCACTATTATTACGGGCATTACTACGCCGTGCAGGCGCTGTGGCAGGCCGGGGGGGACGCGTGGGAACGCTGGTATTCGGCGATCCGCGACGAGCTGAACCGCCGCCAGCTTCCCGACGGGAGCTGGTCCGACTCGCTGATCTGCGACGAATACGGCACCGCGATGGCGCTGCTGGTCCTCGAGATGCCGAACAACTACCTGCCGATCTTCCAGCGCTGACGCGGCGCACCGATCGACTGTCGACGCCAAGGCGCGAAGACGCAAAGACGCAAAGACGCGCAAAGGACTGGCGCGGGCCTGGTCGTGCATCGAGCGTGGAGCAGCGAGTGCCCATCAGTGAAGTCCGTGCTCGAGGAATCGCGCAGGCGACGAAGTGGAGTGAGACTGGTGCGGACTGAAGTCCGCACCACGGAAGATTCCACAACCTTCAACCTCTGACCTCTGATACGCGATGCTCCTATCGGCCGTCATTCTCGCGTTCGCCCCGGCCGCCTTCGCGCCGACCGGTGAATCGCCCCGCGTTGCCGTGCAGACGGTCGCCGGCGAACAGTCGGCGGGCGTGCTGGAAGCGCTGTCGGCCGAGACAATCCGCGTGCGGGCCGGCGAGCGGTCGCGGGAATTTCCCACGGGCGACCTGCTGGTGCTCGAGTTCGACGACCGCGCTCTTCGCGCGCCGCGCGACGCCGCGCTCGTGCTGCTCGCGAACGGCGACCGGCTCTTCCTCCGCCCGGAGAAGATCGACGAGACGCACCTCGCCGCCCGCTGGACCGACGGATCCGGGCGGCCGGTCCGCATTCCGCTCGAAGCGGTCCGCCACGTCCTGTTCGACCCGCCCCGCGACCATGCTCTTCGCCGCGATCTGCTCGCGCGGCTCGACCACCGCGACGAACAGGGGGACCTGCTGCTCCTCGCCAACGGGGACCGCGTCGCGGGCGAATTCGACGGCTTCGACGGCGACGCGATCGCCATCGAGACGGCCGGCGGTCCGCTCCGCGTGCCGCGGCCCAACGTCCGCGCCCTCGGGTTCGATCCGGAGCTGGTCGGCCTTCCCGCCGCCACGGGCCGCCGCGTCATCGTCGCGCTCAACGACGGTTCGTGGATCACCGGCCGCTTGCAGCCGTGGCGGGCAGGCCCGCTCGAAATCGCCGCTGGGTTCGGCGAGACGGTCGAGCTGCCGCTCGAAACGGTCCGGTCGCTGCGGTTCCTCGGCGGCCGGGCCGTGTATCTCTCCGATCTCGAACCGGCCGATGACCGCCACACGTCTTATCTTGGCGCGACCGAGGGAGACCGGCCGGCGTGGCGGCTCGCGCGGGACCGCGGCGTCGCGGGAGGACCGCTCTCGCTCCGCGGCGTCCCTTGTCCCAAGGGGCTCGGCATGCACAGCCGCAGCGCCGTCGCCTACGACCTGAACGGCGAGTTCGCGCAGTTGCGGTCGGCGATCGGCATCGACGACGCGGCCGAGGGCGGGGGGAACGCGGTCTTCGCCGTCGAGGTGGACGGCCGGCGCGTGTATGAAAGCCCGCCGCTCACCGGCCGGAGCGCCGTCCTCCCCGTCGGCCCGATCGACGTGGCGGACGCGAAGCGGCTCACGCTGATCGTCGAGTTCGGCGCGCGGGGGGACATCCAGGACTACGCCGACTGGCTCGACGCGGTCCTGGTCCGCCGGGACGACTCGAAGGACTCGGCGAATCCGTAGCTTTCCATCGATCGGCATCCCGCTACCGATGGATTTTCTTCGACGCAAAGACGCAAAGGCGCGAAGAAGCGCAAAGGGGGAAATCGCCCATCGGCGGGCATACTTGAGGCGAAGACGGTGTTTTTCCCCGAAGGGGATGAACAACACAGCCCAGCCCGACAGTGCCGAAATCGCGGCGGTTAGCCGATCTTCGCGACGAGCAGCGTGCGGTCGTCGGCGGCGGGGCGGGCGTCAGTGAACTCCGCGAGCGCCGTGAGAACGCCCTCGATGATTTCGCCGGCGTCCGACCGGCAGGCGTGCAGCACGGAATCGAGCCGCTCGACGCCGAACATCACTCCCCGCGCGCCCTCGGACTCGGTCACGCCGTCGGTGTAGAACACGATCTGGTCGCCGGTCTGCAGCGCGCGAGTCGCGTCGATGTAGTCCTCGTCCGCGGAGACGCCGAGCGGCAAGCGCCGCGCGCCGTCGAGCGACTCGATCGTTCCGCCCCGGCACGACTTGATCCGCGGCGGGTTGTGGCCGGCCGAGGAGTACGTCAGCGTCCGGGTCGACGGGTCGTAGATTCCATAGAAGGCGGTGACGAACGTGCCGGAATCGACCGTGTACCGCTCCGCCAGGCGGCGGTTCACGAACTCGAGCAGCGCGCTGGGGTTCTCCGACGAACCGGGATAGGCATGGGCGATCGCGTGGGTGACGGCCATCATCACCGCGGCGGGAGTGCCGTGCCCGCTCACGTCGGCGATCAAAATCCCCCACCGTCCGTCCGCGAGCGGGAAGAAATCGTAGTAATCGCCGCCGGCGCGGCGGGAGGTCTGGTAGTGGGCGGCGAGACGCACGCCGGGAATCTCGGGCATCCGCCGCGGCAACAGCGAGCGCTGGATGTCGGCGACCACTTGCAGCTCGCGATCGACGAGCTGATACGCCTGCTCGACCTGCTCGCGCATCACGAGGTTGTGGGCGGCGCGGCCGAACAGGTTCGACATCCACACGACCTCGGGCAGCTCCTCGCGGTCGAACGCGGCCGGCTCTTCCCGCGTGCCGATCACCATGTTCGTCGCCACCCCCTGATCGAGCATGGGGATCGCCAGCAGCGAGCGCTGGCCGGCGAGATAGGGGGCGGCGGGATCGTCCTCGGGCACGTCCAAGTCGTCGATCACGACCGGCTCGTCGCCGTAGATCAACTCGGCAAACAGGCCCCCGTCGATGACCGGCAGGCGGTGCGGCTCCTTCCAGGGGTTGATCTCTTCCCGCCATTCGCTGAACCGAGTGACGCGGAGCCGGGGATATTCGAGTCCGCGGCGCGAGAGCGAGATGCGGCGGTCGAGCGGGATGAGCGACTTCATCCGCTCGCCGTAGGCGCGGACCATCGCCTGCGGGTCGGTCTGCAGGCTCATTTCGCGCATCGTCTCGATCACGAGCGCGAGCCGCTCCTGCCATGTCCCGCGCCCGAGCGCCGCGCTGCGGAGTTCGCCGCTCATCGTCTCCTCCCTCGACGCCGGGGGGCGCTCGCCGGCACGACGGCGACGGCACGCCGCCGCGCCCGACATGCGTAGCAAACTGTTGAAAAAGGGGACTGGCTCCCGCAGATGCTCGGAAATAGCCTGTGGATCGCGGACGGCTGCGGGTGCCCGCCCCCTTTTTCAACGCCCTGGTAGCTCCGATTCTGCCGCAGACGGGGCGCCCGGCACAAGTCTCATGGCGGTCCGCTCCTTCGGAGGTCGTGTAGTCGCGTAGGGCTGGCCGTGCCGGCCGAATGATGGACCGGGGCTCGCGGGGGGGGTATCCGCCCGAAACGCACGAGACATTCACCGGTCGAACGTGGTACGATGTCGGCGATACTGGACACACGCAATTGACCTTGAGGCTGGAGGGCAACTCGGCATGCGCAAGACTCGTACTATCTTTGCAGGGCACGTTGCTGTCGTCGCGTTGATTCTTCTCGACGTGGTGATCGCACCAGGTTCTGACGACTCGCGTCAGCCTGCTGCACTGGACACTCTCTTCGAAGAATCCGAGAACATCGTGCAGCAACGTGAATTGCGGTGCAAGCAGTTGCTCGCGATTCTGGCGGATCCCGAAAACTCTGCCGGAGATCGCATTACCGCTGCCAAGCTCCTTGGGCAGTTGAAGTGCGAGGCGGCGATCCCCGCGTTGCTGCAACATATCGAACTGCAACGTCCCTTTGATGCGGAGACGAGTCCTCCACTGGCGGCTGTTTTGGCCCAGTTTGGCGACGCGGCAATGCCAGAAATCATCTCCGCGTGTCTTGAGGAGGATCGCTTTGTGATCAACGGCGGCGCCTTAAAGGGGCGATCAGTGCTGCCATACTTGCATGCCATTCGCGAAGGACGGATGATTGAGAGCGCACATGTCTATTGCGTGGGCTTGGGCGCAATTCATGCCAACGATCCGGAAAGAGTGAGGAAGATCAAAGGGCTTGTTGCGCGACTTGAAAAGCTTCGCAATTAACGCGCAGTCGCGCAGGGCCGGCTGTGCCGGCTGTGCCGGCCGAATGTCAGAAGTCATCCAATATAAACGCCGTCTTCTCGCGGGCGAACCGCATCGCGTAGACGATCGAACGGCCGAGGTTGCCGTCACGGGACAGCACCAGGAACACCAGCTTCCGTGCGGGGTCGTACAGCATCGCGCGGGTGGGACCGGTGACGCTGTTGGGCGAAATCCCCTGCGGCGGCTCGATGTTCAGCCTTCCCCAGACGTTCTCCGCGGGAAGATAGGCCCACAGCGCGTAGCGGCTTTGCCGGCCGCCGCGACCATAGGTGAGGAACATGTCGTCGTCGGGAAGGTAGATCATCTCGCGGCCGGTGCGGGGCGGCGCTTCGTTCGGATTGTGGACTTTCGGTTCGAGGTGCGTCCATTTCCCCGCCTTCACGTCGAAGCTCCACAATTCCTCGTTGTTCCGCCCGGCCCCGTGCAGCAGCACGCGGTCGCGCTTCGCGTCGTAGGCGAGGCTGGTGTATTCGTAGAGGTTCTGCGGCGAAGTCTGCTTCTCGCCCAGCCGCTTCCATTTCTTCGTCTCGGCGTCGAAGTGGAAGACGGTGTTGTCCACCGGCGGAGATTCGGGAGTCCACGGAATTTCATGTCCGGTGTCGAGCAGCCGCGCCGGCCAATCGACGTTGACTCCCATCACCCCCCGCGGCGTGCTCACCAGCCGGTCGAGTCCCACGACGCCGGGACCGATCAATTCCCATTCGGTCGTTTCGGGATCCCAGGCGAACGTGCCGAACCGGTTGTACGACGTCGGCGGGACGACCTTCGCCCCTTCCCGCGGGCGGCGATCGGCTGGCAGATGCGCGAGCGCGGGGGGATCGTAGCCGGTCGTCAGGCGGATCGGCCGGACGCAGAGCAGTTTCTTGAGGACCAGATCGTAGGCGAAGACGGTGCGGCCGTGCTCGGCCCACGGCGCGCCCTGAAAGGTGACCCCCGCCTCGCGGACGCCGAGGTTCCAGGCCCGCTCGAGGAACTCGGGGGCGTTCTTGCTGCCGACCCACGTGTGCTGGGCGATGTCGAACTCGTCGACGTCGCTGCCGCCGTACCCGCAGTGCCCGCCGCCCCACGAAAGAATCCGGCCGCGGTCGGTGTCGAACGTGGCGGAGCCCCAGGTGCGGGCCGGGGCGGCGAAGCTCGGCTCATCGAGCAGCGTCCAGCGGTTGACCGGGAGGTTCTTCAATCGCTCCGCGTGCCGGCGCGCGCGCTCGGGATCGGGACGATACGGCTGATTGCGCTCTTCCGGCGGCCGGCGGGACATCGCCGCGTGCGTCTCGGCGGCATCTCCGGTGACGGCGGTCTTCTCGTCGAGGCGATAGCCGTAAGTCGTCCGCACGGGATAGAGTTCGTTGCACCGCGAGCCGTCGCCGGGGCGCTTGGTGTTCGCGGTGAGGACGATCAACCGCTGTTCGGGGGCGATGTCGGCCGAGATCGTGAAGCCGGTGGGGACGGTCCCGGCGAGCTTCCGCCAGCGGTCTTCCTTCACGCTGTAGGCCCACATGTCGGAGAGATCCTTGCGGTTGTAGCCGCCGCCGATGATCACCCAGCCCGACTGCGGATCGTAGACTGTGAAATGGCCCGCGCGGGGCGGGGGATTGTTCGTCGCCCGAGCATGCCGCCACTGCCGCGTCTTCAGGTCGAATAAGAACGTGTCAGCAAAATAGTGGCTCTGCGAGTCTCCGCCGAAGAGGACGAGCACGCCGTGCTTCTCGTCGCAGACGAGGGGGGAGTTCATCCGCGGGGGCGGAGCGTCCACGATCGTCTCATCGATTGGATGGGCGGAACTCGGCCCTTCTTCCGTTGCGAGCCGCTTCCAGTCCTTGTCGGCGAAGGAGTACGCCCACGTGCCGGTGTAGCCGACCAGCTTGCCGTCCGGCGCTTTCTCCGCCACGTGCCCGCCGCCGAACAGGATCATCGCGTTGTTCACCGGGTCGTAGCAGATGGCGCCGCAGGTCACGGGGGGCGGGGAGTGCTTCGGTTCGAGATTCGTCCACGTGTTCTTCTCGGTGTCGAACGACAGCGTCAGTCCGCCGAAGAAGTAGAACAGCGACTTGTCTTTCGGCCGATAGCCGACCTGGTCGAAGACGAGGTTCATGTCCGGCCGCGGCGGAGCGTCGGGAAAGTCGGGCGGCGATTGAAACCGGCTTTGCTCGCTGCCGCTGGTGATGCCCGAGTACGATCGGGCGTAGATCGCGCGGGGAGGCTTGCCGCCCCACTTCTCGGCCCATCCTGCGGGATAGCGGTTTTCCCACTTTCGCGCCTGCGGGTCGAAAGCGACCATGTCGTGCTCGGGCATCTCCATCACGTGGTTTTCCTGTAGAAGATCCCGATCGGCGTTGAGGAATCCCCATAGGAAAAAGCGATCGACGCCGGGAGCGTAACGGATCGCGCACGCCCGCCGGCCTCCTTCCGCGTGACGATCCAGCTCGACCCACTGGTTCGCGGGCAATTCGGCGGCGCCTGCGCTCGCGGCGAGGCCGCAGCACAGGACGAAGCAGGACGGCACGAGGAAAGCGCGGCGCATGGCTCATCTCCGGCGGGAATCGGAAAACGGCGTCGCGCGATTCTAACACGTCGCGGCAGCCGTTTCCCGCGCCGCTCCGCGGGACCGCTCCGGAATCCCTCTTCCGGACCCGACCGGCCGCTGTAACATGGAGGCGCGGCCCCGTGGTTCGCTCACCTCTTCGAAGATCATGTTCGCGGGCCGACAATGTTTGGAACGTCCGGCGGCCTTCGTGCGTCGTAAACGCCGTCGGAACCATGGTTCACGACCAATGGCCGGCGCTGAATCGATCTAACCGGGAAGGATCATCGAATGAACGCTCGCTCGATTCGCCGCGCCCCTCTGGCCGGCTGTCTGCTTCTGACGTGGCTCGTGCCGCTGGTCGGCGGCTGTGGCCAGTCCCCCGCGGCGCAACCGGATTCCGCGCCCAGGGCGACGCGCGGCCTGAAGAAGGCCCAGTCCCCGGTCCCCGAGGACGTCAAGACCCTCGTGCAGGGGAACAACCGCTTCGCGTTCGACCTGTACCGCAAGCTGCGGGCGGACCAGTCGGGGAATCTATTCTATTCCCCTTACAGCATCTCGACCGCGCTGGCGATGACCTATGCGGGCGCCGACGGCGAGACCGCGACGCAGATGGCCCGGGCGCTGCGCTTCGACCTTCCGGCCGACAAGCTGCACCCCGCGTACCGGGAGCTGACCGGGCTCATCCAGCCCGACACCTCGGCCGCCGACGCCCACTACACGCTCAAGGTCGCCAATCGCCTCTGGGGACAGCAGGGGTACGACTTCCGCCCCGAGTACCTCCGGCTCACGCGCGAGCAATACCGGGCCGAGCTGGCCCAGCTCGATTTCCGCCAGCAGCCGGAACAAGCGCGGAAGGCGATCAACGACTGGATCGAGCAGCAGACCGAGCGGAAGATCAAGGACCTCATTCCCGCCGGCGCGCTCGATTCGCTGACCCGGCTCGTGCTTACGAACGCGATCTACTTCAAGGGAGACTGGGCGGAGCCGTTCGAGAAGCGGGCGACGCAGACGGCCGACTTTCACGTCACCGGCGACAAGACGACGAAAGTCCCGCTGATGCACCGCACCGGCAACGTCTCCTACGCGGACCTTGGCGGCGCGCAGATCGTCGAGTTGCCCTATGCCGAGGACGCCGTGTCGATGCTCGTGCTGCTCCCCAGGGAGATCGACGGACTACCGGCCCTCGAAGAGAAGCTGACGGCCGAAAACCTCGCGGAGTGGACGGGCAAGCTGCGGCGGCAGCAAGTCCGCCTCTTTCTGCCGCGGTTCAAGCTGACCGAGCAGTTTCAGCTCAACGGCGTGCTGCAATCGCTTGGAATGACGGACGCGTTCATCCCCGAGCAGGCCGACTTCTCCGGGATGAACGGCCGGCGGGACCTGTTCATCACGGCTGTGGTCCACAAGGCGTTCGTGGACGTGAACGAGGAGGGGACCGAAGCGGCCGCCGCGACCGGCGTGATCGTCGGGGTCACCTCGGCCCCGGCGGAGCCGACGACGTTCCGGGCCGACCGCCCATTCGTGTTCCTGATCCGCGACAAGGCCACGGGGAGCATCCTGTTCGTGGGCCGCGTGCGGAACCCGAGTGCGTGAGCGACCGATCGAAAGGTCT
>JBBDNU010000224.1:0-16070 GCA_040877365.1 Planctomycetales bacterium
GCTGAATTGCCCATCGGGCTCCAAAAGCTACCCACAGATTCTGGTGAGGAGGCCTCTAAATTATGACATTCTTTGAGAAACCCCCGGTGTTTTCGTGGCAATCTTTGGAAAGACGGAGGTCCAAAGGTCGCCAAAGAATGCCAATTGTCAAAGTGTTCGGAAGGTTGGCAATCTTAGGCGACTCGTCCACTCGTCCAAGAGTCGTTGAACGAGTTGGGGATTCGAGACCACGGAAGGAGAATCGACAGTGAGCGCGGATCGAATGACGGATCAACGGCGCAGGGCAACGATCGAGGGGCTTCGCGCTGCGATGGCGGTGATTTCGGCGAAGTGGTCGAAGGCCCATGCCCATTCCTCGCGCGGGGCCGAGGGTTTGCATTCGGGGATTGGCAGCAATACCTCGTCTGAGATCCGCAGGCGGCTCCTGCGCGACTCCGAGGGCTTGGGGCAGGGAAACCCCGGCGCTGTTGCGTGAGGCCGTCAGGGAGCCTCTGAGGGAGCCTGAGAGAAGGAGCGAAGATGGCTGAAGGGAGCATGCTGACTTCAGCACAAGTTGCTGAGCGTCTCGCGGTCTCTCCGGACAAGGTTCGGGAACTGATCTCGGATGGCAGGCTGTCGGCGATTGATATATCCGCGAACAAGCGCAGGGCGACGTGGCGGATTCGGGTCGCGGACCTGGAGGCATTCATTTCGGGGGCGACTGTGCGGGCGCCGGAACCGAAGGTGCGACGGAATCGAAGCGTCGAGGGGCGTCCGACGTTCTTCCCGCAGTATCAGCGAGGGGTCGTGTAGGCGCGGGTGTACTCTACACCCACGAGCGGCGGCGACCCCGATTTTTTCCGGCATTCACGGGGTTTCTACACCCGCCGGAATGCGACTGCTCGAAGTGAGTTTCGCAAGGCAATTCCCTTGCTTTTCTGCGATGTCGAGGCGAGCGGGCCAGCAATTAGCAATCCGGCGCTTTCGGCCACTCAGCCATCTCTCCGGCAAGGGACATCGCGAGGCTCTTCCGCCACAGCACGAGCAAGTCGCCCCGCGTCCGGGAAGTCTACCCGATCGCCCCGCCGCGGTAAAGTTGCCGAGCGCCCCGAGAGGTCCTGCCGGCGACGGCGGTTCCCATCCGGATCAGAATCGCGGTTTCGACTCGACCCCGTTCGGGCTTCGGAGTAGTCTGCTCGATCGCGATGATTCGACAGCTCCTGACGGGAGACGCCGATGGCGGGAGCCCTCTCCGCGCTGCTTGCGCTGGCATGTTCCGCGACGCTCCTTTCCGCGGCCGAACCGCCGCGGGTGGATCCCGGGAACGAGCCGGCCGATCTCGTCCTGCGGAACGGCGTGATCGCCACCTGCGACGCGGAGAACCGGCAGGTCGCGGCGCTCGCGATCAGCGGCGGGCGGATCGCGGCGGTCGGAAGCCAAGATGAAATCGGCCGGTGGATCGGGCCGCGGACGCGGGTCATCGATCTCGCCGGCAAACTCGCCGTCCCCGGCTTCATCGAGGGGCACGGGCATTTCCTGATGCTGGGCGAGACGCGGCGGCAGCTCGATCTCACGAGCGCGAAGAACTGGGGCGAGATCGTCGAGCAGGTCCGCGCGGCCGCCGCGAAGGCGCAACCTGGGGACTGGGTCGTCGGCCGCGGCTGGCACCAGGAGAAGTGGGACCGGCCGAAGTCGGAGGCGGCCACCTATCCCACGCACGACGAGTTGAGCCGCGCCTCGCCGGACAATCCCGTGCTGCTCGTGCACGCCTCCGGTCACATGAGCATCGCCAACGCGGCGGCGCTGCGGGCCGCGGAAGTGAATCGAGACACGGAGCCGCCGCCCGGCGGGGAAATCCTGCGGAATGACGCGGGAGAGCCGACCGGCGTCCTGCGCGAGACGGCACAGGGGCTGGTACGAGCCGCCTACGACCGCAGGCGGGCGCGGCGGCCCGCCGAGCTGAGCGACGACGAAAAGTTCGCGACGGTTTCCGCCGCCACGCGGGAATGCCTCGTCCACGGCGTGACGAGCTTTCAGGACGCCGGTTCGTCGTTCGGCGACATCCAACTATTCCGCCGGCTCGCCGACGCGGACTCGTTGAAGGTCCGCATGTGGGTCATGGTCCGCGGCGAACCGGAGGCGCTGCGGCGGAACCTGGCGAGCGTCCGCATGATCGACCGCGGCAACGGGTTCCTCACGGTGCGGGCGATCAAGTGTATGGCCGATGGCGCGCTCGGCTCGCACGGCGCGTGGCTGTTGCAGCCCTACGCCGACTTGCCGGGGAAGTCGGGGCTGGCGGTGCAGCCGCTCGACCGGATTCGCGAGACGGCGCTGCTGGCGCTGGAACACGACTTCCAACTCTGTACGCACGCCATCGGCGACCGGGCGAACCGCGAGGTGCTTGACCTGTATCAGGAGATGTTCCGCGGCCATCCGGAGAAGAAGGATTTGCGCTGGCGGATCGAGCACGCCCAGATCCTGCACCCGGCCGACATTCCGAGGTTCGGCGAGCTGGGAGTGATCGCCTCGATGCAGGCCAACCACGCCACGTCCGATGCTCCGTTCGTCGTCCTCCGCCTGGGAGAAGAACGGGCACGCCGCGGGGCGTATGCGTGGCGGAGCCTGCTCGATGCGGGCGCGAAAGTCATCAACGGCACCGACGTGCCGGTCGAACCGCTCAGCCCGGTGCTCAACTTCCACGCCGCGGTCACGCGGCAGATCCCGGACGGCAGCCGGTTCTTTCCCGAGCAGCGGATGACGCGAACCGCGGCGCTGCGAAGCATGACGATCGACGCCGCGTGGGCCGCGTTCGAGGAGAAGTCGAAGGGCTCCCTCGAGGCGGGCAAGCTCGCCGACGTCGTGGTTCTCTCGAGGAACATCCTCGCCGTGCCGGACGACGAGGTCCCGCAGGCGGAGGTCCTGACGACGATCGTCGGGGGAAAGGTGGCGTATGAGCGCTGAGAGCGAGTGAATCAATCGTGGCCGATGCCGCCAGCTCGCCGTTTCCACGGACGCTGGCAGCGTCCGCCACGGACCTGCGCCGATTTCTTCACAAGCTCTGAGCGATCCGCACCAGCGGTGCTGATCGGCTCGACGCTTTTTCGGCTCGTGGCGGGGGAAGCGTTTTCCTGAATCGTTGCCTCTCGCATTCGAAGCTGCTCGGATTACATGTTCAGCAGCGGCGCAGTCGCGTCGCCAATTCGCCGCCGGTCCCGCATGGAACCGTTATGAGCGCACGTCGTTACCGGACACTCCTCGGCGTTCTGCTCCTGATAGTTCCCGCGGGCTGCCACCGTGCGGAGAGCGAACGGCGGGACGAGGCTGCGGAGGCCGCGACCCTGCTCCTGGCGGGAGCGGTGGCCGCCGTTCCGTTCCTCGGCGGCGAGTTCCTGCCCGATTTCCGGGAGTCGAACTTCGTCGTGTTCATGGCGGGGAAGCCCGACAGCTCGCTGCGCGAGTCGGTGCGGATCGGCACGCGCGTCGCTCACCGGTTGCGGGAGGTGCCCGGCGTGGTGAGCGTCGCTCAGCAGATCGGCCGGGCCGATCTCTCCGAGGACACGTGGGGGCCGAACATCAGCGAAATCTGGATCGTGATCGACGACCGTGCCGACTACCACGGCGTTCTGCGGGGAATCCGCGGGAGCCTCGAAGAGGTGCCCGGCCACGTCTTCCAGGTCAAGCAGTTCCTGCGGGAGCGGATGGACGAGGTCCTCACCGGCACGACGGCCGACATCGTGGTGCGGATCGTCGGTCCCGAGCTGGAGGTGCTCCGCTTGCAGGCCGGCCGGATCGCCGAGTCGATCGAAGACGTCCCTGGCGTCGAAGATCTGCGGGTCGAGCAGCAGGTGGACGTGCCTCAAATTCGAGTGGAACTCCGGCCGCGCGACGCGGCGGCGTATGGGTTTTCCGTGGGCCGATTGCACCAGGACGTCGAGACGTTGTTGCGCGGCACGCGCGTGGGACAAGTCTACGAGGAGGACCGGGTGATCGACGTGATCTTGCGGGGCAGCCCGGCCGTCCGCAGCAATCCCGCGATCCTGGGCGAACTGCTGGTGGACTCGCCGACGAACGAGAAGATCCCTCTCCGCGCGGTGGCCGCCATCGACCTCGTCGACGCCCCGAACGCCATCAACCGCGAGTTGGCCGGGAGCTGATCCTCCTGGGCGATCTGCCCGGCTACGAGATCGAGCACCCGATGGCCGTCGTGATCGTCGGCGGAGTGATTTCGTCGACCGTCCTCACGCTCGTATTGCTGCCGGTGCTGTACGAGTGGCTGGATCCGGCAGAAGCCGTCACCGCGGCGACGGACCTGGATTGACACCTGTGGTCGCCACTCCTCGAAACCGATCTCCAGGATCTCGCCGCTGGCGTCCGCCAGGAGATTCCGTCGATGCTCCGCCACGAACGGCCGATCGAGGACCAGATCGCAGAGTCGAGGAAAGATGAATCGGGAGTAGATGCCCATTGCGGCGACTCTCTCGCGGACTGCGAATCATGGGCCGTCAGTCGCTGCACGCGATCTGCACCGGTCGGTCCTGCGACGCGACGTGCAATCTGGTGGTCGCCCGGCGATCGGCGAGGACCCGTTCGGCGGCGGCCGCGGCGAGCCGCGGGCGGTTGCACTCGCGGCTCAAGTGAAGCTGCACCAGATCGCGCACGCGTCCCGGCCGCGTGTGTTTCACCGCCGCGGCGAACAGAGCGGCCGCCTGCTCGTTCGAGAGGTGCCCGCGATCGCCCAGCACCCGCGCGACGAGCTGCGGCGGCCTTCCGCTCCCCCGCTGCAGCGCCACGTCGTGGTTGAACTCCAAGGCCAGGAGATCGGCCTCGACGAGCATCGACGCGACTCCGTCGTCCCAAGTGCCGAGGTCCGCCGCGTACCCGAGCGTCCAGCCCTTCCGGAAGAGCGAGCCTTCGCATTCGATTCGGAAGCCGAACGTCGGCTCGCAATCGTGCGACAACCCGAACGGACGAACGACGATTCGCACGCCCAGCTCCAAAGTCCCGTCCGAGCGGTAGGTTCGGACCAGGCCGGCCGATTGCAGTTCGCCGATGGTCGTCGAGGCGTGCCGAAGCCGAGTCGCGTGCTCCCGATGGCAATAGAGCGGGATCTCCCGCTTCGCAAGCTGCTTCAGCGTCGCTTCGCGCCAGTGGTCGCCGTGCGCGTGCGTGAGGATCACGGCGTGGATGCGGTCCCAGCCGATTCCGTCGAGCTGTAGCCGCCTTGCGATCTGTCGCGGTCCCAGCCCGGCGTCGATCAGCAGGCCGAAGCCGTCCACCTCCAGCAGACTGGCGTTGCCGGAGCTGCCGCTCCCGAGGACGGTCAAGCGAATTCCCACCGGCGTCTCCCGCAGCGCGTCAGCATGGTGTCGATAGCGGAGTGTCGCGACCATCCGGCAGGACCGCAATGGTCGGGGTGTTCTCGCGTAGGTGATGGAAGTCGAGCCCCAGCCCGTCGAGTTGAAACGCGTGCGGGGATACTTGGCTGCGCGCATGGAAGAACCACGCCAGCCCGCCGGCGACGGCCAGGGCCGCGAGCACCGCGAGTGCGATCTTCACCCAGCTCCACGGCCGCTCGCCCTGGATTTCCCCCGTCGCCGCGTTCACCAGCACCTGGTACGGCTTGTCGTGGAAGCGGTAGGCGAGCAGCCACACCGGCAATAGGAGGTGCTTGAACGTGAGCGCGTCGTGGCGGGTGTCGATCGAGTGGATCCGCTGCGTGTCCCCGCCGATCCGCGCGCCGACGTCCTCGCGGAGCGCCTCGTCGATCCGCCGCCGGGCCTCGACGAACCCGCCGTCCAGTTCGACTTCATACGTGCGGGCGAGGTAGCCGGCGAGCATCTCGCGGTTGAACGGCAGGCACTTGTCGAGCGGCCACGGCTCGAGCCCGCGGACGAGCTTGCCGTTCAGGCCGCGGCAGGCCGTCACCAGCACGTCGTCGAAGAACCGCTGAAACGTGCCGGAGGCGGGATACCACCGCGTCCGCCGCTCTTGGCGCTGGTTCTTGCCCGTGCCGACGGTGACGTAGTAGTGTTCGCCGCGCTCGCCGCGGTAGCGGGTGAGCGTGAGCGAGTCGAAGGTCCAATAGGGAAGGTACACGCCGTTGAACCGCCCCTGGACGCCGCGCTTCCGGAATTCGGTCGGGGCGAACCACCGCGAGCGGACCCATTCGGCGAGGTCCTTCTTCGCGATGTGCTCGGCGACGAGAAAGCCGAGCACGCCGTCCACCGGGATGCGGCTCTCGGCGGTGTGGGCGTCCTCGATCTGGATCGGCGAGCCGCAATAGGGGCATTCGCTCGAGGTGAGCGAGCCGGTGAAGAGGACGGTCCCGCCGCAGCCGTCGCAGCGGACTTCCTTCTGCGCATCTTCGCGGTGCGCCTCGTAGGTCCCGTCGCGGCGCTGTTCGGCGACTCGCTGGAGGATGGCGTGGAAGTCCTGCTCGACGATCGCCGCCTCCTCGTCGAGCGCGATCTCCTTTTCGAACCCGCAATAGGGGCACTTCAACTTCTGCTGGCCGATGTGGAAGACGAGATCGGCCCCGCAGCCGTCGCAGGGGAAAGTATGCCCCCGGGACTGATCGGTGCGACTACCGGCCGTTTCCGTCGAGCCGGAGGCCCCCGAATCGAACAGGGGCGGCGTTGACTCGGCGGAGCGGGGGGAGATCGTGGACATGCTCCGCATGTTCGCGGGAGCCGCCCCGCGAGTCAATCAAATCCCCGAATCGAAGGGGCGCGAAGACGCGGAGGCGCGCGGAGGAAATCGCTGGTGGAGTTTCGTCTCATGCGGCGCGTTCGACGGCGGACGCCGGATGAACCGACGCGCGATTCACCGGGAAGGCGACCCGGCAGGCGGATCAATCCCGCAGGGACCGCTCGGGCGGCCCGAGCCGCTCGATCGCGTAGCCCGCCGGGTAGGTGCGGTTCGGCGATTCGGTTCGCAGACGTGGCCGCTTCCGGGGCGGCAGCCGCCCCGCCGCGAATGCCCGCAGCCGCAGTCCCACTCCATCAATTCGCTGACGATGAGATCCGTGTCGTCGTAGCGCTTCTGCGGTCGGGCGCGGAACTCGCCGGTGCGGTCGAGCAGCCCGGAGATGCTCGGCACGCAGTACGTGCGAAACAGGGCGAACTCCAGGGAGCGGGTGGTGTCGAAGGAGAAGTCGAAGCAGCTCGACAGGAAGACGATCCGCTGGCACTCCCGCTCGGGATCGAGCCGACGAATCGCGTCGAGAATGCGGAAGCGGGCGCTCATTTCCCGTTATCGTCGCGCGCCGGCTTGAGGCGGTCAATCCGCTGCGCGAACGCCTTCTGCGTGGGACTCAGCCTCAACCGGTTGACGATGAGCGCAGGCACCGCGATCAACACCGCGTCGGCGGCGAGTCCCAGCCAGCCCCAACCATGTCGGCCATCGCGCGGAACCGGCATTCCCGCGCCCGACACGATCAAGGCTTCGGCGGTGCACTGCTCGCAGCCCGTTGGGGATAAGTGCGAAAGGTCTCCAGAATTCGTCTGATCGCCTCTTCTTCGTGCTCTCCAGATCGCATGAACACGAGTGCCCCGGCTCGATCACCAATGTCCTTGACGTAGATGTCGATTCGCCCGGTTCCGAAATAATCGCCATACGCGACGTCGAATGCGATGCCTGTGACTTTCCACTCGTCAACTGTTTTCAATTCCACCCGCGCGGTGGGGAAGACCGCCGCGACGCGCGCTTCCACGTCGTCACCATTCGGTTCAAGCGCGGAATAGAACCGGACCTGCAGGCCGGTGCCTCCGCCCGGTTTCCCCCAGCTCCCACCTCCACCGTGGAATAGTAGCGAGTTACTCGGCAGAAGAGCGTTCACGATCGCGGCATACTCGGTATTCCACTCGCCCTCTCCATGCACCGCTTGATCGAGATCGTGGCCCGGAGTGTAGATGTTGTGTCCGTGTTCCAGAGCCCAGAACTGCCAACGCGGTGGAACTTCGAAGGAAACTCCCGGCGGGAAGACGTAAACCACATTGTCCCGCAGAATGGCCGCAGGCGACGCCGGCGGCAGTGGCATCGCCAGTGTCCTTTGGGTTGGCAGCGGAAGCACCGCATTCGTCTCGTCCCAGTAACCTCTCGCGACCGAGAAGGCATACGGAGTCCAGCGGTTGTTCAGCGGAATATCATGGACATAATCTTCGACCTCCAGCGAAAGCCGATCCGCGAGGGCGTCGCCACGACCTTCGCGGATCTCGCGAATGAGCCGCACATTATCGATTAGTCCAGTTACGTGATGCTCCATCAAGACTTGTTCGTCATGATCGGATGGCCGCCGCTCTGCCGACTCGGAACGAATCCAATAATGGTAAGCGGCTGCTCCAAGCACGGTGCCAAATAGAAAGGTCAGAAATGCCATCGGGCACCATCGCCGCTCCTCGCGATTCGACGACATGGCCTCCCTCCTCGATGAAGAATTCCGCCCGAGACGCCAGATTCATCAGTCCGAGTGCCGCCCTCACTCCGCCAGCCAGGCGGCGCGCTCCTTCTTCAGCCGCGCCAGCGTTCCCTCGCGGAAGCGGTTGTCGAAGCTGCCGTCGGGGAGGTCGAACTTCTCCGGCGAGATGATGCGGGCGATCTGTTTGCCGAAGCCGACCGTGGGATGAAGGTAGAACGCCAGCGTCGCGCATTCGACCTGCCGGTCGCGGTTTCCTTCCGAGGCGCGGGCGAGTTGCAAGTACGCCTGGCCGAGCAGCCGCGCGCGCTCCGCGTCCTCCCCGCGGGCGACCGTCTTCGCGTCGTGGCGGTTCACGGCCGGCTCGAGGACCGCGCGGGCTTCGGCGATCAGCCCCAGGTCGGCGTACCGCGACGCCAGCTCGACGCTCGCCGCCAGGTCCGTCGGATCGGCTTCATGCCGCGCGGCGAGTTCCGCGATCGCCGCCGCGGAAAGCCGCGATCCCGGCTCGGTCCACTGCCCGCGGATCTCGTCGGTCACGGGGCGCAGCTTCTCGGCGGGCTTCAGCCGCTCTTCCCAGCCGGCGAGCTTCCGCACCACGCCGTGCTCGTCGACGAAGAACGTCAGCGGGACGACGCCGAAGCCGGTCGCGTAGTTCGGATCGACGAGCGCCGGGAAGGTGACGCCGTGTTTTTCGTAGTACGGCTTCGCGGCGGCAGCCCCTTCCACATCGAGCGCGATGCCGACCACGGTGAAACCCCGGTCGCGATATTTCTCGAAGGCCTTCTGCCACACGGGCAGATTCTCGCGGCAGAATCACCAACTCGCCCAGCAGTAGATGATCGTCTGCCGGCCGAGAAACCGCGAGAACCGCACCTCGTTCCCGTCGAGATCGTAGAGCGGAATGTCGGGGAGCGTCTGCCCGACCTGGAACCCGCGGCCTTCGCCCCACGCGGCGTTGTAGGCGGGAGGCGCGGACTGCTCGCCCGAATCGGCGAAGGGCTGGTCGGTCGCCGCGGTCTTTGCGGCATTCGCCGGTCGCGCTGTCAGCACGAGCGTGCCGTCTTCGGTCGCGACGGTGAAGCCGAGCGCTTTGCCGAGCGATTCCGCCTCGACGAACAGCCCGTCCGGCGTCTCGCGGAACTTGCCCTCGACGAGCGGGACCGGCACGCAATACTCGGCCTTGCCGGTGCGGCAGACGGTGGCGAGCCTGCCGGGCGATGGGACCTTCGGCTCCCAGTCGAACGCGCGGGCCGCGGCGGCGAAGTCGAGCAGCGTCCCCGTCTCGCTCCGCAGCGCCGCCACGCGCCGATCGGACCCGGCGACGCGGGCGGAGTCCGGCTGCGACTGCGCGACTGCCGCCGAAACACTCGCCAGCGCGAGCCACACGGCCGCCGCGCAGCACAACGCGCTCCTGGGCCGCCGCGACCAATCCGCTCGCTGGTCGATGCCCCGCTGCATGTGACCGCTCCTTTCACCAACGATGCGAGCTTCTGCCGGAGCGGCCATTCTGACTGACTCGACTCGAAACCGCCACCCGGCCGCCGCGAAATCCCGCGGCGCCGCGACCGCGTCGGCGGTCTCGTCCTTCATCGTTCGGCGTTCGCACGTTAAGCTGCCTGGAAAGTCGCAATTCCCTCCGGCCGGAGGTTTTCGATGATCGGGATGATCCAGCGGTCCGCGAGCCTGTCGGTCGTTCTGGCCGGGATGACCTGTTCCCCGGCGGGAACGGCATTGTCCGCCGATGTGCCGGTCCCCCGACCCGTCGATCCGCGGCTGAAGGTCGAGCTGTTCGCCGCCGAGCCGGAACTGGTCACGCCCACCGGGATCGACGTGGACCACGCGGGACGGGTGTGGGTCGTCGAGAGCAACACGCACTTTCCCCCCGACGGCTACGACCGCCATCCCACCGACCGCCTGTGGGTGATGGAGGACGCGAACGGCGACGGGAAGATGGACAAGCAGACGCTCTTCGCCGACGGTTTCCAGCACGCGATGAGCGTGGCGGTCAAGCCGGTCTGGCTCCCGCTGGAGTCGCTGGAGTCCAGGCTTCAGCCTGACGGCGACGCGCGAAAACGTGAGCCACAACCAGCCGCAGGCACGCTGAAGCGTGGACTCCAACCCAACGGCCCGACCGTGTTCGTCGCCACACGGGCCGGCATCTGGCTTCTTCGCGACACTGACGGCGACCTCAAGGCCGACGAGCGGACGCGGATCGTCACCCTCGAAACCAAAGGGAACTATCCCCACAACGGACTCGCCGGCTTCGCCTTCGACCCCCTCGGCTGGATGTACTTCGGACTCGGCGAGAACTTCGGCGAGCCGTACGAGATCGTCGGCAGCGACGGCTCGAAGTCCTCCGGCGGCGGCGAAGGGGGAAATATCTATCGCTGCCGGCCCGACGGATCGCAGCTTTCGCGCTGGGCGACCGGCTTCTGGAACCCGCACGCAAGCTGCGTCGACGCCTTCGGCCGGCTGTTCACCGTCGACAACGACGCCGACAGCCGGCCCCCCTGCCGGTTGCTGCACATCGTCCCCGGCGGCGATTACGGCTACCGCTTCCGCAACGGCCGCAAGGGTCTGCACCCCTTCACGAGTTGGAACGGCGAGCTGCCGGGGACGCTGCCGATGGTCGCCGGGACCGGCGAAGCGCCTTCGGGAATCGTGGCATATGAATCGGACGGGCTGCCGGCGGACTACCTCGGCGACCTGCTCGTGACGAGCTGGGGAGACCACCGCGTCGACCGTTTTCGATTGAAGCCGCGGGGCGCTTCCTTCGAGTCGCGGGCGGAGCCGATCGTGCAGGGCGGCCCGGACTTCCGCCCGGTGGGGATCGCGCTCGCCCCCGACGGCAGCCTGTACGCGTCCGATTGGGTGAAGGAGGACTACAAGCTGCACGGGCACGGCCGCGTGTGGCGGATCTCGGCGGTGGAAGAGCCGCAGCGGAAGGTGATCGACGCGGCGGCGATCGGCGAGAAAACCTCCAAGCAAGACCTCGAGCGCATGCTCCGTTCCCCAAGGGTCGACGTTCGCCGGCGAGCTGCGTTTGCACTGGGCCGAATCGGGACGGAATCGCTTTCCGCAATAGTCAAGGATGAGCATGAAAGTGAACGCGCGCGGCTGGAAGGGATCTTGGCCCTCCGTCAGAGGGGCAACGACGCAAGACTGCCATACCAGCCACAGCTTCTCGATCGTCGCGAGTCCGAGCCACCCTCCGGTCCACGGGACGACTTGACCGGCGCGGAACTTCCATTCATTCCACTTATTCCCCTGGAGAGTGGACTTGGAGCCACGGAGAAGGCGCTCCGGGAGGCGCTGCAGCCGGTGGAATCGCGGTTCGCATTCGCATTGCTGCACAAGCTCCGCGGTGACTACTTGTTCTTGCTGGCGTATCAGGGGCCAGTGGGTATCGACGTGTCGGATACGCGGTTGGATCCCGCGCTGGTCGCTCCGCTCATCGGTCACGACGATCCCTTCATCGCCGCAGCCGCGGTAGACATTGCAGCAAACTTTCTGAGGGAAGCGGGTGTGCGCGAGCTACTCGACCCGGCCAAGCAGTCCGAGCAAACGCGAATGCGCGCCGTCGTCGCGGCTCGCAAGTTCGATCCCCGAAAGGATCGACTCCTGAGTTCGGCACTGCGTGATCCCGCGCCGTCGGTGCGGCAGGCGGCCGTGCAGTGGGCGGCGGAGGAGGAGTTCAAGGCGCTCCGCCCGCGGGTCGAGCAGGCGATGAACGGCGCCGTCACCCGCGAGCTGTTCCTGGCGACGCTCGCCGCTCTCGAAATCCTCGACGGCAAGAGCCCGCACGAGTTCGACAAGACGCCGCCGGTCCAATATCTGCTGAAATACGTCCGCGCGAACGACACGCCTGCCGCGGTCCGCGCGCTCGCGCTGCGGATGATTCCTCCCGCAGCGCCGGAGCTGCGCGGTGATCTGCTGGCGGAATTGATCCGCGCCGACGACGCAATGCAACTGGAAACCGTCCGCACGCTGCACGAAGCGCCGCGGCGCGAGGCGCAACCTGCTCTCGTCGCGCTCGCGGCCGACGAGCGCGCCGCCGAATCCCTCAAGCTCGAAGCCCGCGACGCGATCGCCGCAGCCTGGCGGGCCGGCATCGCGACGGCGGAAGGCAAGCGGCTGCTGCTCGAGCGCCTCGCCGCGGACGATGACGCGACGCGCATCGCAGCGGCCCGCGCGCTGCGGGGACTGCTCGCCGCCGATGCGGAAGTCCGCCAAGCCTTCGCCGCCGCCGCGAAACCGGCCGCGGAAACCGCCGCCGATCGCCCGCAGTTCGCGGAGCTGGTGTGGCTCGCGGCTCGCGAAGGGGGCCTCGAAACCCCGGCGGCCCTCGCGGAGATCGAGCGCCGCCGACCGAAAGTCAAGGACGAATGGTACGCGCACGTTCTCGATGAAGGCGGCAACCCGGAAGCTGGCCGGCAGGTGTTCTTCTCGTCCATCGCGAACTGCGCGAAGTGCCACACGATCGACGGCCGCGGTGGCCAGGTCGGGCCTGACCTGTCGCTCGTCGCCCGCACGATGGACCGCAAAAAGCTCGCCGAGTCGATCGTCGAGCCCTCCCGCGAGATCGCCCCGCAGTGGGTGGCGTGGAGCTTCGTCATGGACGACGGCCGCGTGCACTCCGGGGCGGTCGTCACCGAGGCGGACGAGCGGATCGTCCTCGGCACCTCCGAAGGTACGACGATCGAGATCGAGCGGACGCGGGTCGAACAGCGCGTGCCGCAGAAAACGTCGATCATGCCGGAGGATCTCGTGCGGCGGCTCGCGGTGGCGGAGCTGCGTGACCTGCTGGCGTTCCTGGAGGCGCGGCGCTGAGCGGCGCGCTCCGTTCGAGGCTGCGCCCGCGCGTTCGAGAAGTTGCTCGATTTCGCGTGGCGCCCGGAATCGTTCAAGTCGATTCTGCGCTACTTCTGTTCGAACTGGAACTGCTTCTTTTCCGCCTGAGTGCGGATGCTGCGGATAAGGGCGGCGTCGAGCGTCTGCTTGCCGGCCGCCTCGGCCTCCTTGAGGCGGGCCTCGGCGATGAACTCGCTCCGCTTCTCGCTGAGCTCCTTGATCTCGCCCTGAATCTTCGCCCGCTCCTCGCGCTTCTTGTCGAGGTGGGCCTGGCGCTCCTCGAGGGAGAGCTTGCGCAGCTCCTCGGGCAGATCCTCATCCTTGACGTCTTCGAGCTTCACGGTCTTCTGGTCGAGCGCGTCGAGCAGGTCCCACGCCGCGTTGCGGTACTGCCCGGAGCTCTTGAACGCGGCCCGCTCGGCGGCCGCGGCGGGGGCGGCGGCTTTCGCGTTGGCGTCCTGCGCCACTTGGCGACGCGCGAGGTTCTCGCGCTCGGCCTTTTTGCCGTAGGCGACGTAAGTCTTGTTGATCTCGCCGCCGAGTGCGGCCAGCTTCTCGTCGAACGGCGTCTTGACCTCCGCGACCGCCTGGTTCTGATCGATGCTGGCGAACAGGCCGTCGGAGATCCGCGCGCCGTCCTGCCACATCGTGCGGACGCCCTCCGCCTCGGGGCCGCAGAAGATCGTGTTGACGACGATCCCCCGCTTCACCGCCGCCTGGCACGCCTCGCGATAATCGACCGGACCCTGGGTGAACGGCTCGTTGCCGGCGATGTAGATCAGTTTGAGGTCCGCGTCCGACCCGCTCCAGGCGAGGCCCTTGGTGGCGGCGTCGATCACCTGGCCGCAGTGCTCGCTGCCGCCGTTGGTCGTCAAGGCGAACAGCTCCTCGGAGATCTTGTCCAAGTCGTCGGTGAGCGGGACGATCTGGCGGAGGTGACCTTCGCTCGCCGGGAGCGAGGACTTCCCGTACTCGTACAGGGCGACGCGCAGGTCCGGGGACTTTCCGTCGCGCTTCGCGGTCGCCAGCTCGTTGACGATCTTCCAGATCTGCGTGCGGGCCTGATTGATCAGGCCGTTCATGCTGCCGCTCGTGTCCAAGAGGATCGCCATCTGGATCCGCGGCTTCCCGGCCTCGCCCTCGGATTTCGGCCCCTCGGCCGGAGCGGAACGTCCAACGAGCAGGCAACCGGCGACGGCGGCCAGACCCAACAGCATTCGGGAGCGTTTCATCGGCTTGTCTCCTGTTTTCGCGAAATTGCCGGCAGACGGCAGCGTAGCTGGATTCTTGCGAATTCAGCTACTACAGCTACTACGACCGTTCCTTCACTCTGAGACGCGGCAACCTGCGGATGGTTCCCGCTTCCGGCGTGCGGCCGTAGCATTCAGGCGAAAATCTCGCGGATCACGCTCCCGGAAACGTCCGTCAGCCGCCGGCGGATGCCGCTGTGATAATACGTCAGCCGCTCGTGGTCGATCCCCAGCAGGTGCAGGATCGTGCCATGGAAATCGGGGGGGGCGACGGGGTTCACGCTCGCGGCGTAGCCGAACTGGTCCGTTTCTCCGTACGAGAAGCCGGGCTTGAGGCCCGCCCCGGCGAGCCAGACGGTGAAGCCGTTCTGGTTGTGGTCGCGTCCGTCGCCGTGGGTTCCCCGTTCGGCCTGGGAGAAGGGGAGCCGGCCGAACTCGGTGTTGAAGACGACCAACGTGTCGTCGAGCAGCCCGCGTTGCTCGAGGTCGCGGAGGAGGCCCGCGACGGGGCGGTCGATCCGCGCGGCCTGGTGGAGATGGTTGGTGCGGACGTGCTCGTGGGCGTCCCACGCCTGCCGCTGGCCGATGTTCCCTCCCGACCAGAGCTGCACGAACCGCACGCCCCGTTCGACGAGCCGCCGGGCCATCAGGCAGCTTCGGCCGAAGGGGCGGGTGACGTCGCGATCGAGGCCGTACTGCCGCTGCGTCGCCTCGGTCTCCTTCGACAGGTCGACCGCCTCGGGGATCGACCGCTGCATGCGGGCGGCCAGTTCATAGCTGCGGATCCGCGCGGCGAACGCCTCGTCGTTCCCGCGGCGTTCGAGGTCGCGGCGATTGAGCGATTCGAGCAGCCGCAGCCGGGCGGCGCGCGTCTCGGGGGGAAGCGGTTCGGGCGATTGCAGGTTGCGGACCGCCGCCCCCTCCGCATGGAACATGGTCCCCTGGTGCTGCGCCGGCAGGAAGGCGTTGGTCCAGTTGCTCACGCCGCTCCCCGGGAGGCCGCGCACGTCGGGGAAGACGACGAAGGTCGGCAGGTTCTCGTTTTCGCTGCCGAGGCCGTAGGAGATCCACGCCCCCATCGCGGGGAAGCCGCCGGTGCGGAAGCCGGAGTTCGCCTCGAACGCGGCGGGGCCGTGGTCGCCGCTCGAGGAGACCATCGAGCGGATGAACGTGAGCTTGTCGGCGAGGCGGGCGATCTCGGGGAACAGGTCCGAAATCCACTGCCCGCTGTCGCCGCGCCGGCGGAACGGAAAGTGCGACGGCGTGAGCACGCCGATCTTGTCGGGACTGAACACGTCGAGCTCGAAGTCCGCCGGCATCCGTTGCCCGCGATGCTGCTCGAGCTCCGGCTTGTAATCGAACGAATCGACGTGGCTCAAACCGCCGGACAGGAAGATCTGCAGCACGCGCTTCGCGCGGGGGGGATGGTGCGGCAAGGAAGTGAGGCCGCCCGCCTCATCGGCCGCCGCGGCGAGCGCGCCGTCCTCGAGCAACAGGCTCGTCAGGGCGATCCCCGCAAGCCCGGTGGAGAAGTCGTGCAGGAAGTCGCGGCGGCTCGCCGCGCCGGACGCCCC
>JBBDNU010000224.1:16170-47558 GCA_040877365.1 Planctomycetales bacterium
GCCCGGTGGAGAAGTCGTGCAGGAAGTCGCGGCGGCTCGCCGCGCCGGACGCCCCAGTGGAACGCGGCGGGCAACAAGCGCTCGACGACGCCAAGGACGATTTCACGTTCAATTCATCGATCATCGCGACCTCCGACATCGCACGCGCAGAACCATCCACAGCTTACCAGCGCGGCGAAGCCGCAACCAAAGCAGGCTTCGACGCAAAGCCGCAAAGACGCAAAGGATCGCAAAGGATAGAAGAAGAACGATATTGAGAAGTCATGAAGACACAGAACACGAAGGAGATGCAAAGGAGAGGCGCGCTGTCGGAGTGGAGTCCTCGCGATTTCGCGTGAGCCACTTGTCGTCGTGGTTGCCCGAAGCCGTCCTTCTCTTCTTCGTCTTTGCGCTCCTTTGCGTCTTTGCGGCTTTGCGTCGAAAAAAGCCCATCGGTTGCGGCTCCGCCGCGCTGGGAAATCCGCGTGATCCGTGGATGGATCCCTTCAATGGGCATACGCGAACTCGTTGGCGTTGAGCAGCACCAGGCACAACTGGTGCAGCGAGTTCTCTTCCAGGAACGCGGCCGCCTCCTCCAGTTCTTCGGGCGCCGGATCGCGGCCGAAGGCGAGCCGCCAGGCGCGGACGACCTGCTCCTCGCGGCCGGGGCCGGCTTCGCGCTCGAGTCGCTCCGCGAAGGCGCGGGCCGCGGCGACCAGCGACGAGTCGTTGAACAGCGCGAGCGCTTGGAGCGGGGTCGTCGTCGCCGGGCGGCGCGGCGTCGAGACCGTCGGGTCGGCGCAGTCGAGCGTGCTGAGCAGCGCGTTGTCCGCGCCGCGGACCCACGTGCGATAGATCGTGCGGCGGAAATATCGCGGTCCGAACACGTCGATCGGCCAATACGCCGCGTCTTCTCCGGAAGGGGGGTGCGGCTGCCATTCGAAGTCTTTGTAGCCCGGCCCTCCCACCTGCGGGCTCAACAGCCCCGCGACGGATAGCACCGCGTCGCGGACCACTTCCGCATCGTGGCGGAGCGGGGGCTTGCGCCACAACAAGACGTTGTCCCCGTCCCTGCCGGCCGCGTCGGGCCGCATCGCCGACGACTGCCGATAGCTCGCCGAGCACACGATCGCGCGGTGCAGGTCCTTGAGCCGCTGCCCTCCGGCGCGGAACTCCGCGGCGAGCCAGTCGAGCAGTTCGGGATGCGAGGGGCGCGCGCCGCTGAAGCCGAAATCGCTCGGCGTCGCCACGATCCCCCGTCCGAAGTGGTAATGCCACACGCGGTTGACGATCACCCGCGGCGGGAGCGGATTGGCGGGATCGGCGATCCACTCGGCGATCCGGCGGCGGCGGTCGGCGTCCGGCGCGTCGGGAGACAGGCCGAAATCGGCGCTTTCCACCGACACCGCCTCGATCCCGGCCGGCGCGACGGTTTCCTGCGGCCGATCGACGTCTCCCCGCTCGAGCACGTGGAGGATGACGGGGGCCTCCTCCGGCACGACCGCATACACGTCTCCACCCGACAGCAGCCGGTCCTGCATCTCCAGCGCCGACGTGCGGCGGACGAGGTCCCGGTATTCCTCGCGTTGGTCGGGGGGGAGCGCGGCGAGGATCTCGGCGTAATCGACCCCGGGGCGGCGCGACTCGAGTTCCGCGAGCGCCGCCTGAGCGTAGCGGATCTCGGTTTCCTTCCGCTCGTAAGCCTGATCCTTCTCGACTTCCTCGCGCGTCCGCGCCGCCTGCACGGCGACGTTCGGATCGGTCGCCGTCGTTCCGTGCGCGACCAGTCCCGCCGCCAGCAGCACGCCCAACACGGCGGCCAGTCCCGGCTTGATGGAACGGGCGACGAGCGCGCGCCACGGGCGAACCACGACCAACGCGACCGCCGCGAAGACCAGCAACGCCGCGCCGGCGAACTGCGCCTTCAGCAGCTTTCGCAGCGGCGACGGCGGCGCCGGCGGAACGACGACGGCGCCGGTCTCGACGTCGATGAACCGCCGAGGCGCCTGGGCGTGCAGGACCTGCAACTCCTCGTGACAGCGCGTCAGCTTCGCACGGGCCTCGTCCACTTCCCCGGCGAGTTCCGCGGCCGCCCGCGCGAGCAACTCATCGCGCAGTTCTCCCTCGATCGCGGCCAGGCGTTGCCGGAGAGGCGCCATCCGCTCGCGCAACTCCTTCCGCGATGACGACTCCTCGGGCAGTCCCTCCACTCGCCGCGGCTTCCCGAGATTGTGGCGGAACATCGCCAGCGTCGAGGCCACCTGGTAATACTCGCGCTGCGGGATCGGATCGAACTTGTGATCGTGGCAGCGGGCGCACTGGATCGTCAGGCCGAGGAACGTCTGCCCGAGCGTGGCGACGTTGTCCGCCAATTCCTCCGCGCGGGACTGCCGCATCATCCGCGGGCCGCCCATGTCCTGCCCTTGCAGATCGTAAGGTCCCGCCACGAGATAGCCGGTCGCCGCGATCGCCGGCGGGTCGTTCGGAAACAGAATGTCCCCCGCGATCTGCCGTCGCACGAACTCGTCGTAGGGCATGTCCTGGTTCAGCGCGAGGATCACCCAGTCGCGGTACTTCCAGGCGTCGGGCCGGAGCCAGTTGCGCTGGAACCCCTGGCTCTCGCCGAACCGCACCACGTCGAGCCAGTGCCGCGCCCACCGCTCGCCGTAATGCGGCGACTCCAACAGCCGGTCCACCAGCTTCTCGTAAGCGTCCGGCGACTCGTCCGCGACGAACGCCGCGACCTCCTCCGGCGTCGGCGGCAATCCGACCAGATCGAAGTGCAGCCGGCGGACCAGCGTGCGGCGGTCCGCCTCCGGCGACGGCGACAGCCCCGCCGCCTCGAGCCGCGCCAGAATGAAATGGTCGATCTCGTTCCGCGGCCACGCGGCGTCCTTCACCGCCGGCAACTCGGGACGGCGGATCGGCTGAAAGGCCCACCAGTCGCGGCCGGCCCGCTTGTCGCTCGTGTAGCGGAAGCGGTCGATCGGGTCGCTCCCCCACGCGGCCCCCGCCGCGATCCACTGTTCGAGAATCGCCCGCTCCTCCGCCGAGACCGGCTCGCGGTCCTCGGGCGGCATCTCCCCCGCCGAGACCCGCTGCCACAGATAGCTCTCGTCGAGCTTCCCCGGCACGAGGGCGGCCCCGCTATCGCCGCCGGCGAGCGCCGTCGCGCGGCGGGTGAGGTCGAGTCCCCCTTCCCGCTGCGAGCCGTTGTGGCATTCGAGACACCGCCGGGCCAGCACGGGGGCGACGCGGGCGTCGAACTCGTCCGCCGCGGCGGGCGCATCGTCCGCCAGCAGCGGCGCACCGCACAGCAACCAGGCTGTTGCTGCTAGACAGCGGAAAACCATGGTCCGCGAAGTGAAAATCGGATGGGACGGGAATGCAGGCGCCGCCGGAAGGCGGCCGTCATCCATCTTACTGATGGACCGGCACATCGGGGAAGGACGAAGCCCGCGTGCGGGCGTTTCCGGGAGTGCGACGGGCGGAAGTCCCGAATCCGGGTCGAGCGGAATTTTCCTGCAACTTCCGCCGCGCGAGGCGGGTAACATCGATTGAGGACCACAGGCATCGACCGTCATTCCCGCCGCACACGGATCGAGGTGAGATCATGCTGCCCACATTCCGAACTGCCGCCGTTGCCGCCGCCTTCGCGATTCCGGTCTGGACCGCGTCGTTCGCGCCGGCCGCCCTGTTCGACGCCGCGCACGTCTCGGCGGAGGCGAAATGGGTGCTGCACTACGACGTGGACGCATCCCGCGCGACGGCCTATGGGAAGAAGTTCCACCAGGAGCACGTCGCCACCGAGAAGGGGCAGGAAAAGCTCGCCTGGGTGCGGGACCGTTACGGGATCGACCTCGAGAAGGACCTGCACGGCTTCACCGCCTACGGCAACAACTACCAGCCGCACTCCGGCGTGCTGCTGATGCACTCGAAATTCGACGCGTCGAAGATCGAGGCGGTCGTGAAGGACGAGGCGGGTTACCGCACGAGCCGGCACGGAAACCACGTGATCCACGCGTGGACGGCGAAGCACGGCAAGCCGGGGGAGGAAGGGGCGGCGCAGGCGGCCGGCCATCCCGTCGCCGCGGCGCTCGTCGAAAGCCGGGTCGTGGTGATCGCCGGCACGGAGGCCGGGGTCAAGTCGGCGCTCGACGTGCTCGACGGGAAGGCGAAGAACCTCCAGGGGGCGCGTTCTCCGCTGGTGTTCGACGTCCCCGCCGGAACGTTCTTTCAAGGGGCGGCGTTCAGCCTGACCGACCTCAAGACGCGGCCCCGGCCGTTCCCGATCCTTCAGGAGAGCAACTCAGCCCGAATGACGTTCGGCGAGAGCGCGGGGAAGACGAGCTTTTCGTTCGACCTGGACACCGGCAGCATGCAGCGGGCGAAGCAGGTGGCGACGATGGTCGAAGGCTTGAAGGCGATGCTCGCGCTGCAAGCCGAAGCGCGGGTCGAGCTCGCCCCGATCGCCCAGGGGCTGACGGTCAAGCAGGCGGACAGCGCCGTCGAGATCGACTGGAACGTAGCCACCGACGCCGTGATGAAGCTCGGCGAGAAAATCCGGGCGGAACGGGACGCCCGCCGGGCGCAGCGCGAGGCGGCGGGTGAGAAACGGGACGACTGACGTCGCATCGCCCTCATTCGGCGAGGCGTCCGACCGCTGGCGATCGTCGTCTGCAGGAATCTCTCGACCACGGATCTCACTGATGGGCACGGATGACGGAAGAAATCCGTGGTCATCCGTGTCGATCGGTGGTGAACTGTCTTTCGGTCGTGGTCGATTGGGTCCGAAACTCTGCTCCGCGTCCTCGGCGCTCTCCGCGGTTCAGAAATTTCTGCTTCACCGCTTCGAAACGTTGGAACCGCCGAGAGCGCCGAGGACGCAGAGGTTCGGAGCTCGACTGCGGCAGGCATTGCGGTCGAAAGCACGCGAAGGGCCCGAAGTGGCTGGAGTGGATCACGGCATCCTCGTGATTTTCTCAACCTCGTGCTTCTTCCCTCTTCTTCGTTTTTTTCTTTGCGATCCTTTGCGCTCTTTGCGGCTTTGCGTCGAAAGATCGAATTCCGGTTGCGGCTTCGCCGCACCTGTGGAGTCAGTCTCCTGATTCGTGCGGACCGGAATCCGCGCCACGAATCAGCAGCTCGAGATACGACCGGCGTTCCGGGTTCGCCAAACCGAGCTGGTCGGCGAACCGCAGGATCGCCTCCTGCGCCGCGGAGCGGCCGGCATCTTCGGCGATCAGTTCGATCTCCAGAAACCGCCCGAGGCCGTCCACTTCGTCGTGAACGACTTCGAGCGACCTCCCTTCCCAATCGACCTGATAGGGCGTGCGGCGCTTCGTCACCGTCCCCGCTTCGCGGAAACCGAGCGCGGCGAGCAGTTCGCCCAACCGGCCGGCAGTCGCGGCCCCGGCGGCGAACGGGACCTCGATCTCGCGGCGGGTCTTGGTCCGCGTGTCGACGACCGGCCCCTTGTAGGTGACGCGGTTCTCGTCCCCCGATCTGCGGAGTCGAAAGGCCTCGTTCGTCTGCGCGAAGTCGCGGCAGGGATGGGCGAAGTAGCGGTCCTGCTGCTCGAACGGTTCCCCTCGCCGCGCCCCCGCCGCCTCGAGCCGCGCCAGCACGGCCTCGGGATCGGTCAGTGGGAATTTGAGTTCGACTTCGAACATGGGCGCTGGTCCGCTGTCAGTTGTCCGTTGTCGGTTGCCGGGTGCGGGACCGGTTCGGTCGATCCGGCGTTTTCCCGCAGCGGACAACCGACGACGGACCGCAGACCATCCTCAGTCCTTCCACGGGTGCTGCACCTCGTCCCAGTATTTGTCGAACTCGAAGTTCGGGCTGTTGTCGAGGTCGTGGCATTTGGTGCAGGTCGTGCGGGCGGCGGTATTGCGATTGAGCTTCAGCTCGCCGCGGGCCGCGACCAGCCGCTCCATTTCCGCCCGCTCCTGGAACCGCGCCCGGTCCGTCCGCCACAGGCCTTCCAGCTCGACGTGCCGGCTTCCCGGGCCGTGGCAGTTCTCGCACTGCTGCCCCTGGAGGAGCCGGCTGTGCGCTTTCTCCGCGGCGCTGTCGAGGAACTCCTCGTTGACGAAGCCGGTGTGATAACGGAGCGATTCCTGCGGCTCCCAGCCGGTGACGTGGCACGAGATGCACTCCGCGTCGAACGTCCGCGGGATCCAGTCATTCTCTTGACCTTCCCGGCCGCGGCTGAGGCTCTCGAAGGCCTGCGCGTGCTTCGTGGTCTTCCACTTCGCGTAGGCCTTCGTGTGGCATTCGCCGCACTGCTGCGCGCCGACGAACTGCGCTCCACTGGAATGCGCGATGGCCGGTTCGGCCACGACGATCCGCTCGGCCTTCAGGCGGTCCTGATAGTTCCGCATGTGCTCGTGCATCTTCGGCGCGTTCTGGAAGCGATGGCTGTCGAGATCGACCAGCTCGAACCGCAGCTCGAACCGCACGCGATCCTTCTCGTCACCGGGATACACGCCGATGGCCCCGACGTGCTTCCCCTTGTGGCCCACGCTGACGAGCAGCGTCCCGCCCACGCGCTCCGGCGGCGGAGGCTCCTCGCCGCTCGTGCAGAGCACGACGTCGAACCGCGGAAGCTGCTCGGCCAGCGATTGCTTTGCCTTGTCGCGGCTCATGTGCGCCAGGAGCACCGTCACTTCCGCCCCGTCCGATTCGAGCTGCTCGACGGCCGCGGCGACCGCCGGAGCGGGATCGGAGATCGTGAACTTCTCGGCGAGGTTGGTCCCCTCGGGTGCGATCGCGCTCTTCGCGGCCGGATCGAGCGCCGCAGCCACGCCGACCTGCACCTCGCCGACTCTCACGACGCGGGCCGCGGCCGGCCCCAGCTCCTCGAGGCCGCCGACGAAGGTCACGTTCGCCCCCAGGAACGGCAGCGGGCACTCGGGAAACTTCGAATCGGCGACTCCGCTCGTCACGAGAACGTCCGGATCGAGCTCGATCTCCTCCGGCCCCAGCGCGAGCCCCGCATACGGCATGTCCCGCAGGGCGGCGAGGTTCGTCTCGAACTTGATCCGCGACTGCTGCCGGCTGCTCCGGCGGACCGTCCCTCCCAGGTCGAACGCCACCGCCGGCCAGCCCTTCTCGGCAAGCTGCCGAAACAAATCCGCCCGCCGGGCCAGCCCGCCCGATTGCGTCTCCGAGCACCCGCACGGCTCGAGGTACCCGTGCTGCTGCCCCGACAGCACGATCACCGCCGCCGGCTGCGGCCAGCCGTCGAAGGCGGGCTTCGGCGGCGGCGCGGCTGTCGCGGTTTTCGTGGAAGGGGTCTCGGGGTCCTTCTCCGAACCGAAATCGCAGCCCGCCGTGCAGCCGCCCAGCACCAGCACCAGCCCGATCCCCGTGCCGAGCACCGGTAATCCGAATCTCCGCATCGCCATTCCCCTCCGTTGGATTTCGGCTCCGTGGTCCCGCGGGACGATCTTAGCGGAATCGAGAAAAACGGGCGAGAGACGATGGACTTGTTTGGTATCATGGCGCGCCCCCTCGGGGATTCCTGTCCTTCAGTTCGGAGCCGAGCGATGAGCGCGCCGCACCCCGTGCTGCTGTATTACCACGAGATCGACCCCGATCAGGAGACGACGGGCGGCGTGCACGAGCTGCGGGTCGCGCCGGGGCGGTCCCTCCGCCCGCTGCTCGAGCGGATGCTCCCCAACATGGGCCCCGAATGGAACGTGACGCAGGGGGTCGTCAACTGGACGAACGCCGACGGGCACGCGGAGAACGCGATCGTGGAGCTGTGGCCCCCGCGCTCCCCGGAAGCGGACGAAATGCGGCTCCGCGTCGCCCGGATGTACGAAGTCGGAGGCTGGCGATACGACGGCGCCTCGTGCGCCGCCGCCCGCCGCGACGGCGAACGCTGGTTCTTCGTGCTCGAGATGGCCCAGGACGATACGCTGACCGCCCGCGTGCTGCGCGGCGCGGAGGTCGCGAAAGAGCCTCCCCTCGCCGCCGACCATCTCCGCCGCCTGCTCGCCGAACCGCCGCAGGGCGGGCCGCTCTGCGCCGGCGTGGATCTGCTGCGGCAGGAGACGGCGCCGTAGTCGTGGCCTGATTCGGAGCGTCGCAACGATCTCGGGCGAATCGCCGGCGGGAGGTTTCCCGCCGGCTGTCGGGAGGAAATGCGAGAGAATCGCGGGAATGGAAAACCCGGCGCTTCGAATCGGCGCGGCGCGTGGTAGAATGAGACGCTTGTTCCGGGTTCCCGTTCGGGCCTCATCAACTCCGGCAGGTTCCGATGAGCGCGACGCGCGTCGCCGAAGATTTCCTCGCGCTCCTGGCGCGCAGCGAACTGCTCCCCGCCCCCACGATCGCCGCCGCGATCGCGCGATATGAAGCGCGGGGCCTCTCCACTCCCGAGCAGTTGTCGCGGGCCTTCGTCGCGGAAGGACTGCTGACTTCGTTTCAGGCGGAGCGGCTGCTGGGGGGCCGGTATCGCGGGTTCTTTCTGGGCGGATACCAGGTCGAAGAGTTGCTCGGCTCGGGAGGGATGGGCTGCATCTACATCGCCCGCGAGGTCGCCACCGGCCGCCGCGTCGCGCTCAAGGTGCTTTCCGAGAGCGTCAAGCAGGACACGGGGATCCTCGCGCGGTTCGAGCTGGAGGCGCGGGCGGGGATGCGCCTGAACGATCCGCACATCGTGCGGACGCTCGAGACGGGCGAGACCGGCCAAGTCCGCTACATGGTCATGGAGTTCGTCGAGGCGCTCAACGTCCACGAGATCTCCGTGCTCAGCGGACCGATCCCCTGGGACCAGGCCTGCGACTTCATCTGCCAGGCCGCCGCGGGACTCGAGCACGCGCACCGCAGGGGACTGGTGCACCGCGACGTGAAGCCCTCCAACCTGCTCGTCGATCACGACGGGCGGGTGAAGATCCTCGACTTCGGCTTGGCGCTCCTCGACGGGCAGGAGGACGCCGACGAGTTCTCGCTGGCGATGATCTTCGGCCACGACTGCCTGGGGACCGCCGACTACATGGCCCCCGAGCAGGCGCTCGACAGCTACAACGTCGATGCCCGGGCCGACATCTACAGCCTGGGGGCCACGCTGTACTTCGCGATCACGGGCAAGGTGCCGTATCCCGTCGAGCAGCCCGCCGAGAAGATCGAGGCGCACCGCAGGCAGCCGCCCCCCGACCCGCGGCGGGCGGTCCCCGGCGTTCCCGCGCAGGTCGCGGCGGCGATCGCGAAGATGATGGCCAAGCGTCCCGAGGACCGGTATCCGGACGTTTCCGCGGTCCGCGCGGCCCTCTGCCCGCTCGCCCGCCGCAAACCGCTCGTGTTCGACTTCCGCCGCATCCTCGACATCCGCGCCGCCGACACCCGCCGCCGCGTCGTCCGCGAGCGCGACAGCCGCAAGATGTCGGACCTCGCCGCCGGCTCGACCGCGTGCGGCAGCGACCGCTCGCGGGGCAGCGGTCCGCCGAGCAGTTCCGGCCGCCGTGCCGGCGCGCGGCAGGAAACGCTGGTCGGCGCCGGAGACACGCGCGCCTCCCGCTCGTCGATCTCGCTGGACGATCCGTTCGATTCGAGCCGCCCCAGCGGCTCGCACGTTCCCATCTCCGCCGTGCAGGCGGGGGACATCGTCGAGCAGTTCACGATTCCCGTCTCCGGCTACCGCCTCGTGCCGGTCGAAGGCGGCATGCCCATCCCGCTCGAGAAGCCGCGGCTGCTGCTCGGCCGCCTGCCGGAGTGCGACGTCATCCTCCCGTACAGCGCCGTCTCCGGCCGGCACTGCGAGCTGCGCTACGTGGGAGAGGCGTGGCACGTGGTGGATCTCGGCAGCAAGAACGGCGTGCACATCGACGGCCGGAAGGTCCAGCCGGAGGCGCCGCTGCCGGTCGGCGGGGTGCTGACGATCGGCAAAGTGCACAGCTTTCGCATCGAGCGCGCGGACGATCCCGGCGGCGCTGCGGAAGCCGGCCGCGACCGCGCCGCGCGCGGCCGAACGAGGACGTGGATCATCGCCTTGACCGCGGCCGCCGTCGGGGCCCTCGCGCTCGCCGCATGGCTGCTGTGAGTCGACGACCCGCTTCGGTCCGTCGCGGAAGTCGCCGGGCAAGCTCGCCGGCCCGTGGGGCAAGCTGCCAGCTTGCCTTCGACGTGGTCGATCCACAGGCCGCGATGCAAGCCGGCAGCTTGCACCACGGCGGCGCGCTCCTACGCCGTTATTCAGTACTTCCAAATTCGCGACGGCGCGTCATGCCCGCGAAGGCGGGCATCCAGCGGCGCGCGCGACGGGCTGGATTCCCGCCCCCGCCTTCGCTGGGGGCAGGCGCTGCGCGGGAATGACGGCATCGCGGTCTTGCAAGTACCGTCACTCGTTGACGTACGTCTCGAGAAACCGCGCCAGCTTGTGGAAGTCCGACGCCGGCTTCACGTAGCGGACGACCGTCACGAGCGTCTCGGGATCGACGAGTTGCTCGAACGGCACGTAGTGCAGGTCGAGCTGCCCCAGCACCGAGACCATCACCCCCGACTTCCGCTGCTCGACGAGCGCCCGGTACGCCCCCACCCCGAGCTGGCTCCCCAACATCACGTCGAACGCCAGCGGCTGCGCGCAGCGCGACTCGTACCCGAGCTGCAAACCGGTCGCCTTCCGCTTCCGCCCCGTCTGCCGCGCGTACTCCGCCGCCACGCGGAGGGCGAACTTCTTTCCCAGGTCGATGTGCGACACGGAGATGTGCCCGTGCTCGTCGCGGGGGACGCCGGCGAGGTCGTCGGCAGGGAGATATTCGGCCAGCCCTTCGGCCAGCACGATCACGCCGAATTCCTTCCCTTCCTCCTCGCGGACGCGGATCGTCCGCACGATCCGCTGGACGACCTGGTCGACGTCCATCGTGACGCGGGTCCGGGTTTCGCCCGTCTCCGGGTGCGTCGATTGCTCCTCCCGGCGGTAGCGGCCGGTGGTGTCCTCGGCAATGTCCTCGACGCTGATCACCAGGCTCGCTTCCCCGGCGATCGCCGCCCCGTAGGCCAGCCAGCCGGCGCTGCGGCCCATCGTCTCGGCGATGAAGTAGCTCTTCGACGCCTCGGCATCGTACAGCAGGTTGCGGATTTCGCCGGCAAGCGTCTCCACCGCGGTGAAATAGCCGAAGGTGAAGTCGATCCCCGCGTAGTCGTTGTCGATCGTCTTCGGGACGTGGACGACCGGAATCCGGCGGCTCCCCTCCGGCAGGCGCTGCTGATAGAGGTGCAGCTTGTTGGCCGTCTTCAGCGTGTCGTCCCCGCCGATCGAGACGAGCGCGTCGACCTCGAGCGCGCACAGCGCGTCGTAGACTTTCTTCAACGGCTCGACGCGCTGCGGGTCGCTCAGGTGCTCGGGCGAGCCGATGTGCTTGCCGGGATTGGTCCGGGCCGTGCCGATGATGATCCCCTGGCTGTTCCGCGACCGCTTCAGCGTGCTGTGCGTGATGCGGATGTAGTCCCGCCCTTCCTCCATCACGTGCCCAGGGCCGTACTGCACCAGGTTCGAGTAGCCGTTGAGGATCCCCAGCACCTCGATGTCATTGCGGAGGAAGGAGACGGCGGCGGTGGAGATCACGGCGTTCGCGGCGGGCGCGGGACCGCCGGCGAACAGGATCGCGGCGCGGCGGAAGTCGTGCTGGATTTTCGGCGGGCGAGAGAGGGTCGTCATGGACGGCGTCGAGTTGCGGGGGAAGTTGACGAGGGCCGCCTCTCATGTTGATGAGCGCCTCCGGGAATGTCAAACGGCCGAATCCGTCCCGCGGGCTGGCACGCCCTGAGTCAGCGAAGGGCGTAGGAGCGTGGGGCAGACATCCTTGTCTGCCCGAGCGGCAGGCTGGAAAGCCTGCCCCACGACCGCGCCCTGACCGAAGCGTCGGGGCGTGGCGCCTCTCTGGAAAGACCGACCAGCCCTGCCAATTGTCCCGCGGGCGGAGGCCTCGCTATAGTCGGTTCCAGCCGCACGTCGCGCCCAAACGCCGAGACCGCGCCGCGGAACGAGGATGACTCATGATCCCGCGCAACGAGTGGAACGGCCGAGGCCCCCGCGCCGCGGAGCGGAACGCGGGGACGTTCGTCGCCCTGGGGGTCGTGCTGTTCCTGGCGGGGGGGCTGATCGTGCTGATGGCGATCGTCATCCCGGCGATGCTCGCCCTCGCCCTGCTCCCGCTCGGGTTCCTGTTCCTTGCCGCCTTCCAGTACCTCGTCTGGGGCTGGTGGATGCCGGCTACGACGCCGGACGGCGAGGCCGAGGAGCATACGCCGGGCGGTCCGGCCCGCGATCGCCGGGCGGACGGTTCCGAGTAGCTCATCTCGTTCCCAAGCTCCGCGGGTTGAACCTCAAGTTCGGCCTCATGCTGCGCCAGGCCCGGAGGGCCGACAGGCGTTAGCCCCGCCCGTCAGGGCGGGGGCTCGGGTGCGTGAATCGTGGCGATAGGCCCGAAGGGCCGGCAGGAGGCGCGATTCGCGCGGACGCCCGAATCGAACATGCCGTGCGGAAGAGATCACAGCCATGGACCCGATTCGGCGCGACGTATTTCGCCGGAACGAACTCGCGGCTACGCATCGGCCGATTGCAGCAGCTCCCGCGTCGCCGGATGCTGCGGCTGGTCGAGGACGTCCGGCGGCGGCCCGCTCTCGACGATCACCCCCTCGGCGATCACGAGCACCGTCGTCGCCACCCGGCGGGCGAAGCTCATCGAGTGCGTGACGACGAGCATCGTCTGTCCCTGCGACGCGAGATCCGCCATCACGGCGAGGACTTCCCCCGCCAGCTTCGGGTCGAGGCCGCTCGTCGGCTCGTCGAACAGCATCAGCTCGGGCCGCATGGCGAGCGCCCGGGCGATCGCGACCCGCTGCTGCTGACCGCCGGAAAGCTGCTGCGGCCGGCTCTCCAGCCGGTCCCCCATTCCCACGCGGTCGAGCAGTTCCTTCGCGCGGGCGGCCGCCTCGTCGCGCGGCAACCCGAGCACGCGCACCGGCGCTTCGATCACGTTTCCCAGCACGGTCAGGTGGGGAAACAGGTGGAATTGCTGGAAGACCATCCCCACGCGGCGGCGGATCGCGAGCAGCCGCCGTTGCCGCTCGTGCGCCGAGGCCCCGACCGGGACCTGCAGATCGCCGACGGCGATCTCCCCCTGCTCGAAGGTTTCGAGCCCGTTGATGCACCGCAGGCAGGTGCTCTTGCCGGAGCCGGACGGTCCGATCAGCGCCCCGACCTCCCCGCGCTCGAGCGCGAACGAGACGCCGCGGAGCACGGGCCGGGAGTCGTGGGATTTGATGAGATTGGAGACGCGAAGCATTCGGTTGTCCGCTGTCAGTTGTCCGTTGTCAATTGCCGTAGTCCATGCTGCCGACTGCCTACTGCCTACTGCCTACTGCCTACTGCCCGCGATCCCGCCGGGCGTGGCCGGCGGGCTTATTTTCCTCCCGCCAGCCGCCGCTCCAGCCATCCCGACAACAGCGACAGCGGGTAGCTCATCGCGAGGTACAGCACGCTCGCCATCAGGGCCAGCTCGATGAACAGCCCGGTGCTCTTCGCGCCGATCGAGTATTGCTTGGACAGCTCCTCGACGGCGATCACCGAGCAGACCGCCGTGTCCTTGAACAGCGCGATGAAATCGTTGGCGGTCGCCGGCAGCACGACCCGCACGACCTGCGGCAGGATCACCGCGTAGACCGCCATCGGTCGCGACATTCCCAGCGACAGCGCCGCCTCCATTTGCCCGCGGGGAATCGCCTGGATCCCCAGCCGGAAGATCTCCGCCTCGTAGGCCGAGTAGTTGATTGCCAGCCCGACCACCCCCGCCCAGAACGCGCTGATGTGGATCCCCGCTTCCGGCAGCACGAAGAAGATCACGAACAGTTGAAACGCGAGCGGCGTCCCGCGGACGACCTCCACGTACAGCGTGCACAACCACCGCACAGGCCGCAGCGGGAGCGACGCGCTCTCCGGCGATCCTCCCAGCGCCGGCGAGTCCCACGCGCGGACGATCGCCACGAACAACCCGATCGCGATCGCCAGGGGCATCGACAGCGACGCCAGGGCGATCGTCACCAGCGAGGCCTTGAGCAGCGGCACGATCCACCGGGCGAGCTTCTCCCGCGTCCCCGTCGCCGAGCTTCGCAACGACGAGTCCCACGTCTCCCAGACCTCCGGGAGAGTCCGCTGCGTCTCGTTCCAGATGCCGTACCGCTCGTAAATCTCCTCCAAGCGTCCCGAATCGTACAGTCGCCGGATCGCCTGATTGACCTGCTCGATCAACTCGCGATCCTCCGGCCGCGCATAGACGACGTAATATCCGGGCGCGACCTCCGGGCCGACCGTTTCGAGCAGCGGGTACTGGCGCTCGCGCGTGATGTAGAAGTCGAGGATCGGCAGGTCCTGGATCGTCGCGTCGATCTGGCCGTTCTGCAACAGGTGCAGCGCCTCGGTGCTGCCGTCGAAGCGGCGGATGTCGCACGCGCCCCCGAACCGCTCGGTCGCGTAATGGTCGGCGGCGGACTCGGTGAGCACGGCGATCGTTCGCCGTCCGCCGTCGGGGCGCGGCCGGTTCAGGTCGTCCCAGCCGCGAAGCGTCTCATCGTCGCGGCGAACGGCGAGCCCCAGCTCGTAGATGTAATACGGAATGCTCGCGAGGTATCGTTCCGCCCGGGCGGGGGTGTACTCGTAGCCGTTGAGGACGACGTCGCAATCGGCGCGGGAGAGCATCGCGAGCAACTGGTCCCACTGCCCCTGGGTGAAGCGGGGCGCGCGGTCGATTTCGCCGGCGAGCGCGGCGGCCAGATCGACCTCGAACCCCACGATGCCGCCCGGGTCCTCCTCCGGCGGATAGATGAACGGCCCGCCCCCTTCGCGATCGGCGCCCCACCGCAGCAGCGGGCGCTCGTCGCCCGCTTCCCCCGCGCAGCCGCTGAGAATCACGGCGAGCAGGACCGGCCACAAGCGGTACATCAGGGCGCGCACGGCGGCCTCCGGATCCGAATCGCGGCAAGCGACGGCACTGGGTTCCCGCCTGCGCGGGAATGACGGTGCAGGTGGAGCGCCGCGTGCTCAACGTATCGCACGGGGGGCGGATGTCAATTCTGGCGAGGTCGCCTTGACGATCGCGCGGCGGTTCGGTGTGATGAGGATGGAGAGGACGAAGCGCGGGCGAGGTGATTCGCCCCATCGCCATCGGAAATTCACGAACGAGAAGGAACGCCATGTCACGCGACGCGCTGAGTCGCCGCGATTTCCACCGCCTCGCCGCCGCCGCCTTCGGCGGCGCCGTGGCCGGTAGCATAGTCGGGTGCGGCAAAGGAGGTCAGGACGCAAGCACGGCAGTGAACGCCGACAACGCCGTCGCCGCGGCCGATCCCTCCGGCAAGGAATTGGTCGGCGGCGAGAAGCCCGGCGTCCATGCCTGCCGCGGTCTCAATCAGTGCAAGAACCTCGGCAAGTCGAAGAACAACGCCTGCGCCGGCCAGGGAACGTGCGCGACGACGAAGGAGCACACCTGCCACACGGAAAACGAGTGCAAATACCTCGGCGGCTGCGGGGAGTCCGCCGGGGCGAACGCCTGCAAGAGGAAGGGCGAATGCGCCGTCCCGATGGTCGCGGAGGACACTTGGAAGAAGGCCCGCGAGGCCTTCGAGAAGCGGATGGCGGAGAAGAACAAAAAGGTCGGTCCCGCGCCATCGAAATCTTGAATCCGAATGCCGAAGGAACGATCCACAGATTACGCAGATTTCACGGATTCGAATTCGGAAGATCGAGCCGGTTCGAGTCGCGGCGAGAGGTCGAACCCAACTTACTTCCGAAAATCGGCGAAATCTGCGTAATCCGTGGATGAAAAAACGATCCGTCGATCGAGTCGAGTACACGGCGGATCGCAGCGAATGGTCCCATGATCGAACCCCGACTCGGACATCCCAATCTCGGCCTCGGCGTCGGGCTGCGCTCGGTGCACTACGCGCATATCCTCGAGCACGAGCCCGCCGTCGATTGGTTCGAGATCATTTCCGAGAACTACATCGACTCCCGCGGCCGGCCGCGGTACGTCCTCGAGCAGATCGCCGAACGCTATCCGATCGTGATGCACGGGGTGTCGTTGTCGATCGGCAGCACGGACCCGCTCGATTTCGAGTATCTGACGCGGGTCCGCGAGCTGGCCCGCGCGGTCGATGCCCGCTGGGTCTCCGATCACGTCTGCTGGACCGGGGTCGCCAGCCGCAACTCGCACGACCTGTTGCCGATCCCCTTCAACGAGGCGACGCTCGCCCACGTCGCCGATCGGGTGCGGACCGTGCAGGACCATTTCGAGCGGCCGCTGGTGCTCGAGAACCCGAGCAGCTACGTCACGTTCGCCGCCTCGACGATGCCCGAGTGGGAGTTCCTGACGCGGCTCGCGGAGGAGACCGGCTGCGGGCTGCTCCTGGACGTGAACAACGTGTACGTCTCGGCGAAAAACCACGATTTCGACCCGGTCGAGTTTTTGGAGAACGTGCCCCACGAGCGGGTGGTCCAGTTTCATCTCGCCGGACACACGAACTGCCGCACGCACCTGATCGACACGCACGACGGCGCGGTGATCGACCCGGTGTGGGAGTTGTATCGGCGGGCGCACGAGCTGACCGGCGGCGCCTCGACGCTGCTCGAATGGGACGCGAAGATCCCCGAGTTCCCGGTGCTGCACGCGGAAGTCCTCAAGGCCCGCGAGGAAATAGCCGGGCCGAAACGTCGGCCCGGCGGCGCGCCGATCGAACCGCGATCGTCAGCGGGCCGGCGGACCGTTGTCCGCCGGCTATCCGGCGCGGAGACGGTGCCGCACCCGGCGGCCTTCATCACGGCGGACGTGGAATGACCGGCGACCCGCGCGAGCTGCGGACGATCCAGGAATGGATGCAGGCGGTCATCACGCATCCCGAGGGAGTGGCCGCGGGCATCGACTCCGCAGCCGCCCGCGCGAAGATCGACGTTGCGCCCGCAGAGGCGGAGCGCGTCGTTCCCCGCTCGAAATCGCTCGACGCGATCGGCCGTCTGGAAATCTACGCGAACGCCTACTACGCCCGGCTGTTGGAGTGCCTCCGCGAGGAATTTCCCGCGTTCGTTCACGCCGTCGGTCAGGAGGTGTTCGACGGATTCGCCTTCGGCTACTTGCAGAGCTATCCGTCGCGGAGCTACACGCTCGCGGAGCTCGGGGCGCATTTTCCGCAATATCTTCGCGAGACGAGGCCGGAAGGGAGAAGTGACGAGTTACGAGTGACGAGTGACGGGAACACGGGCGACGCGCCTGACTCGTCACTCGTCACTCGTCACTCGTCACTGGAGCTGTCCCCGGCCGCTGGAGTTCAGGCTTCAGCCTGTCCGGTGCAGCCTGAAGGCTGTACTCCAGCCGATTGGACCGACTTCCTGATCGACCTCGCCACGCTCGAGCGGACCTACAGCGAAGTCTTCGACGGACCGGGGATCGAAAGAGAGCGTCTGTTGCAGCCGGCGGACTTGCAGGCCGTGTCCCCGGAAGCGTGGCCGCGATGCCGGCTCGTCCTCGTCGAGTGCCTGCGGCTGGCGGCGTTCCGCTACCCGGTGCATGAATATGCGACCGCGGTGCGGAAGCAGTCGAACGCCGAGATCCCGGCCCCGTCGCCGACCTGGCTGGTGATCACGCGGCGGGACTACGTTGTCCGCCGCGCGCCGCTGTCGTTCCCGCAGTTCGCGCTGCTGGAAGCCCTCTCCGAGGGGGCGTCGGTGGGCGATGCGCTCGAACGGACGGCCGCCGCCTGGGAGGGGGACTTCGACGAGCTGGCATCGCACGTCGGCGCGTGGTTCCGCGAGTGGGCGCAGGCCGGCCATTTCCGCCGGTTGGAAGTCGACTGACGCGGTTCGGGCCAGAGCTTGACACGGCGGCGCCGCATCGCGCACGATCGGCGCGACACTCGACGAAACTCCCCAAATGAGATTTCCGCAAGGGCCGGGACATGCGTGAGACATCCCTGCGATTGCCGTTCGCTCCGTCGATGGCCGCGATCCTCGGTTCGCTGGCGCTCGCGATCGGGCCGCTCGACGCCGTCGCCGCCGCGGAGCCGGCGCGGGCCGACGTGCTGCTCCAGGGAGGCACGATCGTCGACGGCGCCGGCCAGCCGGGGGTCGCCGGCGACGTCGCCATCCGCGGAGGAACGCTCGTCGCCGTCGGCAAGTTCGACGGCGAGGCCGATTCCGTCATCGACTGCCGCGGGCTGATCGTCGCGCCGGGGTTCATCGACCTGCACAATCACAGCGACGGCGGCATCATCTCCCCCCGCACGCGGGCCAACGTCAACTTCCTCACGCAGGGCTGCACGACGATCGTCACCGGGAACTGCGGCTCGGGGCCGATCGACGTCCGCGCCTACTTCGCGAAGATCGACGCCGCCGGCGCCGGCACGAACGTCATCCACCTGCTCCCGCAGGGGACGCTGCGGCGCGAGGTCATCGGCGAGGCGCAGCGGAAGGCGACGCCGGAGGAACTCGCGCGGATGAAGCAGCTCGCCGAGCGGGCGATGCGCGACGGCGCCTGGGGCATGTCCACCGGCCTGATCTACGTCCCCAGCAGCTACGCCGACACGGACGAACTCGTCGAGATCGCGAAGGTCGTCGGCGCGCACGGCGGGATCTACGCCAGCCACATCCGCGGCGAGGGGCTCGAATTGCTGGCGTCGATCGACGAGGCGCTCGCGATCGGCCGCCGGGCCGAGCTGCCGGTCCACGTCTCGCACTTCAAGGCGAGCGGCCGCGAGGCGTGGGGGCTGGTCCGCCACGCGGCGCGGATGATCGAGGAGGCCCGCTCGAAGGGGCAAATCGTCACTGCCGACCAGTATCCCTACACCGCCTCGAGCACGTCGCTCGAGGCGACGCTCATCCCCACCTGGGCCCGCGCCGGCGGACAGAAGGCGCTCGTCGCCCGCTTCGACGACGCGGAAGTCGCCCCACGCCTCAAGGAAGAGATCGCGAAAAAGCTCGAGCTGCGGGACGATGGGGCGGTCATTCGCATCGCCCGCTACGCGCCCCGCGGCGACTGGACCGGCCTGCACCTGGCCGAGATCGCCCGGAAGGAGAATAAGACGCCCCTCGCCCTCGTCGAGGAGATCACTCGCCGCGGGGGCGCGGCGATCGTCAACTTCGGGATGAGCGAGGAGGACGTCCGCTTCGCGATGCAGCTTCCGTGGGTCGCCACCGCCTCCGACGGGAACGCGTTCCTGCCGGACGCGAGCCGGCCGCATCCCCGCAGCTACGGCACCTTCTCCCGCAAAATCGGCCGGTACGCCATCGCCGAGAAAGTCCTGCCGCTCGAACAGGCGGTGCGGAGCGCGAGCGGCCTGCCGGCGGACATTCTCGGCCTCGTCGATCGCGGCTACCTGCGCGAGGGATGGATGGCCGACATCGTCGTGTTCGATCCGGAGAGGTTCCGCGACGCGGCGACGTTCGAGTCGCCGCACCGCTATTCGGAGGGTTGCCGCCACGTGTTCGTGGCGGGGCAGCCGGCGATCTTGGACGGGCGCCCGACCGGCGCGCTGGCGGGGCGGGCGCTGCCGCGGGCGAAGCGCGAACGTTCCGCGCCGGAATGACTTGTGAAAGCTTGGCTGCAGGGCGCGTCACCCTGCGCCGGCAAACGTTTCGGGACTGTTCGCGACGCACCCGCCCGGCCGCAATCCCTCCTGAAAGTCGATCGGCCCGGATTTCCCTGCTCGGGGAGTTGACGGGCAGGGGGCGGATGCGTTCCGATAGAGCGTGCGGACGACGAGCCGCCCCTTCCGAATCTCCGTCCGCCGCCTCTTGGAGATTCATTCGCCATCGCTGCCGTTCCGCGGCCGCGATCCTTCCAGAAACGAGCCGCCGCCGATGGGACCGTCGTGTCATTCAGCGTGGAAGCCGCTCCGTTCGCAGGCGCTGCGCGTGCTGCTGGCGTGCGGCGGCTGGGCGGCGTGCGGCTGCGGTCGATCGCCCGACGGGCCGGCGGAAGGGACGAAGGCGCCGCTGCCCGCGCTCGACGCGGCGGTGCTGACGATCGAGCCGCAGCGGTGGCCGACGATCGTCCGCAGCCAGGGGAGCCTGATCGCGGACGAGGTCAGCGTGGTCGGATCGAAGGTGGCGGGGCGCGTCGCGCAGGTGCACGTCGATCTCGGCGATCCGGTCCGGGCGGGTGATCCTCTCGTCACGCTGGACGAAGTCGAGTTCCGGTTGCAGGTCGAACAGGCGGAGGCCCAGCTCGCCCAGGCGCGGTCGGCGGTGGGCCTTGCGCCCGAACAAGCGGTCGATCAGCTCGATCCGCAGAACTCCCCGCCGGTCCGGCAGGAACGGGCCTTGCTGGACGAAGCGCAGGCGAACCTCGAGCGGGCGAAACGCCTGCGGGGGCTAAACGCCATCACCCAGGCCGAGCTCGACCAGATCGCCGCGGCGTCGCGCGTGGCCGAAGCGCGACACGCCTCCGCGATCAACGCGGTGCACGAGAAACTCGCCCTGATCGGGGTCCGGCAGGCGGAGCTGTCGCTGGCCCGCGAACGCCTCCGCGACGCCGTGATCCGGGCCCCCTTCGACGGCCTCGTCCAGCAGCGGCAGGTCGCGCCCGGCGCCTACGTGCAGGTCGGAAACGCCATCGCCACCGTGGTCCGGTCGGACGTGCTCCGCTTCCGCGGGGCGATGCCGGAGCGGCACGCGCAGGCGCTCGCGGTCGGGCAGGAGGTGACCCTGCGGATCGAGTCGGTGGCGGAGCCGCGGACCGTCCACGTGACGCGGATCAGCCCGTCGCTCGATTTGCGGAGCCGGTCGCTCTTGTTCGAGGCGGCGGTGCCGAACTCCGACCGCGGATTGCGGACCGGCCTGTTCGCCGAGGCCGAGGTCGTGATCGATCCGCAGGCGCGGGCGATCGTGGTTCCCGGCTCGTCTGTCGTCGAGTTCGCCGGGGCCGAGAAGGTGTGGAAGCTGGTCGACGGCGTGGCGGCCGAGCAGGAAGTGCTGACCGGGCTGCGTCGCCCGTCGGGGATCGAGATCCTCCACGGGCTGTCCGCCGGCGACGTGATCCTGCGGGACGGCAGGATGGGGCGGGTCGCGACGATCAAGCCGCTTCCCGTCCCGATCGGAGCGGAAGGGATCATCGGCCGCCGCGATGGCCGCCCCACCACACCGGAATCATCGGGGAACGGTTCCGAGTGAGCGTCGCGATCGAACACGGCGGGTCTCGACGCAAAGGGCGCAAAGGGCGCAAAGAAGCGCAAAGGAAGAACCTTCCAACCGCAGAGAACGCCGAGAGCGCAGAGAAAGGAAGGCAAGAAAAGTTTCGACGGCGGTCGATCGCCTCCGTTTCGCAGAGAGACCGGCCCCTGTTCCATCCTCCATCTTCCATCCTCCATCCTCGATCCTCCTGCCTTTGCGTTTCTTTGCGTCTTTGCGTCGAATTCAGCGGCAGCGCGTTGATTGAACCGGGACTTGCACCGTGTACTGGCTTGCCGAAATCTGCGTCAAGCGGCCCGTCTTCGCCTTGATGCTCATCCTGGCGTTGATCGTGGCCGGGGTCGCCGCCTTTCCATCGCTGGGGGTCGACCGCTTCCCCAGCATGGACCTCCCCCAGATCATGGTCCGCACCACCTATCCCGGCGCGGCGGCGCAGGAGGTCGAATCGGAAGTCAGCGCGGTCATCGAGGACGCGATCGCCACGGTCGCGGGAATCGAGGAGCTCCGCTCGATCTCCCGCGACGGCCAATCGATGGTCATGGTGACCTTTCGGCTGGACCGGAACGCGGACGCGGCCACGCAGGACGTGCGGGACGCCGTCTCGGGGATCGGCAATCGGCTGCCGCCGGGGATCGACCCGCCGGTCGTCCAGAAACGGGACCTCGAGTCCTCGCCGGTCCTCACGCTGGCCCTCTCCGGTCCCCGCACGTCGCGCGAATTGTTCGTGCTCGCCGACCGCTACGTGAAGAACGTGATCGAGTCCTCGCACGGCGTCGGCGAAGTCTCGATCGCGGGCGCGGCCGACCGGGCGGTGCAGGTCGAGGTCGACGCGCGGCGGCTCGCGGCCCATCAGCTTTCGATCCTGCAAGTCCGCGAGGCGCTGGTCCGCCAGAACGCGGAAGTGCCCGGCGGACGGATCGACGAGGGCCTTCGCGAACGCGCGCTCCGCACGCTGGGCCGCGTCGAGCACTCCCGCGACTTCCCGGATCTCGTCGTCGCGACGGTCGACGGCACGCCGGTCCGCCTGAGCGACCTGGGCGAAGTCCGCGACGCGACGAAGGAGGTCCGCACGCTGGCCCGGCTCGACGGGAAGCCGGCCGTCGTGCTGCAGGTGCAGCGGCAGTCCGGCGAGAACACGGTCGCCGTCATCGACGGGGTGAAGGCCCTGCTCCCCCGCTGCCGCGACCTGCTCCCGGACGACGTCCAAGTCACCGTGATCCAGGACCAGTCGCGGTACATCGTCGAGGCCTTGCACGAGATCGAACGGCACCTGATCTCGGGGAGCATCCTGGCCTGCATCACCGTGCTGTTGTTCATGCGGTCGTGGCGGTCCACGCTGATCGCGGCGGTGGCGATCCCGACTTCCATCATCGCCACCTTCGCCTTCATGCGGTTGTTCGGGTTCACGCTCAACAACGTGACGATGCTCGCGCTCGTGCTGATGGTGGGCGTGGTCATCGACGACGCGATCGTGGTGCTCGAGAACGTGTTCCACTGCATCGAAGAGAAAGGGATGCGGCCCTTCGAGGCGGCCATCGCGGGGACGAAGGAGATCGGCCTCGCCGTCCTCGCCACCACGCTCTCGCTGGTGATCGTGTTCCTGCCGGTGTCGTTCCTGTCGAGCGTCACCGGGCGGATGCTGTTCCAGTTCGGGATGACCGCGACCGTGGCGATCCTGATCTCGATGCTCGTGAGCTTCTCGCTCACGCCGATGATGTGCAGCAAGCTCCTGAAGCGGGGGTTGCCGGGCCCCGGCGGTCCCGCCTCGCGCCGCGGCTTCTACCATATCATCGAGACGGCCTATCTGTGGCTGCTCCAGAAGTCGATGAAGCACCGCTGGGTGGTGCTGGCGGTCGCGATCGGGGTGATGCTCAGCAACATCCCGCTCTACGCCCTCGTCCAGCAGGACTACATTCCGCTGAACGTCGACGAATCGGAGTTCGAAATCCGCCTCGAGGCCCGGCAGGGGGCGAACCTGGCTTCGATGAAGGAAACCATCGACGCCGCCGAGGCCCAACTCCTGAACCTCGACGGCGTGCAGACGGTGTTGACGACGATCGGGCGGGGCGGCTTCCGCGACGTCAACCAGGCCGAGCACTACATCCGGCTGATCGACAGCAACGAGCGGACGTTTTCCGTCGGCCGGTTCTTTCGCGGACTACTGGCGGGCGACCCCGGGGCCGCCTTCCGCGGGAACTTCACCCAGCGCGAGAAGATGGCCGAGGTCCGAAGCCGGCTGAACGCGATCCCCGACGTGCGGGTCTCGGTCCGCAATCTCACGTCGCTGCGGCAGGGCGCGCCGGTGGACATCGACTTCTCGATCACCGGTCCCGATATCGACCAGCTCCTTGAATTCAGCACGCAGCTCCGCGACAAGGCGCAGACCATTCCGGGAATCGTCGACGTCTTCACGACCCTGCAGATCGACAACCCCGAGTTGCTCGTCACGCCCGACCGCGAGCGGGCGGCGGCCCTCGGCGTCTCGGTCCGCGACATCGCCGACACGCTCCGCGTCGGCGTCGGCGGGGACGACCGCGTTTCCCGCTATCGCGACAAGACCGTCGACGACGCTTACGACGTCGAGCTGCGGCTGGTCGGCGTCGATCGCGGCGACGTGCAATCCATGTCGCAACTGTTCGTCCCCGCCAACCCTGGCGCCCCCCCGGGGGCCGGGGCGGCGCTCTCCGCCGGCGACGACTCCGGCGTCCCCCTCACCCGCATCGACAACGTCGTCAACTTCGAGTACAGCCAGGCCGCCTCCCGCATCGACCGCTACAACCGCCAGAAGATGGTCGCCGTCCGCGCGAACATCGTCGGCGGCTATGCCCTCACCGACCGCATCGCGGCGATGAATCAGGCCGCCGCGGAGATCGGCATCCCGCCGGGGGTCAACACGCAGGTGCTCGGCGGCGGCCGCGAGCTGGAGCGGACGCTGGCGGATTTGGGCTGGACCGTGGTCCTCTCGTTCATCTTCATGTACATCGTGCTCGCGGCGCAGTACGAGCACCTCGTGCACCCGCTGGTGATCCTGCTCTCGTTGCCGCTCGCCGTCCCCTTCGGCCTGCTGAGCCTGTACTGGGGGGGCGAGACGCTCAACCTGTACTCCGCGCTGGGCATCCTCGTGCTGTTCGGAGTGGTGAAGAAGGCGTCGATCCTGCAGATCGACCACACGAACGCGCTCCGCTTGCAGGGGCTGGAACGATACGACGCGATCATCCAGGCGAACCGCGACCGGCTGCGGCCGATCCTGATGACGACCCTCTCCTTCGTCGCCGGGTTGCTGCCCCTGTTGATCGCGACCGGGCCGGGGGCCGAGGAGCGGCGTTCGATCGCCGTGCTCGCCGTCGGCGGGCAGACGCTGTCGCTGCTGTTGACGCTGCTGGCGATCCCCGTGCTGTACTCGTTCTTCGACGACCTGGGCGCGATCGCGCTCCGCGTCGCCGCCTGGTGGAAAGGGGCCGAGCACTCGGAACACGCCCGCGATCCCGCGCCGTTCCACGCGCCCGTCCCGGCGCTCGATCGGTCGCACGGCTGACGCGCGGGCGACCGGCGGCGGATGCTGCCGGTCGCGCGCATTCGCGGTTCGACGGGGGCGGCGTCAAGTTGCAGTCGCGGTCCTCTTCCGTGTTCCCCCCGAACCGGCTATCGTGGACGTCGACATTGGCCGACATGGACGCGGAATTCACCCTGCGATGGTGCGCGAGACGACGGTGACTGGACAGGACGACCCGGCGGAGGACGCGGTCCGCGCCGGCACGCGCGACCCCAACGAGCAGCGGTTCGACGAGGAACTCCGCCCCCGCCGGCTGGCCGACGTCGTCGGCCAGCGGAAGGTCGTCGAACGCCTGACGATCATGCTCGACGCCACGAAGAAGCGCGGCGAGCCGCTCGGCCATCTGCTGTTCGCCGGCCCGCCGGGGCTGGGCAAGACGACCCTCGCCACCGTGATCCCCCGCGAGCTGGACGTCGAGATGCAGATCACCTCCGGACCGTCGCTCTCCGCGCCCAAGGACCTGCTCCCGTATCTCACGAACGCCTCCTACGGCTCGGTGCTGTTCATCGACGAGATCCACCGGCTGCCTCCGACCGTCGAGGAGTTCATCTACCCGGCGATGGAGGACTTCCGCGTCGACATCACGCTCGGGGACGGTTTGAACGCCCGGACGATCAACATGAAGCTCCAGCCGTTCACGGTGATCGGCGCGACGACCCGCAGCGGGATGCTCACCGCGCCCCTGCGGGACCGCTTCGTGAACCGCGAGCAGCTCGACTTCTATGACGTGGACGACCTCGCCGAGATCGTCCGCCGCAACGCGACGAAGCTGCGGACCGAGATCACCGCGGAGGCGGCGGCGATCATCGCCCTCCGCAGCCGCGGGACCCCGCGGAAGGCGAACAATCTCCTCCGCTGGACGCGGGACTTCGCCGACGCCCGCGCCGCCGACGGCCGCATCACCGAGACCCTCGTCGGGGACGCGCTGGCGATGAAAGGGATCGACGCGCTCGGCCTGGACGAGCTCGATCGCCGCTATCTGCGGACGCTGATCGACGTGTTCACGGGTGGCCCGGCGGGGATCCAGGCGATCGCCCACACGATGGACGTCCCGTCGGACACGCTCGAGGACGAAATCGAGCCGTTCCTGCTGCGGGGCGGCCTGATCCAGCGCACGCCGCGCGGCCGCATGATCGCCGCCGCCGCGTACCGCCACCTCGAGCTCGACCCGCCGAAAGAGAACGGCGGCCGGCGGCTGTTCTGATCGGCCCTGCGGCAATTCGGGATTTCCCGAAAACTCTTCGTGCATCGCGACCTGGCAACCGGTAGCATCGAGGCCGGTTCGATCGGGAACGGTGAATGAGGCATCGGGCGCGCCGATCGATGCGCCCGTTGCGGACCACTGCCGACACGATTCAGGAAGGTCCTGGCGATGGATGAAGAAGCCGAACTGGCACGGTTCAAGTGGCTCCTGATTTCCGGAGTCGCCTTTCTGATCTCCGCCTTCTTCGCGTGGAGCGAACTCCAGTACGCGCTCCGGAGCCGGACCGTGGAGGCGGAACTGGTCGAGGTGCGCGAGACCTACACCGTCGGCCGCCGCGGTCGCAGGGTTCCGAAGCTCGAGGTCGAGTATCGCTTCACCGAGGAGGACGGCGCGCTGCGCCTCGAGCGCGACGACGTATCCACCGATTGGCCGCTGCCGGAGGCGGACACCGTCGCGGTGCAGTATTTCCCCGGCGCGCCGGGGGAATCGCGTCTCGCCGGCCATCGGAACTGGATCGCGCTCGTCGTCTTCTTCGGCACGCTGGCGGTCGTGGCGGTCGCTGGCTGGAAGCTGTGGCGCGAAGCCCGCGCGGCGATCGAGCAGTCGAACCGGTTCACTCGCAATCGACGCCGCGGGTGACGAATTTCTCTCCTTCCAATCAGGAGCGACTGCGATGGCGGAACAGTCCGATCGTTCGACAGGCGGCGGGAGCGGTGCGGGTTGGTGGGGCGGCGCGGGGGGCGCCGTGATCGTGATCCTCATCGTGCTCAAGATTTTCGGCCGCGGCTACCGCGCCTACGAGCGGTCCGAGTCGGAACGGCCGGCCCACGGTCGGGCGGCGGCTCCACGGGAACTGTCGCGCGAGGAACTCGATGCGCTGTCGGGGCAGTTCTCGGCACAGCCGAATTCCGCCGAGTCCTTGGAGCAGCCCGGCCTGTCGCAGCAGTCCGACGAGGACGCGGAACGCATGCGGGCCGCGCTCAAGGCCGGTGAAATTCTCCGCGGTGAGCGTCCGGCTCCGCGAACGGACACGAACAACGGCGATGCTCCCTGAGCTTCGTACCGAGGAATCCGCACATGGACCGCAACTCGTCATTCCCGCAGCCCGGCCGCAATAATTCGTCCGGAGGCAGCTCGAAGTTCTGGGCCGGCGTCGGCGTCGGCGCGCTGATCGTGCTGGCAATCGCCCTGAAGGTCGCGACGATCGGCTGGCGCACCTACAACCGCATGGATGCGCGGCGGGCCGAACGGGACCGCGACGCCGCCACCCGCGAGGAGCAAGATCGCCGTCTTCAGAAGGCGCTCGCCCCCCCAAAGCTCAACGAGGAAGCACTGGCGCGGATCGGCCGGCAGATCGACGAGAACCAGTCCTTCGTCGATGACATGGAGCGTCGCTTTGCGGAGCTTAACGAACGGCAGCGGGCGATTCCCGCCGAAGCGGCTCGCGACGCCGCCGCGATTCTCGAGCAGCGGAACGCGCGCGACGAAGCCCCGCCGTTCCAGCCGGAGAAAATCGTCGCCGGGGAACGGGGGACCGCCGCGATGCTCGACCTGCTGGGTGGAACGCTAACCGCGGATGAAAACGGCCAAGTGACCCGCATCGACCTCGCCTCGGCGATCGTGCTCGACCTCAACCTCCGCAGCCTCGACGCTTTCACCGAGCTGCGCGAGCTGGACCTCGCCGGCACGCGGATCACCGACAAGGGGATCGCTCACCTGTCGCGCGTGCCGCGCCTCGAAATTCTCGACCTCAGCCGGACGGCGGCGACGGACGGCGCGATCGGGCCGCTGTCGCAAATCAAGAGCCTGCGGACGCTGAAGATCGCCGGCACGAAGCTGACGCCGGAAGGCGTCGCACGCCTGCGGGAGGCGCTGCCGGATACGATGATCGAGGCGGAGTGAGCGTCCGGCGGTTCAAGTAGTGTTTGCCAATGAACGAACGATTGGAAACATCCCGCTTTCGCTGGGCGCTCGTCACGGCGGTGCTGTTCATCGCATGCGGCTGCCTCGTCTGGACGGAGTTGAAATACGCCATGCTGGGGCGCGCCGCCCGGGCGAGGGTGATCGCCGTCCATCGTTCGACGGCTCTGTATCAGTTCGTCGATGGCCGCGGCAGGCCCGGCTTCGGTCGAGCGGATTTGCCTGCGGGCATGCCGGTCGCGGTCGGCGATGAGCTGCGCGTGCGGTACGTCCCGCCGCCGTTCGGCGACGTGCGGGATCTGAACGGCGGCGGCGACGTGCGCCTCGCCGGGAGTGGCGACTGGCGGCCGCTCGCGCTGTTCGCAGTCGCGGCCGCCGCCGCAAGCATCTGCGGCTACCGCCTGTGGCGAATTGCGCACTGGCACACGGCCCGCTCGCGGGCCTTCGAGCGATTTCGCCCTCGTTCGTAATCGAAAAACGACGGGAGTCGCTGATGGGACGACTCTCACCGCGATCCGGCAACTCATTGCCGACGAGATTCTTTCCGAACTCCTCTTGCGTCGGCGGCGACAAAGGATCCAGAATGCGCGCCGAATGAACGCCTGTTCGACACAGATTGCCACGGCCCAGCGCGTCCTCGCCGCGCTCCGCCTCTCCCCCGCGCAGCTCGACGCCCTCCGCACGCAGGGCTTCGTCGCCCCCGAGCGCCGCGGCGCGCGGACCATCTACAAGCTCCGTTTCCGCGAGCAGGTCCAGCAGCGCGTCCGCTCGCTCGGCGGCGATCCCGAACGGGCGCGGATCGTTCGCGAGGCTCTCGCGTGTTGGCAATCCGCCGCGACCTTGCGCCGCGCCGTGAAGCGGATCATCCGCTTCGTCGATCTCCGACTCCGACGGCAGCGCCAACGACTCGCGCCGCTTCTCGCCGGGTACGGACTGCGGTTTCACGGCCGCGCGGTCCGCGAAACTCGCGGCTTCGAACCGGTCTCTCCCCTCCGTCCCTACCGTTCCTTCGAGGCGAAACATGTCCGACCGATTGGGCCCGTTCGACCATTTTCGCCGTTCCGCGGCTTCTCGCCGCGACTCGGCCGACTGCTCCGCGGAGGACCCCCGCCCGGCGACGACGGACCGCGAGAGGTGGGCGGAGTTCCCGAAGCTGGTTCGGCACTGCGGAACGGTCCGGGTTCGAACGGGCCCGGCCCCTCTCCGCTCAGACCGGCCAGCGGGGCGAAATGCGAAGAAATGGCCATTCGATACCATCATCGCCCCGCCCGCGGACGGATTGGCAATCCATCCCACAGCCGCGCAAAGCGAAGAAATCGCGACTCGATACCACCCCGCATGAGAGCGCTTCCGCGCGATGCCACCCCACCGGCCATGCCACTCAAAGCAGTGGCCATGCCACGCGCTGCCCGCACCGCACGTCGCACCTCGATCGGGCGGCATGCGCGTCCTTCACGCCAGTTCCTGCTCCGCGAACCAGGCGACCGTGCGGCGAAGCCCGTCTTCAACCGAGACCTGCGGTTGCCAGCCGAGCAGCTTGCCGATCCGGTCGGACGAGACGAGGCTCGACTGCAGGTCGCCGGCGCGCGGCGGGCCGTGCTGTGGCTCGGGGATTTCGCCGTCCCGCTTCGCCCGGCGGCGCTGTTCGGCGCACAGCGCGCGGATCGTCGCCGCCAGCTCGTTCACGTCGGTCGCGCGGCCGGTCCCCACGTTGAGGGGCGTCATGCCGGGCGGGATCGGCCGGGTGAGGGCGAGCACGTTCGCTCTCGCGACGTCGTCCACATAGACGTAATCGCGGACGCAGCTTCCGTCGCCGTTGATCGTCGCCCGGCCGGCGGCGAGCATCGTCGTCGTGAAGATCGCGACCACGCCCGCTTCGCCCTGCGGGTTCTGCCGCGGGCCGTACACGTTCGCGTACCGCATGGCGGCCGAGGCGAGGCCGTGCGTGCGGGCGAAGAACTCGAGGTACTTCTCGCCGGCCCACTTGCTGATCCCGTAGGGGGACTGCGGGTCGGCCGGATGGTCTTCGCCGGCCGGCTCGCACACGTCGCCGTACAGCACGCCGCCGGACGAGGCGAACACGAACCGCTCGACCCCCGATTGCACCGACAGCTCGAGCAGGTTCAGCAGCCCCACCAGGTTCACGTCGGCGTCGAACGCCGGCTCGCGGACGGAGCGGCTGACCGACATCTGCGCCGCCTGGTGGCAGACCCGCTGCGGCCGGACCTCGCGGAACACCGCCGCGACCCGCGCGCGGTCGCGGACGTCGGCTTCGTACAGCGGCGTGTCGGCGGTGAGGTTCGCCCGGTCGCCGGTCGAAAGGTCGTCGAGCGCGAACGGCTCGTGCCCCGCCCCCCGCAGGGCGTCGATGATGTGGCTGCCGATGAACCCGGCCCCGCCGGTGACGAGCACGCGCACGGCGATTTCCCCTTCGAGATGCCTGTTGGCGAATCGGCCCCATTCATAACCGATCGACCGCCCGGCGTCGACATCCGCCGGGCGTTGGAGTACAGCCTTCAGGCGGTCGCCCAGTCGAACGCCAGGTCGATCGCCGGGGCGGAATGCGTGAGCGCCCCGACGCTGATCCGCTCGACCCCCGTCTCCGCGATGCCGCGCACCGTCGCGAGCGTCACGCCGCCGGACGCCTCGAGCAGCACGCCCGGCGCGGCCGCGTCGCGGCGGCGGACCGCCTCGCGGAGAACGTCGAGCGGCATGTTGTCCAAGAGCACGACGTCCGGCCCGGCGGCGAGCGCCGCTTCCAACTCCGCGAGCGTGTCCACTTCGACCTCGACCGGCATTCCCGACGGGGCGTGCTCCCGCGCGCGGCGCACGGCTGCGGCGAGCGAACGCTGCTCGCCGCCGGAACGCGCCCAGGCCGCGAGATGGTTGTCCTTGATGAGGACGGCGTCGAACAGCCCGGCGCGATGGTTGGTCCCGCCGCCGGCGCGGACGGCATACTTGTCGAGCGCGCGCCAGCCGGGCAGCGTCTTGCGGGTGTCGAGGATCCGAGCGCGCGTCCCGGCGATCGCTTCGACGTACTGCCGCGTGGCGCTCGCCACGCCGGAAAGCCGCGTCAGGAAATTCAGGGCCGCCCGTTCCCCCGCGAGGAGCGAGCGCACGGGGCCGGCGACCTCGGCGACGACGGTCCCCGTACCGAATGTGGCGCCGTCGTCGAGCAGCGGCCGCCACTCGACGCGCGGATCGAGCCGGGCGAACACCAGCCGCGCGACCGGTCCCCCGGCGAGCACGCCCGGCTGCCGGGCGCTGACCAGCACGGCCCCCCGCTCCGCTTCGCCGATCAACGCGCGGGAGGTGACGTCGCCGGCGTCGCCGAGGTCCTCCGCGAGGGCCGCCTCGATCAGGCGTTCGGCACACGCGCGCTCCGCCGGTCCGAATTCAACACGCATGGTCTGCTCAACGCTGGTACGTGCCGACGAGTTCCCCCTCGGCGAGCACGTGTCCCTCGATCGCGTCGAGGAGCTCGCCCTTTTCCAGACCCGGCGCCAGTTCGAGCGCCTCGTCGAGCGCGTACAGCCGAAAGTGGTAACGGT
>JBBDNU010000225.1:0-9594 GCA_040877365.1 Planctomycetales bacterium
AGCATTTGGAACGCGACCCTTCCGGATTGACTCTTCGGCTATCTTCTTGCGGAATTGCATGTGGACCGTATTTGACAACGCCCCATAGAAACCCACACATGCCACACAGCACCAACCGGCGATAAACAGAACTACAGTAAATAGGGTGTCCATAGTCGTCACTCCTTTTGGTAGAGAACCCAGACGAGCGTTCCCGGCCCGGCGGTCGCTTCGAACCGCGACGCGAGCGCGATCGACGCCGCATTCGCCCCCCGCACGTCGCACCGCAGCCAGTCCCCCGGCTTGACGAGCAGCGGCCCGGTCACCGGCGTCCAGCGCCTCGCGAGCGGCGGACGCAACGCGACGATTCCCTGCGCATCGACGATCTTGCCGATCCGCCCGTCGTTCGACAGCGATCCCGCGACCACGAACTTCGACTCGTCGAGCAGTCGCGATCCCGACGCGATGCGGTATCGCGACGGCGACTCCTGCCAGCGGACTTCTCCCGGCCCGCGGACCCAGACGTCGGCCTCGGCCCCGTCGCGGACCGCTTTCAACTGGAGCGCGCCGGCCGACGCGGTCCGGTCGAGCACCGAGCCGAGCGTCGTCCCGGCCCCCGTCGTCCCGGCCCCCGTCGTCCCGGACGAACCGAGAAACAGCAGAGATGCGACGACCGCCGTGGCGGCAATCGCGACGGCGGCTTTTCCGCTCGACGACATCGAGGACCTCCCCTTCCCTGGATTTCCCGGCGGAGTTGGACGCTGCGCGGCCACGGATGGTTCCATCCGCTCGTCCTGAACGCCGCCGACCTACTTCGCCACGTACTCGACAAGCCAGTCCTCCATTCGCGAGTACGCCTCCGGCGGGACGTCGTGCCCCTTGCCGTGGTTGAACAGCCCGAGGCGGACCGGTTGGCCGTGTAGAGCGTAGACCTCCTGGGCCGGGCGAATCAGTGCCCAGCTCCGGTTGCCGTCGGCGGAGCCGCCCCCCTGTTCGCCGCCGAGGACCAGCAGCGGCCGCGGCGCGCACAGCGCGAGCACCTGGTGGTGGTTCAGCGGGAAGCTCTCGTCGCGGATCCGTTGGCCGAGGTACCATTCGGCGTCCCAGTTCGTGGAGCGGAACAGGATTCCCCCTTCGCTCGAGCAGCCGGCCTTCACGCGCTCATCGAACGCGAGAAGATACAGGACTTCCTTTGCCCCGAGCGAGTGCCCGATCGTGCCGATCCGCTTCGCGTCCACGTCGTCGAGGCTCGCCAGCACGTCGACGCCGCGGATCGCGTCGTAGAGCATCTTGTGCATGCCGAGCGTGTCCGGGTGGCGCTTCGCGTGGGCGGCGACCGCCTGGTTGTAGTTCTCGACGCTCTGCCACAGGTAGTTGCGGGGGCAGAACACGACGAACCCGCGCTCGGCGAGCTTCGGGGCGAGTTGCCGCGTGGGGTTGCCGCCGATCCCGGCGATCTGGTCGATCGACAGTTCGGTCGTCGCGTGCAATCCGCAGATCGCGGGGAGTTTCCCGTCTTGCGCGAATTCGGATTTCTTCGGGCGCAACAACCAGCCCTCGACCATGATCCCCGGCTCCCCCTCGTAGCGGACGAGCCGGCGGGTGAAGTCGTCGGTGTCGGCCGCGCGCAACTCTTCGAGCTTCACCTCCGGCCGCGGCTCGGGCATCGGGCCGAGGAACTTCATCCATTCGGCGCGGATTTGCTTGCGGCGGACATCCCAGTCGGCGACGGTTTCGATCTTCTCGCCGTCGGCTGTGACGAGCAGCGGTTCGACATGGCCGACGCGCTCGGCTTTGATCTCGGCGGGCGGCGTGGCGACTTCCGCGAGCCACGCCGGGTCGGCGGCGCGCGATGCCCCCGCGATCGGCAGCAAAGCAAGTGGTACGGCCAAGGAAATGCAGTTCCGCATCAATCGCAGCATGGCAGGATCCTCGAATCGGCGGAGAGCAAGGGAACCACGAACGGCACGAAAAGCCCAGCGCGGCGAAGCCGCAACCGAAATTCGATTTTCGACGCAAAGCCGCAAAGATCGCAAAGGAACGCAAAGAAAGAAGAGGGAGAAGAAGCACGACGTTGAGAAAACCACGAAGACCGCGAAGTTTTCGACCACGGATTCCACTGATGGGCACGGATGACAGAAGAAATCCGTGGTCATCCGTGCCCAGCCGTGGTGAACTGGCCTTTCGGTGTGGTCGCCTGGGTTCTTCTCCGCGCCCGCGGCGCTCTCCGCGGTTCAGAGCTTCGCGGCCCCGAAACGTTCGAACCGCCGAGAGCGCCGAGGACGCAGAGGCTCTTTGCGTCGAAAACTCGAATTCTGGTTGCGGCGTCGCCGCGCCGGGATCTTCGCGGGCTTCTGTTTCGACCCGGCGACAGCACGGCCGCCAAGATCGCGACGACGACGGACATCATGCCGGAATGGCGTCTCGATGTCGAACGAAACGGCGGTTGGATGCCGCCGCGCGCGGGCCTATAATCGAGGGGCAGCCGCAAGAGTCTCCGCGTTTCTCCGCAATGCACCGGTCGTCCGTCATGATCCAAGACACGCTGCGCGGACAGTTCCTGATCGCCGGGAAACGGCTGCGGGACCCGAACTTCTACAAGACCGTCGTGCTGATGGTCGAGCACGGGGCCGAGGGGGCGATGGGACTGGTGGTGAACCGCCCCTCGTCGATGACCGTGGCCCACGCCCTCTCGGAGCACTTCGACCTCCCCGAGACGGACGACGTGGTGTATTTGGGAGGGCCGGTCGAACCCTCCGCCCTGTTCATCCTGCACGATGGCGAGTTCCTCGACGCCGGGGAGCCGCCCGTGGTGCCGGGGCTGTACGTCGGCAGCAGCGAGTCGGCGTTCGAGCGGGTGGTGCGCTCGGCGACCGAGGAAGATTCGGGGACGCACTTTCGCATCTACTCGGGCTGCGCCGGCTGGGCGCCCGGCCAACTCGAAAACGAGCTGGAACGGGGAGACTGGCACGTGCTCCCCGCCTGCGCGGAGCTCACGCTGTGCAGCGACCCTTATGAAACGTGGGACCAGCTCCTGCAGAAGGTCCACGCCGCGCACCGCATTCTCCCCGACGCGCCGCCGCACCCGGAGTGGAACTAGCGCCTACGTCCCCGATTTCAATGGTTCGTAATCCTCGCCATCATGCTTGAGGCCAAAGGTCGAACAAACGCCACGCGCTCGAAACATGCGGTATTGTGGAACCCTTTCAGGGTTCACTGCATTGTGGCGGCCCAATGACCCAGGGTGCGCTCGCTTCTCTCGCGACCCTGGGCTTTGCTGTGAAACCCCTTCGGGGTACTGATGAGCGGCGGCTCACGGGCTGACGCAGGAACCTGCAAGTTCCGTCACTCAAGCGGGGGTCGCGCGGGCGGCGGCGATGAACCGCGCGACGAGGGCCGCGTCCTTGTCGCCGGGCGACGACTCGACGCCCCCCGCCACGTCCACCCCCCACGGGGCGACCGCCGCGATTCCCCGCGACACGTTCTCGGGAGTCAGTCCTCCCGCGAGGATCAGCGGCGGCAATTCGACGCTCCGGCAGGCTTCCGCCAACGCGTCCCACGCCACCGTCCGGCCCGTCCCGCCGTAGGCGCCGGGAACCTCCGCGTCGATCAGGCAGGCGTCCGGGACGGCGTCGAGCCGGCGGCACTCCTCCAGATACGACACCAGCGGTTCGATTCCTTCCGCGCCGAACCGCTGCGCGCGGATCAACCGCAGCGACGGGTTCCGCTGCCGCAGCTCGGCGAGCAGAGCCGGAGGCTCATCGCCGTGCAACTGGGCCGTCGCGATGCCCGCCGCGGCGGAGGTCGCGAGAATGTCGGCCGCCGAAGCGTTCACGAACACGCCGACCGCCGCGATCGAATCCGGCAACGCGCGCACGATCCGCGCCGCCGTCTCCCGCTCGACGAACCGTCGCGACGGGGGATGGAAGTTGAGCCCGACCGCGTCGGGCGCGGCGGCGGCGACCATTCGCGCCGTCGCCTCATCGCGGATGCCGCAAATCTTGACCCACATGTGAAGCTCGGGTGTTGCTTTCGAATTCGGACTTGACACTGGCCCGACGCGCCGGCGAGGGAGAATCACTGGGCCGGCCGACGACGTGCGGCAATGAGCCGCCAAGGCGATTCTCCCTCTTGCGCTGCGGGCTGGAATGCAATCACGACAGGTACTGCTCCCACCACTCCAGTATCCGCCGCAGCCGGTCGATTCGCAAATCCGGCGGGCCGACGCGGCTCATGCCGTGGCTGGTTTCCGGCGGATAGCGGACGAAGCGGGTCGGGACGCCGCGGTGGCGAAGCGAGGCGAACACCTGCTCTCCCTGCTCGACGTTGCACCGCAGGTCCCCTTCGCTGTGGATCACGAGCGTCGGCGTGTTCACCTTCGCGAAATGCTTGAGCGGGCTTTGCTCCCAGATCGCTTCGATGTCGTCCCAGGCGTTGCTCTCCCACGAGCCGCCGCGGATCAGCGGGATGTCGCTCGAACCCGCCATGCTCACCAGGTTCGAGACGCAGCGGTCGGTGACGGCGGCGGCGAAGTCGTCCGCGTGCGCGATCGCCCAGTTCGTCATGAACCCGCCGTAGCTCCCGCCCATGATGCCGAGCTTCTTCGCGTCCACGTCCGGCTGCTGCTTCAGATGGTCGCGGAGGGCGCAGACGTCCTCCCAGTCGGGACCGCCCCAGTTCGCCTGCACGGCGAGGCAGTGCTGCTCGCCATACCCTTTGCTGCCGCGCGGGTTCGGGTAGGCGACCACGTATCCGGCCGCGACGAGCGTCTGGAACTCATGGAAATACGTCTCGCCGTACTGCAGGTGCGGGCCGCCGTGGACTTCGATCACGGCCGGATGCTTCGATTTTTCCAGCGACCCGGACGCTTCAAGCGTCCGGGTCGCTGGAGGCCGCATGATCCACGCGTGCAGCTTCGTGCCCGAAGTGGTGTCGAGCCACACCGGCTCCGGCATCGCCAGCTCCAACTCGGCGAGCAGCGGCCCGTTGACGTCGGTCAGCGTCCGCGGCTCTTCGTGGGGCAGACATCCTTGTCTGCCCGAGTCCGCCATCCCGGTATCGTCCGCGCGGCAGGCTGGAAAGCCTGCCCCACGCTCGCGCTGGATGGCGAGGACCGCGACCTCCGGCGGCGCAAGCGGATCGGAGACGGTCAGCGCGAGCCGCCCTCCTTCTGTGTCGAAGTCGCCCGGCACGATCACCTGCCGGCCGGAGGTGTGCAACACCACCCCGCCGCCGTCCGCGCCGATCGACGCGACGTGCTGCTCCCCGTGCCAGCCGAGTTGGAAGAAGATCTGCTTCCCGGCGGGATGCCAGAACAAGTTGGCGGCGATGTTGATGTCCGCCACGTCGCTGGTCGTGGTCCCCATCAGGCAGTAATCGTTGTCGGCGAACAGGTCGCGCGGCGTTCCCTTCTCGGCGTCGCACACGAACAGCCGGAAGTTGCGAATCCCCCAGATTTCCCGCCCCGCGGCGAGCGACAGCGCGATCCGCTTCCCATCCGGAGACCAGCGGACCGCCCCCTTCTTCCCTTCCGGCAGCCCGGGCAGTTCCTTCGCCCGCCCCGTCTTCGCGTTCACGCGGTACAGGCTCGACCGCCACGGGCGGAGCACCGCGTCCTCGTGCGGGTTGGCGACGACGGCCAGCTCGGACGAGTCGGGGGACCAGTCGAAGTCGAACGTCCCCGGCTCGTCCTGGTCGAACAGCAGCGCGTGATCCCCCGTCGCGACGTCGACCACGTACAGCTTGTGCCGCTGTCCGCCGAAGTAGCCGTCGCCGTCGAGACGGTAATAGAGATTTTCAATGACCCGCGGGGGCGTGCTCGCGCCGTTCCGCTCGCGGTCCTTCTTCGCGCAGGCGGTCCAGTCGGGGTGTGTCTCGCGGAAGGCGACAGCCAGCCGCGTTCCGTCCGGCGACCACTTGAACGCGCGGATCTTCCCCTCGGGAAACTTCGTGAGCGCGACCGCTTCCCCCCCGCTGGCGGAAATGAGATGGATCTGCGGCCGCGACTTCTCCCGCTCGCCGATGAAGGCGATCCGCGAGCCGTCGGGAGACCAGCGGCCGTGCGCGTCCTTCCCGCCGGAAGTGAACTGCCGCGGGTCGCCGCCCTCCGCGGAAACGATCCCCAGGTTGGTGACGTAGTCGTTCTTCTCCCCGACGTGCTTGCGGGCGAAGAGCACCTCCGTGCCGTCCGGCGACATCCGCGGATCGGAGACGACGACCAGCCGCAACAAGTCCTCCGGCCGCAGGGCGCGCTTCGGAACGGCGGACTTCGCAGACTTCTTCGGTGGTTTGCTGCGGACGGCACGGCGCGCGGGCATGGGATCGACCTTTCATGCGGCAACGAGGATTCCCGAGGAGGCACGCATGATAACGACCCTCTCCCCCAGAGGGGGAGAGGGGGACTGCAATGGTCGCCGTGTCGTCAGGGTGAGATCTCGCACGATCGGTGCGATCTCCCGCGCAATATGCGTCGCACGTCCCAGCGGACAGCGGACCACGAATCGCCATAGGCAGCCCCGCTCAACCGTGATACGCTGCCGGCGGCCGAATCCCCACGCATCCAGGACACGCCGATGGACCTGCGGCAACGACGTTACACCGAAGCCGCGCTCGTCAAGACGAAGATCATCGCCACGGTCGGCCCGGCGTGCGAAACGTTCGAGGCGCTCCGCAACCTCGCGCTGGCGGGGGTGGACCTGTTCCGCCTGAACTTCGCGCACGGCACGCACGGCTGGATGCGGAACGTGCTCGTCGCGATCCGCCGAGCGGCGGAAGAGGTCGGGCGGCCGATCGCGGTGCTGGCCGACCTCGCCGGTCCAAAGCTCCGCCTGGGCCGCATCGCCGGAGACGAGATCGTGTGCCGCGAAGGAGACCGGCTCACGTTCGTCCGCGGAGAATCGGGCGACGACCCGCGCGAGCTGACTTCCAGCTACGAGCGGCTGATCGACGATTTGTCTCCGGGCAACCTCGTGCTGCTCGCGGACGGCACGGTGGGGCTCCGCGTCGTCGAAAAGAGCCGGGACGGCGGCCGGGCCGAGTGCGTCGTCGAGATGCCGGGCCGCGTGCGGAGCCGGCAGGGAATCAACCTCCCCGGCGTCGAGCTGAGCACCCCGAGCCTGACCGACAAGGACCGGGACGATCTGGCGTGGGGCGTGGCGAACGGCGTCGATTACGTCGGGCTGAGCTTCGTGCGGAGCGCGGAGGACGTGCGGGATCTGCGGTCGGCGATCGCCGCGCTCGACGCCCCGCTTCCCCCGCAGATCGTCGCCAAGATCGAGAAGATGGAGGCCGTCGCCGACCTCGAGCGGATCCTCGACGAGACCGACGCCGTGATGGTGGCCCGCGGCGACCTCGGCGTCGAAGTCGACATCGCCCGCGTGCCCGCGCTGCAGAAGCGGATCATCTCCGTGTGCAATCAGCACCGGATCCCGGTCATCACCGCCACGCAAATGCTCGACAGCATGACGACCAACGAACGCCCGACGCGGGCCGAGGCGAGCGACGTCGCCAACGCCGTGCTCGACGGCAGCGACGCCGTGATGCTCTCGGGCGAGACGGCGATCGGTCAGCACCCGGCCTTGGCGGTCGAGATGATGAGCCGCATCGCCCGCGAGGCGGAGCGGCTGGTCGACGCCGCGCCCTCTTCCGACACGCGGAGCACGCCCCGCACCCGCGCCACGCCGACGACCGAGGCGGTCACGCTCGCCGCCGGGACGGCCGCGGCCCATCTCGACGCCGACCTGCTCGTGGTGGCGACGCACAGCGGCCGCACGGCGATGGCGGTCTCCAAGCAGCGGAGCCGTGTCCCGGTGCTGGCGATCACCGACCGCCCCGAGATCGCCCGCCGGATGTGCCTGTACTGGGGCATCACGCCGCTCGAAAGCGCCGTGGTGGACGCCGCCCCCACGCAACTGTTGAAGTTCGTGATCGACTGGGGAAGGAAGCACGAGGCGCTCTCCGCGGGCAGCCGCATCGTCCTCGTCGGCACGACCGACTGGTCGCAGGAAGGCAAGGATGTGATGCTCGTCCACGCGGTGCCGTGAGAGTTCGTCGTGATTCATTGAGAGCGACGATCGATGAGTGAATTTCTGGTGCGGGCGGCCCGGCTCGATGATCGCGAGACGATCGTCGAGTTCAATTGCCGCCTCGCCGAGGAGACTGAAGGGCTGCGGCTCGATCGCGCGACGGTGACGGCCGGCGTCGAGGCGGTGCTCGCCGACGTCTCGAAAGGCCGCTACTTCGTCGCCTGCCGGAAAGATCGCGAGCAGCCGGTCGGACAGCTCATGCACACCCGCGAGTGGAGCGACTGGCGGAACGGCGACTTGTGGTGGCTGCAAAGCGTGTACGTCGTCCCCGACTGCCGCCGGCTCGGCGTGTTCCGCCTGCTGTACGACCACGCGCTCGAGGCGGCGCGGGGGGCGCCGCAAGTGGTCGGCGTGCGGCTGTACGTCGAGCAGCACAACGCCGCCGCGCAGGACGCCTACCGCCGGCTGGGCATGCGCGAGGCGGGCTACCTCGTGATGGAGCGCATCTTCCGAGAGCAAGGCGTTGAAAAAGAGGACAGGCACTCGCAGTAGCCCGCGATTCACAGGCCATTTCCGAGCATCTGCGGGAGCCAGTCCCCTTTTTCAACAGACTGGCAGGTGCGCCGCAGGGAAGAACTGTTTTCGACGCGAAGGCGCGAAGACATGAAGAAGCGGCGCTGGGTTCCCGCCTTCGCGGGAATGACAGTCGGGCGTCATGCCCGCGAAGGCGGGCATCCAACACGACCTTTTGCGTCTGTGCGTCGAGAAAAAACTGGAAAGGGGTTGCGATGAGTGCTTCCGACGACCGCGAGTTGTTCCTTCACAAACACACCCGCCGCGAGTTTCGCGAGCGGATGGAGTCGGGCGAGTTGCAGGGGTGCATCCTCCCGGTCGCCGCGACCGAGCAGCACCTCGAGCACCTCGCGATGGAACACGACTGGCGGAGCGTGCTCCACGTCTCGACCGAAGTCGCCCGCCGCCTCGCCCCCCGCGTGATCGTCGCCCCGGCGATGAACGTCGGCATCAGCGAGCACCACATGCGGCATCCCGGCACGCTCTCCGCCATGCCGGGATCCTGGCTGGCGGTGCTCGGCGACACGATTCGCTCGCTCGTCCACGCCGGGTTCCGGAACATCCTCGTGCTGAACGGGCACGGGGGGAACATCGCCACGTGCCGCGGCGTATGGCCGCAGTTCCTGTTGCGGTTTCAGGTCAACCTGCACTTCGCGTCGTACTGGGACTTCCTGCCGCGCGAGCAGGCGGAGCCGCTATTGAAGACGGGGCGGTTCCCCGGACACGCGCAGGAGTTCGAGACGGCGTTCGCGCTGGCCGCGTTCCCGGAGAACGTCCGGCACGACGCGATGCGCGACCAGGCGGACCAGGAGCCGCTCGCCGCGACGGCGGAAGCGGGAGCGGTCCTCATCGAGTTGATCGTGAGCGAAACGACGCGGTTCGTGGAGGGGATGCTCGACGGCACGCACACGGCCGAGATCCCGCCCTATCATCCGTAGCAGGCGAGCGGCCGGCGTGAGCCGGCCGGTGATCGCCGGACCGTGCGGCGTTCCCTCCCAGCGATCGCACACAACGGCCA
>JBBDNU010000226.1:0-9592 GCA_040877365.1 Planctomycetales bacterium
ACCGCCGACCAACCGCCGACGCTGGGGGAGAAGCCGGTGTTCGTGGTGCCGGAGTAGGACGGATCGGCAATCCGTCCTACGGTAGATGCCGCGGATAGCTGACAGCGGACAAAGCTCAAAACAGCATCACCAGCCCCGCCACCGTCGCCAGGCGGTCGTACACGTCGAGGACTTCTTCGGCCTGAAAGAGGGTCGGCTCGACGGTGACGGCGACGTGCCGGCCGCCGGCGGTCGTCCGCGTTTTGAACGGCGGGTCGATGCTCGCCCCCAGCTCGTCGCGGACCGCGGCGACCACCCGCGCGGCGAACGCCCGCTCGGCCGTGCCGATCGCCTTGAAGACGTACGGGCACGGAAAACGATGGGTCGCTTCGAGCAATTCGAGCGAGCGATGGCGGGCGAGCGGATCCACGGAAGTGCTCCAAGGGGAGAGAAGGACTCCCGCATTATACGCAGCATCCGCGCCGCGGTCCGATTGCTGGTCTTGTCGACGAACCCCGTTCGACATTCGTAGTGCCTCATGTTCCCGACGCCCGGTGTCGCCCTTCCAGGCGTTTTCTCAAGACCGCGGGCGCGTGCGGCCGAATTGTGGTAACATGCCGATCCAACCCGGACGCCCCCGCCCATGATCCGATCCGTCGCCAGAATCGCAACTGGCCGCAGGGCTTACGACGAACCCGCCAACCAGTGGACGCACGGGCTGGCCACGATCGCCGCGATCTTCGCCGCGCTCGAGCTGATCGAGGCCGCCCGCGGCAACCCCGATGCCTGGATGTCCCTCGGCGTCCACGTGTATGCCGCGGCGCTGGTCGCCCTGTACGCGGCCTCGACGCTGTCGCACAGCTTCCGGCTCCCCCGGCCGCGGCATTTCTTCCGCACTTTGGATCAGGTGTGCATCTTTCTGCTGATCGTGGGGACCTTCACCCCGGTGGCGCTGGCCTACCTGCGGGACGGCTTCGGCCTGACGATCCTGGCGGCGATGTGGCTGCTGGCGTTCGCCGGGATCGGCTTCAAGCTGTTCGTGACGGGGATCAAGAACGTGGCCGTGCCGTTCTACGTCGCCATGGGGTGGCTGCCGATCGTGACGTTCCCGCAGCTTTTTTCGGCGATGGACGGCCTGTCGCTGGCGGGGACGGTGGCGGGGGGGCTGTTCTACACGAGCGGGACGTATTTCCTCGCAATCGACCGGCGGGTGTCTTACGCGCACGCGGTCTGGCACCTGTTCGTGGTGGCCGGGAGCGCGTGCCATTACGTGGTGATCTTCCGGAACGCGGTCCCGGCGGGTTGAGAGGGCGATCGTGGGGGGCGAATTGGGGAAAAAGCCTCAAGGCGCCGGTTTTTCGACGAACGCCCGCGGCCGACGGGGGGTTATTACGGCAGTGGACACTGCGCACTGCCCGCTATAACATGGATTCGGCCGCCACGCCTCGTGGGGAGGCGCGCCGGGAAGTTGGTCCCGGCGCTCCCGAAGGGTCGGTTCTTCTCCTGCGTTCGCCGGGAAGGAAGTTCGTCTGCATGAACTCTCGCACGATCTATTTCCCCTGCGGCGTGGCGCTGGCGTTTCACGTCGCGTTGCTGGTCGCGTTCTTCTTCATCACGGTCGCCGCCGGATTGGTGGACAACCCATTCGTCGTCGAGACGATCATTCCGGATGAGGAGCGGCTGCAGGAGGAGTTCGTCAAGGAACTGGACACGCAGGAGACGCCAGCGGACACGATCAACTTCGTGGCGGGGAGCATCTCGACGAACTTCGGGGGGTCGAACTCGCCGCTGGCCAACATGCGGCCGATCGAGATCACCGAAACGACGCAGGATCCCGACTTCACGTTCCAACCGGCGGTGGACGTGACGGTCGGCCCCAGCGAGCTGGTGACTGACCTGGGCGAGGCGGAGGTGACCGGCGAGGTCGGGGCGCTGGTCGAGGGCTACGGCGACGCGCTGGACCGCATCACGCAGGAGCTGCTGCGGATGATGCGCAAGGACAAGCTGCTCGTCGTGTGGCTGTTCGACGAGTCCGAAAGCATGGTGGACGACCAGCAGGAGATCAAGACCCGCATCGGCCGCGTGTACACGGAGCTCAAGCTGGCCGACGCCGAGCCGGCCGGGGACGCGGAGGCGAACGCCCGCCGGCCCGTCCGCAAGGAAGCCGACGCCCTGCTCACCGTGGTCACGTCGTTCGGGGAAAAGTATCACATCAAGTACGAGAGCGCGCAGAAGCCGACCAACGACGTCGCCGTGCTGATGCAGGACATCGACAAGATCCCGGTCGACAAGACCGGAGTCGAGAACACCTGCCAGACGCTCTCGGCGGCGATCCAGATGTTCGGCGGGATCGCCAACCGCGACCGGCGGAAACTGGTGCTGATCGTGGTCAGCGACGAGTCGGGCGACGACGGCGACGGGCCGCTCCTCGAGCAGACGCTCCACGCCGCCAAGACCCGCAAGGCCCCGATCTACTTCCTCGGCCGCGAGGCGGCCTTCGGGTCGTACTACGCGCACGTCGAATGGCGGCACCCGGTCTCGGCGCAAATGCACTACCTGCCGATCCGCCGCGGCCCCGAGACCCCGTTCCCCGAGTTGCTTCAGCACAACGGGTTCGGCAAGCGGCTCGATTCGCAGATGAGCGGCTTCGGCCCCTACACTCAGGTCCGCCTCGCCCGCGACACGGGGGGGGTCTTCTTCCAGTTGCCGCACGAGCAGTCCAACCTGCACGACTTCGAGGCCTACAAGTACGAGATGCTCGACCTCCGCGAGTATCTGCCGAACCTCGAGTCGCGGCAGCAGTACGAAGCGGAAGTGAACGGCAGCCCGTTCCGCCGCGCGATCTGGGACGGGATCCTCGCCTTGAACCCGTACAAATACGACGGCAACTACCGCCTCGTCGACAACCCAGAGGTCACGGTCCCGATCGACGGCTGGTACGTGATCGCCGAGGCGAACCGCCCCGGCGGCGACCCCGACGTGAAGGCCGACCTGCAGAAGATCATGAAGGTCCTCGACCTGATGACGCGGGCCCAGAAGCGGCTCGAGGACGTCAAGCACCTCCGCGCCGGCGAAGCCTCCCTCCGCTGGCGGGCGAACTACGACCTGATGTACGCCCAGCTCTTCGCGTACCGGGTGCGGCTGTTCGAGTACGGGATCGGCCTCGCCCAGTTCCAGAAGAACATGGGCAAGCTGCTGTTGAGCGTCAGCGACAAGCGGGTGAACCGCTGGCGGGTGGTGCACGGGGTCCCGAGCCTGATCATTCCCGACGCGGAGCAGACCGCCTTCCTCAAGGTCACTCCGGAGGATCTCAAGGAGGCGCACCAGCGGGCGCTCGAACAGTTCGCCTACGTGCAGCAGGAGCACCCGAAGACCGCCTTCGCCAAGCGGGCCGAATGGGAAGTGAACCGCAACTTCGGCGTGAGGTTCGAGGCGCGGTACTTCCCGCCCCCTCCGCCGCCGAACCCGAACGCGAAGCCGCAACCGCAGTCGAAGCCGGTCCCGATCCCGAATCTGTGATCCTTCCGCGTCCGTCAGGGCGGGAAACGCGGAGGCGACAGGCGGCGTTGGCGGGGTTTCATATTAGCCCGACGCGCCAGCGAGGGAGAATCGCCACTCCGGCCGACGACCAGGAGCGGCGATGCCCGCAAGGCGAATCTCCTTGGCTTGCGCTGCGGGCGAGTGTGCGACTCGACGGCGAGCCAGTCATCGGCGAAGCAACTCAGCGACTGTGTCCAGGCCGGCCTACCCCCCGCTGATCGGGGGGAGCACCGTGATCCGGTCGCCGGGACTGAGCGTTGCCGCGTCGCTCCCGCGGACCTGCACATCGCCGACGAACACCAGCAGCGAGGGGTGCATCCGGCCCTCGGCGTCGAACAGGAGCCGCCGCAGCCCGTCGCCGTGCGCTTCCGCCGCCCGGCGGAGCAGGTCGTGGACCGTGCCCCCTTCCGGCAGGTCGAACGTCTCGGAGGCGACCCCGGCGGCCCGTTTGATCTGCGCGGCGTATTCCAGAGTGACGTGCATGCGGAACGGCCTCCTGTTCGATCCAGATTCTTGTCCAACTCGGCCCGACGCGCCGACCGGAGTCGAATTCGCCGGAATTCCGCCCGCTCGTCTCGAACAAGGCGCTATAACGTGAGGCTGCGGGTGCCCCACACGCGGGCCACGATCAGCACCAGGACCGCGCAGGCGACCATGATCAGCGACACCGCCACGGCCCCCGACAGGTTCCCCACGCTCAACTCGAGGAACACCGTGCTCGACAGCACCTCGGTCTTCCGGCGGGTGGTGCCGGCGAAGACGAGCAGCGGTCCGAACTCCCCCAGCGCCCGCGCCCAGGCCAGCGTCCCCGCCGTGAGAATGCCGGTCTCCGCCTCCGGGAGCGCGACCCGGAAGAACGCCTGCGCCCGGGAGCAGCCGAGCGTGAGCGCCACCTCTTCGCGTCGGGTGTCGATCTGGTCGAAGGTGGCCCGCATCGTCCGCACGGCGAACGCGGCCGCCACCATGAACTGCGCCAGGATCACAGCCGGCACCTGGTACACCACGAGCGACCGCATCCACAGGAACGGCGGGAACTGAAACAGGATCAACAGGCTCAAGCCCACCACCAGCGGCGGGAGCACGATCGGGATGTCGAGGATCGCGTCGATCAGGTTCCGCCCGAAGAACCGGAACCGCGACAGCAGATACCCGATCGGCACCGCCACGATCAGCGACAGCGCCGCCGTCACTCCGCAGGAGATCAGCGTGAGTTGGATCGAGTGCTGGATGTTCCGGTCGGCGAGGGCGGCGATCATGGGCAGGACCGGACGCAACACGGTCGTGTGGGGCCGCACCCACTCGGGCAGGTCGAGCCGCTCCGGTTCGGAAGTGACCATGTAGGCCACGTCAGCCACCAGCAGCCCGATGAGCATCACCACGTAGATCCCGCCGATGGTCCCCATCAGGGCGTAGAACAGCCCGTCCGTGCGGATGCGGCGGGGAACGGCGACCGAAGCGGAAGGGGCGGCGGCGGAGCTCATGGCGCCTCCGACCGGATCGTGGGCGCGGCGGGGGCGGCGCCCGGGGCCGCCGGCTCGTCCCCCCCGCGGAAGTGGAAACCCGCCTTCTCGAAGTCGCCCCGCGCCTCAGAGATCGCCCGGTACAGCCGCCGCGACAACTCCTTGTGATCGCTCGAACGGGCGATGGCGAACGGCTGAATCGCCTTGACCGCACGCGACTCGATCCGGATCACGTCGAGCTTGTCCGACTCGGCCCGCGTGTCGGTCGCGAAGGCCAGGGCCGCGTCGGCCGCGCCGGTGGTGACGTCCGGCACCAACATTGCGGACGACGGCTTGCGCGCGACGACGTTGCCGCCGACTTTCAGCAATTCCTGCTCCAGTCCTTCGGCACGAAGCAGATTTACCGTCAGCACGCCGATCGTGCATTGGGACGGCTCGCCGATCACGACGCGTACTCCCGGGCGCGTCAGATCGGCGAGGGTGCGGATGCCCTTGGGGTTGCCTTTCGCGACGGCGATGACGATCTCGGTGTCGGAAACGTTGCGAGCTTCCTGGAACTGCTCGCGCACGACGTTCAGGTAATGCACGTCGCACGCCATGTACGTGTCGGGGAAGCCGGTCAGCTTCTGGTCGCGGATCAGCCGCATGTCCGCCGTGAGAATGCCGCACCCGTTGTAATTGGTGAAGACCTCCACCCCTTCGCGCCGTTGGAAGCGGTCGATCACCGGCTGGACGGCGCCGCGGTTCACCGATCCGATGTAGAACACGAGTTGGGGCGTTTCCACCCACTGGTCCCCCTCGACCGTCTCGAAGTGCTTCTCGCGGAACACCTCCAGCCCCTTGTCGCGGGCGGTGAGGTAGCGGGCGAATCGGAGCGCCGCGGTCGGCCTCTCGGACGAAGTGAGCACGCTGATCTCGATCCGCGCCGTGCCCGCGTCCAACTCCGGCGTGCGGATGGCTTCCAGCTCCGGATACTGGGCGACCGTCGTGTCCCACACGACCCCCGCGTCCACGCTGCCGATCTTGACCGCATTCGCGATGTCGTTGACCGTGGCGGTGAACACGCCGTCGCGGCGGATGCGGCTTTCGACGTCGGACCAGTGGCCGGAGTCTTCGAGCAGCGCGCGGGCGGTCTTTCCGACGGCCGCCTGGTCCGGGTTGCCGAGGGCCGTCCGCACGTCGCCGCGCAGCAAATCGGCCACGCCCCGGACCTTCTTGGGGTTCCCCTTCGGGACGGCGATGACCGGCCTCATTGTCGCGACGGGGATGGTCTCCGCCGCAAGTCCCTTCTCGCGGGCGAGACGGGTGTAGCTATCGTCTCCGGCAAGGAACAGGTCGCCGACCTGTGCGGCCTGAATGCGGCTCAGCAGGTCGTTGGAGCCGCCGTATTCGACCCGCACCCGGACGCCGTGCTCCTCCTCGTACCGCTGCACGATCTCGTCCACCGGATGGCGCATGCCGGCGGCGCAGTAAAACATGAGCTCGCCCGCGTCGTCCCGAGCGCGGCCCAAAAAGGACCAGCCCAGCGAAATCACAGCCGGGGCGATCAGCAGCGCGAACAGCACGGCGATCCGGGGACGAAAGGACATGATGCGGGTTCCGGGGAGGAAGGCCGTTTCCGGAGATGCGATCGGAGGGGAGGCGGGATGCTGGGGGGGAGGAGCGGGCATGGCGAGCGCGCGGAACGCTCTCATTCATTATGGATCCCCCGCCGCCCATGTAAAGCGCCCCGAGCACGCCGGAGGACCGAGTCCCCTCAACGCTCCGCCGCCGGCTGCTCCGGTTCCCAGCAGAAGATCATCCCGCTGGCGGCGCTCGGCCAGAACACGCGGCCGCTCGCGAGCGCGGCGTTCACGCAGCCCCGCGGGGCGAAGCCGGGGGACCGCCACAACAGCTCCCCGTTCGTCACGTCGCGGACGTTGAGGCCCCCCACCGTGATCCCGAACGCGTACTTCGGCGTGAGCGCCACGCTGCTGCACGCATGGCTGTCGCCGCCGAGCTCGCGGCAGCCGGGATAGTCCTTGCCGTCTTCGAGCCGGACCTTCGCCCCGTGCCCGCCGTACCCGCGCATTACGATGAAGTCGCCGGCGACGCTGAACCGGGACGAATAGCCGCCGGAGCGCAGCCAGTGCAGTTCCCCGTCGGCGGGATCGACGGACCGCAACCCCTTGCCGTGCTCGTTGAGCAGCAGCCGGTCCCCCGTGAGGACGGGATAACTCGTGCCGAACAGTTCGTGCGAGCGCCATTGGACCTTGCCGGAGGCGGCGTCGATGGCGACGACTTCGCCGCGCTGTTTGTCTCCCTCCGGCTTCCACTGCCAGGCCTCGGCGCCGGCCGTGAAGTACATGGTCTTGCCGTCGGTGCAGCCGGCGATCGCGCCCGCGCGTTCGCCGGCGACGTTCAGCCCGACGGTCCAGGCGGGCTCGCCGGTCGCAGCGTCCCAGGCTTGGATCACGGTCCCCTGCGGCTTACCGGCCGAGGTCGAGCCGAACGCGACGGTCCCCGCGGCGGCGACCGGCGAACTCGACTCCCAGATGTACCGCCCGCCGATGTCGGCGCTCCACAGGGCTCGGCCGTCGCGGAGATCGAGGCAATGCAACTCCCCGTCCGTGCCGTGGAACGTCGGCCGCGGGACGAACAGCCGGCCCCCCTCGGCGAGCAGCCCGGCGGAAGTCCCCCATTCCGGGCCGGGCATCTGCACCCGCCAGCGGGTGCGTCCCGTCGCCTGTTCCTGGCAGGCGATGAGTCCGCCGCCCAGCGTGACGCTGACCACGTCGGTCTCGGTGGCGATGCAGGGGGCCTTGTAGTGCCCGAACCCGCGCGTCGCCCAGCGGACGCGGAGCGGCGGCGCGAGGCCGGGATCGTCGGCGAACGCCGTGTTGCCGGGGTTGCCCTCGGTGGAGGGCCAGGCATAGCGTTTTCCGGTTGCGGATCCGAGGTTCGCGCGCGGCTCGTGGATCGCGCGCTTCTCGTCGCGCGTCGGTTCGAGCTGTTCTTTGGAAGCGAGGACGTAGAAATATCCGTCGTCGCAGCCGAAATGGACCCGCCCGTCGGCGATCGCCGGAGAGGAGCCGATCCCCTTGCCGTGCGGCGTGCGGAAGCGGAACGGCTTGACGCCAGGCGCGGGCTCGAGGTCGATCACGACGATCTCGCCGCGGAGCGTGGCGGCCACGAGATGCTCCGCGGTGAAGGCGTGCGAGGCGGCGATCGGCGTCGCCTCCTGCTCGTCGCGCCACGAGGCGACGCGGCGGCGCGCCTCGCAGTCGAAGAGCACGATGCCGTTCCTGCCGTCGGAACTGTCGCGGCCGGTGACGGTCGCGCCGCGGACCGCGGGAGTGCTCCAGGGATACGCTTCGATCCGCGAGTCCTTGTCGACTTCGCCGCTCGCGAGCGAACAGCGAGTGAGCCGCTGCACGCCGTCGGCCCCCATTCCGGCGTTGTAGATGAAGTCCCCCGAGATCGAGGAGGACATGGGGGCCGCTCCGTCGCGCCCGTTCGGCGCGCGGTTGCACCAGGCGAGCCGCGCCTCCGTCCCGGCGTCGTCGAGGCAGACGATGTCCCAGCCGAAACTGGTGACGACCTTCTTCCCCGAGACCGCGACCTCGCCGCCGCCGTAGTGCGGCCGGTCGTAGCTGCCGGGATGCCCGCGTTGGGGTTCGCGCGCCTTCGTGACGTCCGGCGGCTCGGAATAGCGGGCGTAGTGGTCCCAGTTCCAGCGCTCGTCGCCGTCGAGGTCGAGGTCGAGACAGCGCAGGACCGCGTCGAGCGCCTGGAAGTAGATCGAGCCGTTGGCGAACGTCGGCGCGCTGACGATCGGCGATCCGACCGCGATCGTGCGGACCAGCTTGCCGTCGCCCGCGTTCAGAATGTGGAAGTTACCCGCCGTCGTGCCGTAGTAAACGCGGCCCGCGGCGACGCAGGGGGAGGAGGTGTTCGAGCCCATCGCCCTGTCCTCCTCCGGAGAGGTCTTCCACAGGATCGCCCCGGCCTGCGGGTCGATGCAGTAGGCGGTCCCCATCTGATCGACGATGTAGGCCCGCCCGCCGACGACCGCCGGGGAGGTCATCGCCGCGTCGTCCAGCCGGACCTGCGCCGCCAGCCCGAGGGGGGGCCGCAACGACTCGTCGTCGGCGTCGCCCGTATGCGCGGCGTTCCGCATGAACTGCGGCCAATCGGCGGCATGGAGCGGCGCGGCCCCCGCACTCCACGCTGGCAGCCCGGCGGCCACGACGACGAACGCACGCAAGGCGTAACGAAGCATCGCACCCTCCCGTTCTTGGCAGGCGACTCGAACGCCGCTCACCTTACCGTTCGGAGCGGTCGATCGCCACCCGGCACGGGCCACATCTTGGGTAGTTGCGTAACGATGCGTAACCAGGCGAGTCGCGGATCGATGGAATCCGATTCCGATTCGAGCGAGGCGGGACTATGCTAGCCAATGGAATGCTTCGTGCGCCGAACAGCGGGGTCGAGGGCTTGTGCGAGGAGGACGACTGAAGATGACGATCCATGCGGTTTATGAAAGGGGCGTGTTTCGCCCGACGGAGAAGGTCGATCTGCCCGAGGGACAGGAAGTCGAGGCGCAGGTGAAGCATTTGCCGCCGCCGGCGCAG
>JBBDNU010000227.1:0-47286 GCA_040877365.1 Planctomycetales bacterium
ACGGGCAGACATGGATGTCTGCCCCACGGGGACGGACGGATTGGCAATCCGTCCTGCAACAGCGCCCGATTTCTCGCGGATCTCCGTGCGCTGCGCTCGACTTACGGCGTGAAGTCGCTCGAGTCGTCCAGCGACAGGCAGAACTTCGCGATCAATCGCGCCGCGTGCTCCAGGTCCGACAGCGACACGATCTCGACCGGACTGTGCATGTAGCGGTTGGGGATGGCGACGATGCCGGTGGCGAGCCCGCCCCGGCTGACCTGCATCACGTTCGCGTCGTTCCCCGCCGCCTTGGAGAGGGCGTTCGGCTGCACGGGGATCTCCGCCTCGGCGGCGAGCGCCATCAACCGCTGGCGGACCACCGGGTTCACGTTCGGCCCGCGGACGATCACCGGGCCCTTGCCGAGCGCCACCCGCCCGTGCTGGTTCTCGTCGATCGTCGGGCAATCGGTGGCGTGCGTGACGTCCACCGCGATCCCGAGCTGCGGGTCGATCGAAAACGCGCTCGTCTGCGCGCCGCGGAGCCCGATCTCCTCCTGCACGGTCGAAACGGCGAACACCGCCGCGCGCGGCTTCGCGGCCGCGACCTGCCGCAGCGCCTCGGTCACCACCCACGCCCCGACCTTGTTGTCCATCCCGGGCGCGGCGGCGAGGCCGTTGCGCAGCTCGCGATAGCCCAGTTCGAGCGTGACGGGGTCGCCGATCTCGATCAGCCCGCGGGCCTCCTCCTCGCTCTTGGCGCCGACGTCGACCCACAGGTCCTTCATCTCGGGGACGTTCTTCCGCTCCTCGTTCGTGAGCAGATGGATCGGCTTGCGGGCGATGACGCCCAGCAGCGGGCCGCTCTTCGTCCACACTTGCAGCCGCTGCCCGATGAGCATCTGCACGTCCCATCCGCCGACGGGGGTGACGCGGAGATACCCCTTGCCGTCGATATGCTGGACGAGCAGGCCGATCTGGTCGCAGTGCCCGGCGAGCATGATCCGCGGGCTGCCTTGCGGGTTGACGGAGGCGATCACGTTCCCGTGCCAGTCGGTGCGGACGTCGTCGGCAAACGCCCCGGCGTACTTCCGGACGACCTCCTGCACGGGACGCTCGTATCCCGAAGGGCTGGGGGAGATGAGCAGGTTTTTCAGGAACTCGAGGGCCGAATCGTCCATGAGGGACTCCGACAGGACGCAGTAGCGACATCGAGCCGATATTGTAACGGCATTCGCGACCAGCCGCGACGCGCCCCCTTGCGTCATTCCCGCGGGCCGCCTTCCGTCATTCCCGCGAAGGCGGGAATCCAGTCCCGTCGCGTTTCACTCCCACATTCCTTCCGAAAACCCGATTTTGTCTTTGACCCGGCGCGCCGGTTCGCATAGAGTGAAGGGGATCGGCGAGGAGGGTCCGATCCGTACCGGAGAAGTTTCGCAGGGAGGCCGAAACGCTGCCCACGCGATGGAGACGTGGTTCATGGAAGACATGCTGAGGACGCCCCCGCCTCGCGAGCCCGCCCCGAGCCTGGCCGATCGCATCGAACGCCTGGTGCGGCGGCGGACGAGCGGCATGGTCCGCGATCTGCGGGTCGAAGTGTTCGGAGACCAGGTGGTGCTCTCCGGCCGCACCGCGACGTACCACGTCAAGCAGCTCGCGACGCACGGCGCGCAGGACGCGGTCCGCGACCTGCAGCTCGTCAACGACATTGAAGTCGGCTGAGCGGACGAGTGGATCTCCGATGGTTGGCGATGTCCCGCTTCCGGTCCCTCCCACCGGCAATATGCCGCGTCGGTGGCGGATTGCCGCCTATGCTCTGGCCGCTTTCCTGGTGCTGTTCGGCGCCGCCAACCAGATCGCACAACTGTTGGCGGGTTCGCTCGCCGTTCAAACAATGCACCGGGTTCCCGTCGCGGCGTTCAACCCTCAACTCTCAACCTTGCTCGGGAACCGCGGCTCCTCCCCGCGCGCGAGCCGCACGATGTTCGAACGGTGCCGCAGCACGATCAGCGCCGGGACCAGCAGGCTGAACGCTGCGAGGCTCCGCTTGCCCTCGGAAAACGGATCCGGCGCGAGCAGCAGCAGTTCCGTCGCGGCGAACACGACCGCGGCGAGCATCGACGCCAGCGAGACGAACCGGAACGCGGCGAGCACCACCGCGAACGCGACGAACGCGGCCAGCGTCGCCCACGGCGCGAGCACGAGGACCACGCCGAGCGCCGTCGCGACCCCCTTGCCGCCGCGGAACATGAGCCAGCAGGGGAACATGTGCCCGACGATCGTCGCGACTCCGCAGGCGACTTGAATGTGGGCGAACGCCGGATCATCGACCGGGAGGAACAGCCGGGGAATGAACGCGATGGGCAACAAGCCCTTCAACGCGTCGAGCGCGAGGACGAGCGCCCCCCACCGCGCCCCGAACACGCGGCCCACGTTCGTCGCGCCGATGTTCCCGCTCCCCTCCTTCCGCACGTCGCGGCCGAACACGAGCTTGCCGACGAGCAGGCCGAACGGCAGCGACCCGGCGAAATAGGCCAGCAGGGCGGAGAGCGCGGCGGTGGTCATCGTCCCTCGGCCTGCCGGGACTCGTCCTTCGCCGCCGGCCCCTTGCTCCGCAGCGTCGTGAGGTACTCGACCAGATCGACCAGCTCGTCGGCGGTCATGCTCTTCTGCACGTCGGCCGGCATCAGCGAGACGTCCTGCTTGACGATCTCCTCGATCTCCGCCGCCGGGTAGGTCCGCTCGAGCGCGTCGGCGGATTTCAGGGTGACGGCGTCGTCGGTGCGGCTGGTGATGACGCCGCTCGCCGTCGTCCCGTTCGCGAGCAGGATCGTGTAAGTCTCGTAGTTGTGGCTGATGCCGGCGCTGGGGAACAGGATCGACTCATAGAGCGCCTGCCGCGAGAGCTTCGTCCCGATTCCCGACAGGTCGGGGCCGACCTCCTTCCCCTTCTGGGCGACCTTGTGGCAATTGAGACAGGTTCCGTTCGTGGTGTAGACGATCATGCCCCGCGTGCGGTCCCCCTTCCGCTGGACGAGTTCGCCGATGGGAGGCAACGGCCGGGCGTCCTTCGCCGGCGCGACGGGAAACAGCTTCTCGGCCCGCGCGCGAATGCTCTTGTCGGCCGAAGCGTGCAGCACCGCGGCGGCGGCGGGGACGAGGGCCGCATCGAGCGACTTCGCCTCCGCCTTCGCGAGGAGTTTGCTCGCCCCGTCGCGCGTCGCGGCCAGCCCACGGACCGCTTCCCGCCGCAGCGCGACGGGGCGCTTCGCGTCGAAGGCGAGCGGCTCGAGCAGCGCGGCCGCCTTCGCATCGCCCGATCGCGCGAGCGCCGCCGCGACGGCAAGTGCCGCCTGTTCGTCGTCATCCGCGAGCGCGTCGGTGAGCAGCTTCGTCGCGGTCGCGGCGAGGAGGGCGCGGAACGCGTCGATGCCGAGTTGTTCTTCCGGTTTTTCGCGCGCGAGGGCGAGCAGGTCGGGATGCCGTTCGCGGACGTTGAACTTCGACACGAGTTCGATGAACTGCCGGGAGCCTTTCGACGCCTCGAGCATGCGTTCGAGCGCGGCCCGGTGCTCAGGATGGTTGTCGAAATCGACGTTCCGCAGCCGCCGGAGCGCCTCGCGGGAGACGAACTCGCGCGCTTCGCGCGGACCGTCCGGCGTGGCGAAGGCGAGCTGCGCGAGCACCGGCTGCGCGGCCGCGGGATCCTGAAAGTCGAACGCCCGCAGATAACGCGGCAGCGCATCGGGATTGGCCATTTCGCTCGCGATGATCTTCGCCAAATACTCCGGAGTCTTCGCGGCCCGCGACCGCCAGATGATGTCGCGTCCGGCGGAGGTTTTCCAATCTTCGCCGACGCTTTCAAGCCAGACGTCGAGGCAGGCGTCCCAGCGGCCGTCGGCGGCGATGCCGAGCGCTTCCAAATACCAGCGGTCCTTGCCGTCGTGCGACAACGCCAGTTTCGCCCAGGATTGGGCAGCGATTTGATCGGCTTTGGCTTTATGGTTCGGCGACTCGGCGACGTCGCCCAGGATTCTGCGGATAGCCAGCGCCATTTCGCGCCGTATTTCCGGCGATGGATCGTTGGCGTCGGCAGTGCTGATCGAATTCTTCAACGCCCGAATTGCAACGGTCCGAAGATCGGGCTGATCCTGAAAGACTTCCAGTTTCTCGTATCCAAAAGGTATTGCGCCCTGCATGGCGAGGAGCCACAAGGCGCGCGCCCGAAGTCGCGGATTCAGTTCTCGGTCCCTGAAGACTTGCAGCAGCCGAAAGTCTGCCTCCTCGATCTTCTGCGCCAGCGCCTCCCACGCCAAATACCGCGTCGCCAGATTCGGACTCGCCAGCGCCTCGATCGCGCCATCGACCGTCGTGAAATCGTACTTCGGCGCCTTGTACGCCGTCCCCGGCGGCGCCACGCGGAAGATGCGGCCGCGCTCCGTGTCTCCCATCGCGTGGCCTCCCACGCCGGGGTCGTACCAGTCGGCGACGAACAGCGAGCCGTCCGGGGCGACGCACACGTCCACCGGGCGGAACCAGTCGTCGCGCGTGCCGGTGAGGATCGGGACCATCTCCGCCGTGAAACCCGCTCCCGCCTTCTTCACCGGATACGCCCGCACCACCCGCGGCCCGGCGTCGGCGTGGATGATCTGCCCGCGGAACACCTCCGGCAGCAGCGTCCCCTCGTACACGCAGATGCCGCACGGCGAGCCGGCCCCCGTGTGCAGCAGGTTCGGCACCACGCCGGGATCGTTCTGGTGCCAGTGCCGGCTGGGGATGTCCTCTTCGAGATTCGTCCGCGGCGATCGCCAGCCGGCGCCGGTCTTCTCGTCGAGATAGCCGTAGTTGCCGTACTCCATCACGAAGTTGATCCGCACGCCGCGGTTGCCGTCGTCGTCGTTGTCCGACTGCCAGATGTTGCCGAAGGAATCGACCGCGACCTCGTAGTTGTTGCGGAAGTTGTGCCCCAGCACCTCGAAGTTCGACCCGTCGAGATCGCAGCGGAAGACCATCCCGCCGCGATAGGGCTTGCCGTTGTCGACGACTTCGTTGCCGGCGCGATCGACGACGAGCTTGCCGTGTTTGTCGTGGACGCTCTGTCCCGTGTTGCCGAAATTCCAGTACAGCTTGCCGTCCGGTCCGAAGACGATGGCGTGGGCGGAGTGGTCGTGCTGGGGGAGGCCGGTCTTGGTGAACAGGACCTCCTTCTTGTCCGGCTTGTCGTCGCCGTCCTCGTCGGTGAACACGAACACGTTGGGCGAGCAGGAGACGATGACCTTGTTGCCGAGCACGCAGACGCCCATCGCGGAATCGACGTCGCGACCCTGGTAGTAGACGGTCCGCTTGTCGGCCTGGCCATCGCCGTCGGTGTCTTCGAGGATCAGGATGCGGTCACCCTCGGGGCGGGTGCCGTTCCTGCCGCGGTAGTTGACGACCTCGCAGACCCACACGCGGCCGCGGTGGTCGATGTCGATGTTGGTGGGGTTGAGGAGCATCGGCTCGCCGGCGAAGAGGGTGGCTTCCAGACCGTCGGCGACGTCCAGCCCGGCGACGGCGTTGTCAAGCTCCCGGCGAGCGGCCGGCGTGAGCCGGCCGGTGGCTTGATCGACCGCGCGGCCACTGGAACCCACCGGGGGGCTGACGCCGCCCCGCTCGCCGGCGAGCGCGAGCGGCAATTCGTCGAGGTAGACGGCGAACTCGACGCTCGTGGTGCTGCCGGATTGCGTGGTGCCGCCGTCGTCGAGGGCGCCGGTCGCCTGGAACCGCGTGACGCCCGCCGGCAGGTCGTACTCGATGACCGAGTTGGCATGCGTGCCGATGCCGTACTTCACCGGCTTTCCATCGACGCGGAGTTCGCCCCCCTCGCAGTTCCGGCCGACGTTCACGTCCTTCCAGCCGGACGCGGCGGACTTCCACTTGAGGTCGGTGAGCTTCGTTTCGCCGTTCGGTCCGACGAGCCGCGGCTCGACCCAGTCGGCCCAGTCGCAGGCATGGCCGTTCCCGCCGTCGCCGACGACGAGAAACAGCTTCTTCGCCCCCGTCACGTCGAGGTCGACGGCGACGGCGTGGCCGGGCGGGTCGGCGGTGACGAGCGGGCTTTGGTACTGCCGCGGCGACGGCGCGGAGTCCTGCCCGACGGAGATCGCCAGGAGCATCGCGCCCGCGAGGACCACGGCGGTTGCGCGGAACATCGAGAGTCGCATGTCAGTCCTCGCGTGCGGAAATCGGTCGAAGGCAATGGGCGCCCGCGAGCCGCAGGAACGCGACCCAGCGGCGGCGCGTGTCGTCGGTCCAGCCGCAGATGGCGGCGGGCCTTGCGGGAAACAGCTTCAACCGCTTCGCCTGGTCCGGAAAGGCGAGCATCACGACGTCATCCCTGCCGAGGATGTTTCGAGAAGCCCGCCGCCCGACGAGCCAGCGGATGGCGTCGATCGGCGCGTTGCGAGCGGGGTCGCCGCGGCGATGCCCATCCCGATTGGTCTGCACGCTCTCCACCCGGCCTTCCTCGGCGACGACGGAGGCGGTCCGTGAACCGCGGAGGATCGAGGCGGCCAACGGTGGAAGTACGAGCAGAACGGCCGCCCCCGCGAAATAGAATGCCCACGAAACGGATTCGACGACTTGCCCTGTCGAACGGTATTCGACGACGCCCGCGCACAAGCCGGGGATGATTCCGAGGAAAAGGGCCGCCACCGACACCCCGCGCGCCCAGTCGAGCAATCTCGACCTTATGTGATTCCGTTCCAGCGGCTCGAACTCTTCAAGCCGCGGATGACCGGCGGCATACTCCGCCAGCCCCGGCATTTCCGCCTCGACGCACGCCCGGCAATAGTCCCGCCCGTCCCACAGCCGGACCGTTTCCTCACCGGCAAGCGGCCGCGCGCAGTGCCGGCAAGTGGGGACGTCCGCAGTCGGCATGAGAGCGTTCCTGTGACCCGTCAATATACCGGCTCACGGCCGCGAAATTCCAACGCGGCGTCGGCTGCGCATTTTGGCAATCGCCAAGGCTATTCCACGATCCGTATCTTTGCGATCGGGAATGCAGTGACTGGGGCCGTGGATCGTGCGGTAGAACCACCGGGGGGCGGTCGCCGCCCCGCTCGCCGGGTGTTACTTGTCGTCCAGCTTCTTGAGCCGCAGGTTGCGGAACTCGACTTTCATCGGGGGGCCGGCGTGGAGTTGCAGGGCGATCAGACCCTCCTTGCGGCGCATCTGTTCGTCCTCGTCGGTGAGGTCGGCGGTCGTCACGCCGTTGATCTTGTGGACGAAGTGATTGCCCTTGGCGATCACGTGGTAGTCGTTCCAGTCCTCCTTGCGGAACAGGTCCTTGTAGTCGCTCTCCTTGCCGACTTCGCCGGTGACCTTCGGCTTGTGGTCGTCGCCGATCGTCGCCTGTTTGCCGCGGGGGCAGAGGATGCCGCGGAACTGCTCGCCGTAGACGATGCCGGTGTAGGTGTTGCCGGCGTCGATGTCGGCCTGGTAGCCGCCGATCCGCCACTTGCCGTTGTCGAGCTCGAAGCTGCGGTATTGCACGCCGGAGTTGCCGCCGGTGATGCGGTACTGGAACTTGAGCTCGAAGTCGGCGGGCTGCTCTTTCCGCCAGATGAGGAAGGTGTTGTGCGGAACCGGATTCTCGCGGGTGGACTGGCCGACGATCGCCCCTTCCTCGACGCGCCAGAACCGGGGATCGCCGTCCCAGCCGTCGAGGGACTTGCCGTCGAAGAGGGGGGTGAAGCCCTCGTCATCGTCGGCTCGCGCCGCGAAACCGCAAGCGGCGAGGAAGGCGGGGACGAGAAGGACGGCGGAGTGGAGTTGGCGGCGCATGGAAACCTCGGAATCGGCGGGGAGGAAGCAGTACTCAGTACCGAGTGCCCTGTACTCGTCACTCGCAACTCGTCCCTCGTAACTTGCAACTACTTCTTTTCCACGACCCAGATGTTGCGATAGACCACCGGGTTGCCGTGCCCTTGGAGGTACATGCCGTCCGGCCCCGGGCCTTCGGCGTTCTTGCCGGGGGTGTGCTTCGGCAGCTCGGCGTCGTCGTGGATCACGACCCCGTTGTGCTGGACCGTCATGCGGGCGTTCCGGATCTTGTTGCCCGCCTGGTCGTAGCGGGCGGCGGTGAAGTCGATGTCGTAGGTCTGCCACGTGAGCGGCGGGTAGCACATGTTGACGATCGGCTCGGTCCCGCCGTAGATGCCGCCGCACTCGTTGTTCTTCCCTTCGAGTCCGAAGGAATCGAGCACCTGGACCTCGTAGCGGTTCTGGACGTAGACGCCGCTGTTGCCGCGCCCCTGGCCGCGGGCCTTGGGGACGAAGGGGGTGCGGAACTCGACGTGCAGCGCGTGGTCGCCGAACTTGCGGTTCGATTCGCAGTCGGCCATCAGCAGGCCGTCGTCGGTGAGCTTGCCGTTCTTGAACTCCTCGGCCGACTTGCCGTCGAAGAGTACGACCGCCCCTGCGGGTGGCTTGGCGCCGAGGGTGGGGCTTTTGCGATGGGCGCGGCCGAGCTGGCCGGCAAGTTCGCCGGTGAGTTCGATGCGCGTCGGATAGACGGTGACCTCCCAACGATCACCGTTGCGTCCGACGACCGCTCCGGGACGGTCGTCCGAGTAGCGCAGTCCGGAAACGCGGTTCTTCGTATCCTTCCGCGTCCACCCGTCTCCGGGAAGACCGCCTTCGTAGAGGACGATGTCGTGCTTGCCGTCGCCGAGGGCGATCACCTGCGCCCCGTACTTCTTGCCGCCGATCTCGCCGGCGTATTCCCCTTGGAATGCGTACTCGGGACCGGCGTCTTCGGGGTCGGTGAAAACGCCCTCTTGCTGGGCGGAAGCCCGCTGGGGAGCCGCGGCGACCAGGACGGCGATCACGATGGCGAAGCGGCGGCAAGCAATCATGCTACGTCTCCCGACTATCGGAACGTTTGCGAAACAAGAGCCGCGGGGTTCATCCCCGCGGTGATCAACCAGGTGGCCGGCCGGAACACACTGCGGGGAGAAACCCCGCGACTCATTCGAAGGTTTTCACCCGCGGCGCTTCCATTGGAGCGCCATGCCGGCGCCCAGAACGACCACGACCCCGCCGATCAGCACGACCGCCACGTTTCGCAGCAACACGCTCTCGCTTTCGACGGAAGCCGTCGCCGTGGACGATGGAGCCGGCGCGGCGCTCGCGGGCGCAGCGGCTGAGGGCCCGGCGTTCGCGGCGGAACTTTCGCCGGCGGCTTCAGGCTCGGAGGGCGTCGCATCATCGCCGGCGCTTGCCGCACCATCGCCGTCGCGAGAGCCGCCGTCCGCGTTCGTGGCGCCGTCGGACGGAATCGCCGCGGAGATCGTCGCGAACGGGCCGGTGAGCGGCGGCAGCGCCTGTTGGGCGGTGAATTCCCCCGAGATGCGGCCCATCCAGTCCGCCGAGATCAGCAGGTCGAAGCCGGGGTTGTCTCCCTTGATCTCGCACGAGCAGGGGCCGAGCAGGAAGCCGCACGAGCTCGAATACGCGGCCGGGACGATCGCTTCGCCGTACAAGGACCGGATCGCCCGCCCGCGTCCGATCACCGGGACGACGACCGGCCCGTCGAGGTCCGCCAGCCCCTTCCGCAATTCGGCCTTCGTTTCCTCGTAGCGCTTCGTGATGTTCGCGAAGCCTTCCTTCCGCCGCGCGAGCGCCTCGGGGTCGGCCTCGGGATCCTGCTCCACCTCTGCGAGCCGCGCGCGGCGATCGGTGAGTTGCAGGTCGATCCCCGCGATCGCGTTTTCGATTTCGCCGCGGGCGGCGGCGAGCAGCGTGCCCACGAGGAAGGACTCCTGCGGATCGTTCCGGTCGACGGGGAGCACGGAGAACTTGATTTGCAGCTTCGGCCCGGCGGGGGACAGGAATTGCTGGTCCTCGGGGGACATCTCCGGCAGGACCGCCAACTTTTCGACATGACGCAGCTCGGCTTCGAGGTCCTTCGCGACTTGCGCGTCGCGTTCGGCGTCGCCCGAGCCGATCACCAGCCACACGGCCGAGTCGCCGGCGAGGATGCGGGTCGCAAGCTCGTTCCGCTTGGGGGAGACGAGCAGCCGGTCGAGGTTCGCCTCGGTGAAGCGGCCGGCCCAGACGTCGGCGTTCAGTTGCGACTCCCAGGGGAACCGCAGCACCATCCACGGAAGGCCGTCCTGATTGTCGCGGGCGCGGGCCTGCGCTTCGTTCCTCTTCCAGATTTCTTCGACGAACGGGTCGAGGCGGTCCTTCACGTCGAACGTTTCGACCATCAGATTGACCGGCGTGATGCGCTGGGGGTCGTCCGGATCGGGCGGGGCGAACCCGCGGAACTTCTCGACGAGCGCCCGCTGCTCCGCGGAGAGCGGCCCCTCGTGAAACACGAGCAGCACATAGGGGTCGGCCTGCCAGCGCTCCAGGGCGTAGCGGAACACCGGGACCGAGCAGGCGAAGGCGGCCGCGGATCCCAGAAGCAGAGTGGCCGCCAGGCAGGCTGGAACCAATTTCGTTCGCATCGAAAGAACTCCTTGCCGGCTGGAAGCGGTCATATGAATTCGGGTCCACGACCGGCCGGCATTCGGAAAGTGACGGATCAACCGACTCCGATTTTACCGGGTTCCGCGTCGGGAAAACAGCGACCGGACTACGGAAGGCTCACGCGCAGGCTCGAAGAAAGATGCGAACGGTCCCGCTCGAATCGTTCCCACTTTCCTTCCTTTGCGTTTCTTTGCGTCTTTGCGTCTTTGCGTCGAAACCGACTTGGGTTGCTGAGGGTGGCCAGACCGGCGCGATCAGCTTTTCAGCCCGAAGTCCTTGATCTTGCGGTACAGGGTGCGCTCGCCGATCCCGAGCATCTGGGCGGCCTCGTCGCGTTTTCCGCCGGTCACTTCCAACGCCCGCTCGATGTAATACTTCTCGACGTCCGACAGCGGGCGGCCGATGAGCATGTCGGTCCCGGCGTGCGCGGTCGGAAGGGCGCCGTCGCGTTCGCTGAGGGCCAGGCGGGCGATGTCGTCGGGGAGGTCGTCCACGTCGAGCAGGCCGTCGGTGTCGAGCACGAGCATCCGCTCGACGGTGTTGCGCAGCTCGCGGATGTTCCCCTCCCAGTCGTAAGACATCATCGCCTTGCGGGCCGCGCGGGAAAAGCCCTGCGCCTCGCGTCCCATCCGCTGCGAGAGCTCCTTGAGGAAGTGGTCCATCAACAGCGGGATGTCTCCCCGCCGCTCGCGGAGCGGCGGGAGATACAGCCGCACCACATTGATCCGGTGGAACAGGTCCTTGCGGAATGAACCTTGCTCGACTTTGTCCTTGAGCTCGGCGTTGGTCGCGGCGACGAGCCGGACGTTGACGGAGATTTCCTCGTTGGCGCCGAGGCGGGTGATCTTGCGGTCTTCGAGGACGCGGAGGAGCTTGATCTGCGTGTCCATCGGCATCTCGCCGACTTCGTCCAGGAACAGCGTGCCGCCGTTGGCGTACTCGAACTTGCCGATCCGCTTGGCGGCGGCCCCGGTGAAGGCGCCGGCCTCGTGTCCGAACAGCTCGTTTTCGAGGATGCTTTCGGGGATGGCGGAGATGTTGATGGGGACGAAGGGCTTGTTCTTGCGGGGGCTGTTCTGGTGCAGGGCGCGGGCGACCAGCTCCTTGCCGGTGCCGCTCTCCCCCTGGATGAGGACCGTCGTGTCGGTGGGGGCGACGTTCTTGAGCTTCTCGATGATCTGGTGCATCTGCGGGCTGGTGCCGACGACCCCGGCGAAGCCGAACCGCTCGTCGAGGCTTTTCCGCAGTTCGACGTTGCGGCGGATGAGCCGCAGGCGGGTGGAGGCCTTTTCGACGGCGCCGCGGAGCTCGTGGATGTCGAGCGGCTTGGTGAGGTAGGTGTAGGCGCCGGACTGCATGGCGGTGACGGCGGAGTGGATCGACCCGTGCCCGGTGAGGACGATGACCTCGGCCTCGGGAAGCTCTTCCTTGGTCTTGCGGAGGATTTCGAGCCCGTCGATGTCCTCCATCCGGAGGTCGGTGACGACGACGTCGAAGTTCTCGCTCTCGATGAGCTGGGCCCCCTTCTGCCCGGACGTGGCGACGGTGCAGTCGCAGCCGACCCGCTCGAGGCTTTCCGCCACGGCCTGGGCATGCGCCTCGTCGTCGTCGACGATCAGGACGGCGACGGGGATTCCGGCGAAGTCGCCGTCGTTCGCGGGGTCCGGGTCGCTCATATCGCCGCCGGATCGCACGAGGGAAGCGCTATGGAGAACCGGGTGCCCCGTCCGGGCTCGCTGTCGCAGACGATCGAGCCGCGGTGGGCCTCGACGATCTTGCGGGCGGTGGGCAACCCGAGGCCGCTCCCGCCGCGGCGGGTCGAGAAGAAGACCTGGAACATGCGGGCCTGCGTCTGTGGGTCCATGCCCACGCCATTGTCGATCAGCTCGAGCCGCACCTGATCGTCCGCGGACGAGGTCTGCAGCTCGAGCAGTCCGCCGTCGGGCATGGCCTGCTCGGCGTTGAGCGCGAGGTTCTCGAGCGCCTGCCGAATCAACGATCGGTCGATGAGGACGGGAGGGAGATCGGCCGCGAGGTGCGGGCTGATCTCGATGCGCCTCTCCGCGGCGCGAGGGAGATAGAAGTCGATGAACTCGCGGAGGAGCTCGTTCAGGTCGGTCTCGACGAGCTTCAATTCGCCGGCGCGGGCGAACTGCAGGAAGGCGTCGAGGATGTGCTCGAGCCGGCCGCATTCCCCGCGGACGCGGGCGATGCGGCCCAGCATCCGCCGGTCGCGGGGCGAATCCCCCTGCTCGAGCTCCTCGGCGAGGAGTTCGAGGTTCATCGAAATGGTCGAGAGGGGGTTCTTGATCTCGTGCGCGAGTCCGCCCGCGAGCGCTGCGATTTCGGCGTACTGCGATTGCAGCCGCTCGCGCTCCTGATGTTCGAGAAAGGCGCTTGCGGGCATCGGTCCGCTCACCGTGACGGGGGGCGGCACCGGGTATCCCAGTACTGAGTACCCAGTACCGAGTACTGAATCAATAACGGACCACTAGGGTGCGGGGGGGGCGGCCTCGCCGGCCTCTTCGGCGAGCACGGCCTTGCGGGAGAGCTTCACCCGGTTCTGCTCGTCGACGGCGATCACCTTGACGCGCAGCAGGTCTCCCTGCTTGCACACGTCGCCGACCGACTTGACGAACCCTTCCGCCAGCTCGCTGATGTGGCACAGCCCGTCCTTGCCCGGCGCGATCTCGATGAAGGCGCCGAAGTCCTTGATCGAGCTGACCCGCCCTTCATAGATCCGCCCGACGCGGATTTCCTCAGTGAGGGCTTCGATGCGGGCCACGGCAGCCTCGGCCGCGGAAGGCTCCTTGGCGGCGACCGTCACGCTGCCGTCGTCCTCGATGTCGATCTGGGCCCCGGTCTCGTCCTGGATCGCGCGGATCGTCTTGCCGCCGGGGCCGATCAGCAGGCCGATCTTCTCGGGATTGATGCGGATGTGCAGCAGCCGCGGGGCGTAGGAAGAAATCTCGGCCCGCGGCCGCGGGATCGCGGAGAGCATCGTCTTGAGCAGCTCGATGCGGGCGATGCGGGCCTGCTCGAGCGTGGCCCGGATGATCTTCTCGCTGATCCCGTCGGTCTTCAGGTCGAGTTGGATGCCGGTGATTCCCTTCTGAGAGCCGGCCACCTTGAAGTCCATATCGCCGAAGTGGTCCTCGTCTCCCGTGATGTCGGCCAGCAGCGTGAAACGGTCGTCGGTCTCCTTGACGAGGCCGATCGAGATCCCCGCCACCGGCTGGCGGATGGGAACGCCCGCGTCCATCAGCGCCAGGGTGGCGCTGCACACGCTGGCCATCGAGCTCGAGCCGTTCGACTCGAGGATGTCGGAGATGACGCGGATCGTGTAGGGGAACTTGTCCGCGGGGGGCAGCACCGAGGCGACGGAGCGCTCGGCGAGCGCGCCGTGGCCGATTTCCCGCCGTCCCGGCCCGCGAATCGGCCGCACTTCCCCCACCGAAAAGGATGGGAAATAGTAGTGCAGCATGAACCGTTCCGAGTATTCCTCGAACAGTCCGTCCACGCGCTGCTGATCGCGGGAAGTGCCGAGCGTCACCGACGCCAGCGACTGCGTTTCGCCCCGCGTGAACAGGGCCGAGCCGTGCACCCGGGGAATCACCCCGACCCCGCAGGAGACGGACCGCAACTCGTGCGGCTTGCGGCCGTCCAGCCGGACCCCTTCCAGCAGCAGATCGCGAACGACCGCATGCTCGATCTCGTAGAAGGCGTCGCTGAACTGGGCGCGGGTGTGTCCGTCGGCGGTGACTTCCGCCTCGTTGGGGAAGTGCCGGTCGAGCAGCGCCTGCTTGACGGCGTCGGTCCCGGCGTGGCGCTCCTTCTTCTTCGGGTCCTGCTTGGCCTCGCGGAGCCGGCCGTAAGCCTGCTCGCGCAAGATCGCCTTGAACGGGTTCTCCGGCCGGGGCACGAACTCGACGGGCTGGTGCCCGGCCTTCTGCTGCAGCTCCACCTGCATCTCGCACAGCGTGCGGATGTGCTGGTGGGCGAACATGATCGCGTCTGCCATCTCCTCCTCGGAGAGCTGGTTGCCGAAGCCTTCGATCATCAGCACCGCATCGCGACTGCCGGCGACGATGAGGTCGAGGTCGCTCTGCTCCATCTCGCTCTGCGTCGGGAACACGATCAGCCGGCCGTCGACGCGGCCGACGCGGACGCCGCCGACCGGACCATTGAACGGCACCGGGGCCACGCACAGCGAAGCGCTGGCGCCCAGGATCGCCAGCATGCTGGGGTCGTTTTCCCAGTCGGAGGAGAGGACGTTCGCCTGAATCTGCAACTCGTCCTTGTACCCCTCGGGGAACAAGGGGCGGATGGGGCGGTCCGTCAGCCGGCAGGTGAGGATCTCGCGGGTGGTGGGGCGGCCTTCCCGCTTGAGGAACCCGCCGGCGAACTTGCCCGCGGCCGCCATCCGCTCCCGGTAATCGACCTGGAGCGGGAAGAAATCGATTCCCGGGCGAGACGGCCCCGACTGGGCCGCCACGAACAGCACGGTGTCCCCGAGTTGGACGAGCACGGCCCCGCTGGCCTGCCTGGCCAGCTCGCCGGTCGTCAATTTGAGGGAACGGCCTCCGACTTCGCGTTCGACGATGACTTTCACGATTCGTTTCTTGCTCCTGCGTTCCGCCGGCCCGCACTTACTTCCGAATGCCCAGCCGGCCAATGATTTCCTGATACTTCTCGGGCGTTGCGCCCTTCAGATAGTCGAGCAGGCGACGACGCCGGCTGACCAGCATCAGCAGCCCGCGCCGGCTGGCGTGGTCCTTCTGATGCGTCCGCAAATGGTCCGTGAGGTTCTCGATCCGCTGCGACAGCACCGCGATCTGCACCTCGGGCGAGCCGGTGTCCCCGTCCGCCCGGCCATACTCCTGGATGACCTCGGTCTTCCGCTCTTTCGTGATCGACATGCTCTCGCCTCGGTTTCTCTGCCGTCTCTCGGCAATCGCCGGCGGCGACCCGCCGCCCGTCCGGGGCCGCCCGGTCCGGTTCAAGGAAGATACTGTAACAGAGCGGCGGGAATATGCAACGAACCGGTCGTTGTCGGCACTGCAAGATCGCGGCGATCTCCCGCGCAACGTGCGTCGCTGGCCCTTTTCCTGTTCGCGGCGCCGATTCGGACTTGCCGAAACCGCTCCCGGAGCCGATAATTTCCCGGCTTTGGAGGTCGTTGCCATTTTCCGCCGCCCACGGACGGGCCCGCCGGCCTCCCCTCCCCCGCTGCCGCTTCCCGCCCACTTTCCCTACCGGCCCCGCTTCCGATGAGACGCAACGACGTCCGCAACATCGCCATCATCGCCCACGTCGATCATGGCAAGACGACGCTCGTGGACTGCCTGCTCCGCCAGAGCGGCCAGTTCCGCGAGTCGCAACTCGTCGGCGAGTGCATCCTCGACTCGAACGACCTCGAACGCGAGCGGGGGATCACGATCCTCGCCAAGAACATCGCCATCGCCTACCGCGGCGTGAAGATCAACATCATCGACACTCCCGGCCACGCCGATTTCGGCGGCGAGGTCGAACGCGTCCTCAAAATGGCCGACGGGGCGCTGATCCTCGTCGATGCCTTCGAAGGCCCGCGGCCGCAGACGCGGTTCGTCGTCAAGAAGGCGCTCGAGTGCGGGCTGAAGCCGATCGTGGTGGTCAACAAGATCGACCGTCCCGACGCCCGACCGCAGGACGCCCTCTCCGAGACCTTCGACCTGTTCGTCGACCTCGGCGCCGACGACGCCACGCTCGATTTTCCCTACGTCTTCGCCAGCGGCCGGGAAGGCTATGCGACCCTCGACCCGGACGTTCCCACGGACAGCATCGCCACGCTGCTGGATCTCGTGGTGGACCACGTTCCCGGCCCGCACATCGACCCCGACGGCCCGCTGCAACTGATGGTCACCACGCTCGAATGGTCCGAGTACGTGGGCCGCATCGCCACCGGACGCATCGTCAGCGGCCGCGCCCGCCCCGGCGACTCGATCGTGCTCATCAAGGAGGACGGCTCGCACGTCAACGGCGCGATCGAGTCGGTCGAGGTGTTCGACAAACTCGGCCGAATCGAGGTGGACGAAGCGACCGCGGGAGACATCGTGGCCCTGATCGGGCTGCCGGAACCGGAGATCGGCGACACCGTCGCCTGCCGCGTCACGCCGCGCGCGCTGACCCGCATCAGCGTCGACGAGCCGACGCTCTCGATGCTGTTCACGATCAACTCGTCTCCGCTGGCGGGCCGCGACGGGAAGTTCGTCACCAGCCGGCACCTGCGGGCCCGCCTGATGCGCGAGCTCGAATCGAACGTCGCCCTCCGCGTCGAGGAGACGGGCGTCAAGGAGTCGTTCCAGGTCTCCGGCCGCGGCGTGCTGCACCTCTCGATTCTCATCGAGCAAATGCGCCGCGAAGGTTACGAGCTCTCGGTCGGCAAGCCGGAAGTCATCCGCAAGAGGATCGACGGCGCCTGGCACGAGCCGTTCGAGCAGCTCGTGATCGACGTCCCCACCCCCGACATGGGACCGGTCATGGAGATCGTCGGCAATCGCCGGGGACAGCTCGTCGAGATGAGCGCGGGCGAGGGCGGCATGACGCACCTCGAGTTCGCGATCCCCGCCCGGGGACTGATCGGGATCCGCACGCGGCTGTTGAACGCCACCCGCGGCGAGGCGATCATCCATCACCGCTTCGAATCGTACCGCCCGGTCGAGGGAGACGTGCCGCGGCGGTCGAACGGCGTGCTCGTCTCGCAGGTGCAGGGGCGGACGGTCGCCTTCGCCCTCGGGAAGCTCCAGGAGCGGTCGGACCTGTTCGTCGCTCCCGGCGACGACGTGTATGAAGGGATGATCGTCGGCGAGAACTCGCGCGACAACGATCTCGTCGTGAACCCGATCCGCGAGAAGAAGCTCACCAACATGCGGGCCTCGGGTTCGGACGACAATATCCTGCTCAAGCCCCCCCGCCGCCTCTCGCTGGAGATGGCCCTCGAGTACATCGAGGCGGACGAGTACGTCGAGGTGACGCCGAACGCGGTCCGCCTGCGGAAGATCCACCTCACCGAAAACGACCGCAAGCGGAACAACCGCAGCAAGTCGGCTTGACGGATTGCCGGAAGTGGGGCAGACATCCTTGTCTGCCCGAGCGGCAGGCTGGAAAGCCTGCCCCACGGCCACGCGCGTTCGATCGATCCGAGCGTTTGCAGGATTGCCCATTCGTGGGTCGATCGGCAAGAATGGGACGAGACGACAACACCGCTCCCGGGCGCCCCACTTCATGCCCGCCACGATCATCGAGCGCGAGTTCACCCGCGAGGCCGACTGCTGTGCCGCCGTCGCCTGGTGGAACTACTGGGACCACGAGCACGTGGACGTCCTGCACGACACGAGCTACGTGGACATGCAGGTGCTCTACGAAGACCGGCGGATGGCGGTCGTGCTGCACACCTTCCGCGTGCCGCTGTTCCGCTTCCTGAAGTCGCAGAGCATCAGCACGATGATCATGGAGGACGCCGAGACGCTGCGGCTGTACAACGTGGGGCTGTTCGCCATCCCCTCGCTGACGACGATCCGCATCCGCGAGGACCGTCCCGACCATTGCGTGTTCACGATGAACTACAAGTTCGTCCTCCGCGGATGGCGGAAGCTGCTGGCCCCCTTGCTGGGCCGGCTCATCGCCCGCTGGAACGCCCAGGTCTGGGAGGAGGACCTGCCGCTCAAGCTCCGCCGGCAGAAGATGCTCCGCCACGGCTTCCGGGATTTCGTGGGCATGCCGGAGCGGATCGCGGACCGCGGGCAGGCCGGACCGCTCGAGTTCAAGCTCCCCCTGGCCCGCGTCCCCGATTCGCCCGTCAATGCGTTCCGCCAGCGACTCGAGGCCGGCAAATAGGCCCGATCGCCGATCCGTCCGGCGCTCGGTCGCCCCCATGCGCCCGCATATCTTGCCTGGTCGGACATGATCGTCAACCGCCCGCCCCGCCTCGCGAAAACGGAGGCGCCGCTGGCTCTCGGCCGGCACCGGAGCGGCTGCTCCAACCGATAGTGTCCTGGGTGGAAGCCTCGATTTCCACGGCCAGACGCGGGAGGAGACGACATGCGGGCGGGCGGTCCGACTTTTCTGGTTCTCGTCGCGGGGGCGGTCCTGGCCGCCTCGGAAAGCCGTTCGGCGGCGCAAATCGTCTGGCGGCATGACATGCAGGAGGCGATTCGCGAAGCGGAACGACTCGACCGCCCATTGCTCGTCCGCTTTTCCGCAAGCTGGTGCACGCATTGCAGCCGCATGGAATGGCGGACGTTCCGCGATGAACAGGTCGTCGCCCACGTGAACGGTTCCTTCGTGCCCCTTGAGCTGGACGCCGACGCCAACGAGGAGACGCTCGAGTCGCTGGGCGTGAAGTTGCTGCCGACCACGCTCGTCCTCACCGCCGACCTGAAGGAAGTCGCCCGGATCACCGGCTACAAATCGGCTGAGGAACTGACACGCGACTTCGCGAAAATCGCGGTGGCGAAGCCCAGCGCGACGGAGCGCGCCGCACCCGGCTTGATCGCCCCCGCGGTCGGGACGACCGCGGCCGCGGTCCCGCGGTACGCGTTCGGCGGATATTGCCTCGCGAGCATGTTCGAGAACGAGACGCTCGTACCAGGCTCCGACGAGCACGTCGCGATCCACCGCGGGCGGAGGCTGCGGTTCGCTTCGGCGGACCACCAGCGGCGGTTCGAAGCGGATCCGGAGCGGTACTGGCCGGCCCTCGACGGCCTCTGCCCCGTCAGCGCCCTCGACGACCGCGTCCGGCGTGACGGAGACCCGCGGCTCGCGATCGTCTATCGCGACCGATTGTGGCTGTTCGCCGACAAGGAACGCGAAGAAAAGTTCTTCACTGCGGCGGCGGTTTACTATCGCCAGGTGCGGTGATTCTCGTCGCGCTCACGCCGCGTCGTATTCCGAGATGCGGTTCTTCGGCGCGAACGGGGACAGGGCGTCGTCCGCGGCCGTCATCACGTACCGCATGTAGTAGGCGTCCTCGGTCGTGTCGTCGTAGTGATTGCGGAGCACCTGCACGGCCCGGAACCCCTGGTTGCGGAAGAACAGCTGCGCGGCGAGATTGCTTTCGCGGACCTCGAGGATGATCTCCTTCCGCCGCTGCTGCGAGAGCTTGTCGATCAGCCGCGTCACCATCTGCCGCCCGACCCGCCGCCGGCGATGCGCCCGCGCCACCGCGAAGTTCAGGATCCGCAGCTTCGCCTTGTGCAGTTCGTAGATCATGAAGCCGAGGATCTCATCCTCCTCCTCGGCCACCATCCCGATGCAATTCCGCTGGCGGAGGCAGCACAGAAAGTCCTCCTCGCTCCAGGAGAACTCGAAGCTCTGCCGCTCGATCTCGAGCACTTCCGGCATGTCCCGGCGGATCAGCCAGCGGATCTGGACCTGAGCCTCCCGCCGCTGCTTGTTCCCGATGGTCACGACGGCCTCCTTGCCCCGGGCGAATCGTGGAACGGCCTTCTTCGAGCGGACTCGCGGACGGCGTCATGCCGTCCGGCAGCCGGGCCGCGAACGGCAGCCCCCGAACTCCGCGGCAGAGTACCACAAAGCCCTCGATGTGGAAACCCGAGTTCGCACACCGGAGCGGTTTGCCGGAAGGATGCTTCCACAACGGGAACTTCAGCTTGGGGGACTTCGGCTTCGCGGGCGCTTTCGGGGACGCGGGCTTCGCTACGCTTGGGCATGGCCTGTTGTAGCACTCGTAGCTCAACGGATAGCTGCCCCGGCCACCCAGACGCCGGATTGCAACCACGAACGGCACGAACCACACGAAATGGCTTCTCGCCCGCTTTCGTGCCTTTCGTGCCTTTCGTGCCTTTCGTGTTGTTCGTGGTTGGTCGTTGGTTCGGGAGCGAGACCCGCTCTTGGCGTGTTCCGTGCTCGCCGACTAGAATCGCCCCTATGAACTGGCCCAACCTGCTGATCCTGCTGGCGCTCGCCGCCGGGCACTGCGAACTGCTCGCGGCGCTCCTCAACCGGCTGCACGCCCTGCGGATCGAGGGGCGGATGCTCCGGCACATCCGGCACGTCGAGGACGCCTGCATGGCGGCCTTTCCCTTCGTGCTGGTATGGTGGATCGGCCTCCGCGGGCCGCGGCTGCTGCACGACGGCCGCTGGACCGACCTGCACCCGCTGTGGATCGCGTATCTCTCCGTTTGCGGTGTCGGTGTCGCGTCGCTGGCGTTCTCGACGGTCCGCTGGCTCACGCGCCGTCCCCCGGCGGCCCTCGAAGCGAACCATTCGACGACCATCGACGTCGCGGAGCGGCTCGGGAAGCCGCCGGTCGGCGTGGGACCGTTCCGCTTCCTCACCCGGCTGCCGGGGAACGAGAGCTTCCTGATCGAGGTGTCGGACAAGTCGTTCGCACTGCCCCGGCTCCCGGCGGAGTGGGACGGCCTGTCGATCCTGCACGTGACCGACCTGCACTACAACGGGACGATCGACAAGCCGTACTTCGAGGAGGTGTTCGCGATCGCGGCGGAGACGCCGGCCGATCTCGTAGTCTTCACGGGGGACCTGCTCGACGAAAAGCACCTCGTGGAGTGGATCCCGGAGACGCTCGGCCGGCTCGAGGCGCCGCTGGGAAAATACTTCATCCTCGGCAATCACGACTGGTATCTCGGCGACGCGCCGATCCGGCGGGCGATGCGCGATCTCGGCTGGATCGACGTCGCTGGCCGGACCGTCGCGATCGAGCACGTGGGGCGCACCCTCGCGCTCGCGGGAAGTGAGCGGCCGTGGATGGGGCGGCAGCCGGAGGATCTCGCGCGGGCCGAGGAGGGGGCGTTCCGGGTGCTGTTGTCGCACACGCCGGACAACCTGGCCTGGGCGCGAAGGCGAAACGTGGATCTGATGCTCTCGGGGCACAACCATGGCGGACAGGTCGTGCTCCCGGTCCTGGGGCCGATCTGCTCCCCCAGCAAGCATGGGGTGCGCTACGCGGGCGGGGCGTTCTTCGAGGCGCCGACGCTCTTGTACGTCTCCCGCGGCGTGTCGGGGGACCATCCGTTGCGGTGGAACTGCAAGCCGGAACTGACGCGGCTCGTGCTCCGGGCCTCTGTCGAAAGTCCCGTGGAGAGCCTTTCGTTGCGAGGTTGACCCGGTAGGGTGGGCTGTGCCCACCAGATTGCGGGGAAACCGTGTCCTTACGCTGGTGGGCACAGCCCACCCTACATGATTCCCGTCACGGAAGACGGACACATGAAGACCCTGTTCCTGATCACCGCGGCCTATCTGGCGTTCGTCGCGCAGGCCGCATTGGTCCCGCGTTTGCCGTGGACGGGGTTCGCGCCGGACCTGCTGCTCGTCGTCGCTTGTTGCACGGCGGCGTTGAGCAACGGGCGGCGGGCGATCGTCTGGCCGGCGTCGCTGGGCCTGCTCGGGGATTGTCTCGCGGCGGGCCCGCTGGGGATTCGGATGCTGGCGGCGACTGTCGCGGCGGCTGCAATCGCCGGCTGGCGGCAGCGCACGCCGCGGCCTTCGGGAACGATGCTCCTGCTCGCCGCGTATCCGTGTCTGTTCGCCGTGCTGTTCGTGGAAACTGCCGCGCGCGGGCTGCTGGAGGGAGGCCGTCTGAGCGGCCGGGAAGCGGTCGCGTTCGCGGCCGGCCGCGCGATCGGATCGTTCGCGGTTCTGGCCGGACTCTGCGCTGGCTGGTCCTTGTTGCGTCGCGCTCTGCCGTTCGCCGGAGCCACCCGCCTGTACGAGCCGTTCGGAAGATCGTAGCCCGCAGCGACAGCAAGGGAGAACGACCCGTTTCCGCTTTGCCGTAGCGCATCGTTGGCCGTGGCCGGCGAGTCTCCCTCGCTGGCGCTTCGGGCTGAAATGATCTCGGACATGCTGAACCAAGCCGGCCATCGCTTTCAGGAAACGGCGTCGCAGCGGGGCGCGGGCGTCCGCTGGCAGACGGACCGCCGCCCGGGGATGCGGCTCGGCTGGCTGTGGCTGGCGTTCGTGTTGCCGCTGCTGAGCGTCGTGGTCCGGCTCGCCCAATTGCAGATCGGGCTGGCGGACGAATACGTCGCGGGCTTCGAGTGGACGACCGAGAGCTTCGAGCCGATTCCCAGCCGCGACGGCCGCATCCTGTCCGCGACCGGGGAAGTCCTCGCGTACGACGTCGAACGGTTCGCCGTGCGGATGCACTACCGCTGGCTCGAAGAGCCGGCCGATCCCGACTGGCTCCGCCGGCAGGCGCTCTCCCGTGTGGACCGCAGTGATCGCCGCGACCGCGCGCGGGTCGAGGCCGAGCAGGGGCGCGTCCTCGCGGCCCGGCAGCGGATGTGGGACCGGCTCGCGGAACTTGCGGGCCTCTCTTCCGAGCAATTCGCCGGCGACCGCTGCCGCGTGCAGCGGCGCGTCGCGCGGATCGTGGCCCACGTCGAGCGCCGCCGGGAGGAGCGGCGACAGCCGCACGCCGCGGCTTCTCCTGCATCCGCGGGCGACAGTCACCGGCCGTGGTGGCGGGCCGCGGCCGACCGCTTCGTCGAAACGCTCACGACCGCTCCCGAACGGGGCGACCTCGCCCCGCTCATCGTGCGGGAGGAGTTGGATTACCATCCGCTGATCGAGGGAATTTCGCTCGCAGTCGCCGCCGAAATCGAGTCGCACCCGGAACTCTATCCCGGGCTGCGAATCGCGACGACGACCCGCCGCGTCTACGTCAACGAGGGGGTCGCGTCGCACGTCATCGGCCTCCGCACACCGCTCGATGCGGAAGAAGTCGCGGCGCGCCAAGCGCGTTATCCGCAGGGCGACCCGCTCGATTACGGTCCCGGCGACCGCATCGGGCGCGCGGGGGTCGAAGCGGCGTGCGATCGTCACCTGCACGGGCTGCGCGGAGTGCGGAAGATCGTCCGCGATCGCCGCGGCGAGATCGTCAGCAGCGAGATCGTCCGCGCGCCGCGCGGCGGCCGCGACGTCGTCCTGGCGCTCGATCTCCCCCTGCAGCGCCGCGCGGAGAAGCTGCTGGCGGGAGCGATCGCACCCGCCCCGCGGCTTGAACCATCGGCCGACGACCCCGATCCTCCCCGCACGCCCGCGGGGGCGTGCATCGTGGCGATCGACGTCCACACCGGGGCGGTGCTCGCCGCCGTCTCCGCGCCGGGTTTCGATCTCGCCGACGCGCTCGACCCGGATCCGGACGTGCAACGGCGGCTGAACGGCGACCCCCGCCGCCCCTTCTTCCCGCGGATGACGCGGATGACGCTCCCCCCCGGCTCGGTCTTCAAGACCCTCACCGCGGTCGCCCTGCTCGAAGACGGCCGGATCGACCCGGAGGCCCGACACGACTGCGCCGGCTATCTCGACCGCCCCGACCGCAATCGCTGCTACATCTTCACTCACTATGGAGTCGGGCACGGGCCGACCGATTTGAGCGACGCCCTCTGCCGGTCGTGCAACGTGTACTTCTACGACGCGGCCCGGCGAATGGGTCCGGAGCCGATCTTTCAATGGGCCCGCGAACTCGGCTTCGGCCAGCCGACCGGCATCGACCTGCCGGGGGAGCGCGGCGGAAGTCTTCCGGTCCCGCCCGCGCTTCGCGCGCGGTTCCCAGAGGCCGACGCGTCGCCGTGGTATCCGGGAGACACGCTGGGGCTGGCGATCGGCCAGTCGCGGCTGACGGCGACGCCGCTGCAGATCGCGCGGCTGATGGCAGCGGTCGCGAACGGAGGCCATCTCGTGACGCCGCACGTGGTCCGCGGCGGCGGCGCGGCGCAAGTCGGCGACGAGGGGGAATTGCCCTCGCCGCCCCAGCCGCGCCGGGTTTCCGCGTTGCACGAATCGACGTTGGCCCGCGTCCGCGAGGGATTGGAGCGGGTCGTCGCGGATCCGCAGGGAACGGGCTACAAGCACGTGCGGCTGAAGGAGATCGCGATCGCCGGGAAGACGGGGACGGCGGAGGTCGGCGGCGGCTTGCCCGACCACGCCTGGTTCGCCGGCTATGTCCCGGCGGACCGCCCGCGGGTCGCGTTCGTCGTCGTGCTGGAACACGCCGGCTCCGGCGGCACGGCGGCCGGTCCCGTCGCGCGAGAGCTCGTCCGGGCGATGCTGGAACTGGGCCTGGTGCAGCCGGCGCAGGTGGCAGGGCGGGAGTAAACGAGTCGATACTCTGCCATCGCGTCCGGGAGGCGTGGTCGCGGATTCACCGTCCGGGAGTTCACGGAATCTTCCGCCGCTCTTCCGCGGAAATCCCGATTTCAAGCTGTTGCCGGAGGGTCGATTGAGATAGAGTGGTCTCACTTCGCTGCGCGGCGATCCTGCGGCGGACCGACTCCCGAATCGAGACTCCGCACGCCGCCTGCGATGCACATCCCAGGCATTCCCGGCCGGGGCGAGCGGCGACGAGCCGCGACGGTTTCTCCGACCGTGGGCCTCCACACATCGCGGCGACCGAGTGCGACGAACCGGGCGCGGGCCGATCGCGCCGTCGAGTGGAAATCCGAAACCGGAGAGCTTCTCGTGACTTCGCGCGAATCCCCCTATCGTTTCGAAAGCGGAGACGGCTACGGGCTGGTCGTGCTGCTGCCGGCCCTCAACGAGTGCCCTTGGAGCGACATCGAAAAGATCGGCAGCGAGATTCTCGATGGCCTGAAGATGGCGAACTACCGGGGACTGCTCGTCGATCTCTCGCCGCTCGAGTACATGGGGAGCGCGATGGTGGCGCTCGTCGTCCGGCTGTGGAAGTCGGTCAAGCAGCAGAACAAGTCGATGGTGGTCGTCAACCGCGACCCGATGGTGCTCGAGGTGCTCCAGCTCGCAGGTTTGCACAAAATCTGGACCATCGTCGAGACCCGCGAAGAGGGCTTTCGCGAGCTGGGCGTCGCCGGGCAGCGCGGCGGGGGACCGCCGGGCGCCGCCCAGGGGGTCGCCGTCCTGGCGGTGGGGATGGCGGCGGCCGTGGGGGCCGTGGCGGGACTGGGGCTGTTGCTCTCGCGGACCGAGGCCGTCCCCGCGGCGGTGTCCGTCGGGATCACGCTCGGCTGTGCGCTGCTGGCGCTCGTCGCCGGCAGCGTCATCACCGTTCGCGATCGGGAACCGGGACGGCGGATCATGGGCGTGGTGATGGTCGTCGCGGGCCTGGCCTCGATCCTGGTCGGCATCCTCAACATTCCGGGGCGAACTCCGCCGCCTGCCGAACCCGGCGCGAAGGCGGTCGCTCCCGATACGACGGCGGCCGCGCCGAAGGCGGAATAATCCCGGCGGGGAAGCCGACTTTCCGGTCCCCGACACCCTCATCCTTCACGAGCCCAGCCATGACCGACTCCGACGTCTCCGGCGTGCAGTCGCAACGTCCCGCAGTTTCGCCACAGGTTGCCGGCGAGGTGCGGCAGCGCGCGCTGCAGGAAGAATTGAAAGGTCTGGTCGACGTGGTCGGCCCCGGACCGCTGGTCGATCTGCTGCTCGAGCGGGCCTTCCAGCTTCAGGCGACCGATATCCACCTCGACCCGACGGACAAGGGGCTCCGCGTCCGCCTGCGGGTCGACGGCTTGCTCCACGACGTGCTGCTGTTGCCCGCCGAGATGATGTCGCACGTCATCTCGCGGCTGAAGTTGATGGCCAACATGGACATCACCGAGCGGCGGGTCTCGCAGGACGGCCATATCGCCAACGCCGTCCTCAAGCACCAGCGCGACGTCCGCGTGGGGAGCGGGCCCACCATTCACGGCGAGCGCCTCGTCCTGCGGCTGATGCCCGACGAGAAGACGTTCAACGACATCGAGGAGCTCGGCCTGGAAGACGGGCAGGCGGAGCTGCTCCGCCGTTATCTGCGGACCCCGTACGGAATGATCCTCAGCGTCGGGCCGGTCGGGTGCGGGAAGAGCACCACGATGTACGCCTGCCTGAATCAGCTCAACGATCCGGCCCGCAGCCTCGTCACCATCGAGGATCCCGTCGAGCGGCGGATCGAAGGGGTCAACCAGATTCAGGTCGACCCGCGGATCGAGTTCAATTTCGTGGAAGCCCTCCGCGGCGTGCTGCGGCAGGACCCCAACGTGATGATGGTCGGCGAAATCCGCGACCCGGAGACCGCGCACATCGCCTCCCGCGCGGCGCTCACCGGCGTGATGGTCCTCAGCACGCTGCACGCCAACGACGCCACCTCCACCGTCGACGTGTTCCGCGAGTTCGACATTCCCCCGATGTTCATCGCCGACAGCATGCTGTGCATCGTCTCGCAGCGGCTGCTGCGCAAAGTCTGCCCCCATTGCCGCCAGACCTATCACCCCGACGAGGCGGTGTGCCGGTACCTGGGGATCGACCCCGCGCAGGCGGGGGAAGTCGAGTTGGCGCGGGGCGCGGGGTGCGACCAGTGCTTCCACACGGGCCACCACGGCCGCACCGGCGTATTCGAGCTCCTGGGGATCAACGACGCGATCCGCAACGCGGTCCTTCACGAGCGCCCGCAGAGCGAACTGCGGCAGGTCGCCGCCGACAACGGCATGGAGTCGCTCGAGACGGTCGCCAAGCGGAAGGTGCTGGCCGGCGCCACGAGCGTCGAGGAATTGCACCGCGTCCTCGCGGCGTTTCCCGCCTGAACGAATCTCCGACCAAGAGACGACATGCCCGGCCTGGGAGAAAAAGCGGCATCCGTGCCCAGTTGCCATCCCTGGTGAGTGAGTGCCTGGATGGACCCACGGATCGAGTGAGTGTGAGTGAGCTTCGCTTTTTCTCGCGCAGGCCGAACATGCCCGAGGTGTGACGCCTACTAATCCGACAGGTCCCGGAACAGCGGGCCGAATTCCGGCATGTCCTGCCGCAATGTCTCCAGCCACGCCGCCGGGTTCCAAATCTCGACGCAAATCACCGCGCCGACGAGCACGACCTCCTGATTGATCGGCACGTCGAGGAACTCGCGGTAGCCCTCGGGGATCAACAGCCGGGAGCGGTTCGCCAGCTTCACCGTCCGCGAGCGGGTGGAGAGCAGGCGGCCCAGCCGCTGCACGTCCCCCCAACGCTGCTCCATGCGTCCCGCTTCGATCTTGCGGCGAATGAGCTCGACGCCCGAGTCGATCCGCCCCTGCCAGTCGGCGGCCCGCCACAGGCTCAGGCAGCCGTAACGCTCCTTGGCGAGGACCGTCTCACCCGCCGCATCGGTCACGGCCTCCGCCATGTCGTTCGGCAGGGTGACTCGGAAGCGGTCGTCGATCGTCCGCTTCAGCTCGCCGGTGATGAAGGTCTGGGGAGTCATCGTCACGACGAGCCGAGGTAAATCCGCCGGTGCGCGGGGACGATCACCCCCGCTGGCCATGGTTCATCAGCCAGCCTATCGGGAAGACATCCCGCAAACAACCGATTTCCAAGGCAATAACATACCTGACTCACCACGCGCACGCCCGGCGGATTCCGGTCGTTTGGCACGGATTTTGCGCATTCCCTTCGGATGCGCTCCGCACGGCCAAAACGGCAGGCGTCACTTCCTGCGCCGCCCGCAAAATCGGCACTTTCGTCAAAGTCGCGGCATCCCCCAAGCCGATACCGCCAGAGCGGAGAGCCTACCGCTACGCCCATCGTCCGGGAAGGGATGCCCGTGTCGGAAAACGTGCTCTACTACGGCGACAATCTCGAAATCCTACGTCGCTACGTACCGACCGAATCAGTAGACCTCGTTTACCTCGATCCGCCGTTTAATTCAAAGGCGGATTACAACGTCCTGTTCGCTGAACAGAGCGGCGAGCGAGCCGCAGCACAGATCAAGGCGTTTGAAGACACGTGGCACTGGGACACCGATGCCGAACTCGTGTTCCGCGAAACGGTGGCGATGGGCAGCGGGGTCGCGCAGGTCATGCTGGCCTTCCGGGGGTATCTTGGAACCAGCGACATGTTGGCGTACCTAACGATGATGGCCCCGCGGCTCGTAGAGCTACACCGCGTCCTGGCCCCGACCGGCAGCATCTACCTGCATTGCGACCCGACGGCGAGCCACTACTTGAAGATCCTGATGGATGCTGTGTTCGGCGCTCTCAATTACCGAAACGACATTATTTGGCGACGGTCCATCAACCCGAAGGGGTCTCAGCACAAGGCCAAGAAGTACGGCGTCTATACCGACAATATCCTTTTCTACACTAAGTCCGACCGATTCATGTTCGACCTCGAACGTGCGAGAACCCCGCTCACTGAAGAGGAACTCGTCACGAAGTACGACCGCAAGGACGAGAATGGGCAGTTCTACGATGGCCCGATCCTTCGCGCGCCGTCGATGGGATTGCGCCCGAATCTTGTATACGAGTATAATGGTTTCACCCCCGGCCCCGAAGGCTGGCGAGTCAACCGGGCCGAACTGGAGGCCATCGACAAGCGGGGCGATCTTGGCTGGGTGTCTGGCGGAAAGCCATATCGGAAGCTCAGGCCGAAGGATGATCGCGGGAAGCCCGTCGGCAGCCTGTGGGACGATATCTCGTTGCTGAACTCGCAAGCGGCCGAACGACTTGGATATCCGACACAGAAGCCCGAAGCACTGCTTGACCGGATCGTATCAGTCAGCAGCAACGACGGCGATATCATTCTTGACCCGTTCTGCGGATGCGGAACCGCAATCGCCTCTGCCGAACGACTTGGGCGCAAATGGATCGGCATCGACATTACCCACCTGGCCATTGCGCTGATTCGGCACCGATTGCACCACGCATTCGGCAGGAAGATCACCAAGACGTACCGCGTTATCGGAGAACCGGTTTCTCTCCCAGACGCGAGGCGACTGGCGAACGAGGACCATTATCAGTTTCAGTGGTGGGCCGTCGGGAAACTCGGTGGTCGCCCGGCCGAGCAGAAAAAAGGCGCGGACAAGGGAATCGACGGTCGTCTGTTCTTTGACGACAACCCCGCGAAAGGCACGACGCAACAGGTCGTGATTTCCGTAAAATCGGGGCAAGTCGCGCCGACTCATCTTCGCGATTTGCGAGGTGTCGTTGATCGCGAGCGAGCCGCGATTGGCGTTCTGGTAATGATGCGCCAGCCGACGAAGGCGATGGAAACCGAAGCCGCTACCGCCGGGTTCTACCGTTCGCCGTGGACCAACAAGGACTATCCACGACTCCAACTCGTGACCGTCGAGGACATCCTAGAGGGGTGGGGAATCGAGATGCCACCCCTCGGACCGACGAATGTCACGTTGAAGAGACCAAAGCGGGCCAAGCGAAAGAGCGACAAAACGCGGCAAGAGCGGATGGAATTCCCCAGCTAGGTCTTTCGTCGCCGCTCGCGCTTCGCTTGTTCTTCAGCACCCCGCTTCTCGACCTCCTCCTTCGGCGTCTTGGCGAGCTTCCGCATCGCCTCGTCGAATTCCGGGATCTTGGTGAACTCGTGCGGCTTCTGACGGTCCTTCCGCTCCGGCATGGCATTCTCCATTCTGGCGAGCCGAATCCCGATTTCATCATACTAACGCCTGTTCGGTAGGGAAAGTCGGAATTCTCAGCACTGGGGACTTGTGTACGGGCGCGCGGTCACGTACACTGCGCTTATTGGGGGCGGTAAATGACTACGTCAATGCGGCCCCCGTTTCACGCCATCTTTTATACCGACCGGGCGCTAGGTTCGCTCGGACTGGGGCGGCCAAACAGCGAGGGCAAGGCTCGCGGCAGTGTTGAAGCGTTCCACAAGATCAGTGTTCCCGACGTAACTCCCTACTGCGTTGCCAATGAGCTGATTTGCGGAGAACTTGGCCGCTTTTTGACGCTTCCAATTCCCCCTCTATCGCTGACGTATTCAGAATTCACAGGCGAGACGACGGCGATCTTTTCATGTCTTGACTTTTCATGGAATAGCGAGCGATTGATCAACGCTGAACCGGACCAATGTGTCGCGTGCGACTTGAGGCTCTGCACTGGACTCGCTCTGTTCGACATTTTGATTGCCAATCCTGATCGGCTGCCTTGGAACATCAAGGTAGACCGTCCTCTCAATCCAACCGATATCCGAGTTTTCGATCACGAACAGGCTCTGTTCGGCGACGAAGGTGAGCCTAGGCTCAGTCGCTTGTGGGATGGCATTGGGATCTCTTGGAAATGGGGAGATGGCGAGCACTGCCTAATGGAATACTTGGAATCTGGCAAGTTCATGCCGGATTGGCTGCACCGCATCGCCTGCATCCCTCAATGGTTCATTCGACACTGCTGTCAACGCATGGTAGACAATGGGATTACGCAACCAGAAGCGGACGCGGCAGTGCAGTTCTTGACGCATCGCAGGGCGACGTTAGAGGCAATTATCGGTCGAAATCGTGACTGGTTTCCAGAATCATTTTGGAAGCCGAAAGCCGGAGAACTCTTTCAATGACATCCCCGCGATTTCTGGTGGCCAAGTACATTCCCGACCATCGGCGCATGGAACCGCTCAACATTGGCGTAGTCGTGTGGGCCGATGGTGCTGTTGAAGGACGATTTCTAGGAGAAGATGGCGACGACGTGACTGCCCCGCGACTCATCAACAAGAATGGGCGAGATGCGTATCCCGACTGGATCAAGTCTTGGAGAACGCAATTCGTGAAGCAGCGGCTCTCTGTGGGGCGCGGTCGCCCGGCCGCGAGGCGCGAGAACCACGAGTTCTTGGATGCCATCGCAATGTACGCAGACGATCACTACGTCTTTGTGGATGGCGGCTTCATTAACAGTCCGGTCGCACCTGGGGGCATCGACGACATCGTGAACTATCTCTTCTCGGAACTGGTCGAGCCAGCCGAAGAAGCGGTCGAAGCACCAGAGTCAATGGACAAGATTGTGCGGCGAATGTTCGCCCCGCTGAAGAAGGATCCGCAGTTTCGGCCGGGAATCAAGATTTCGTGCATGATCGACGACAACGCGACCGAAGAGTTTCCGTTCACGTTTGGGTACGGTTTCGACTATCCGATTCTTATGCAACAAGTGCCTCTTGGAAAACAGGACATCGTGAACAGCACGGCGTTCAAGTTCCGCGCAGTGTCGTCTGATGCGAAACTCGTTTCGGTAGAACGCTGCGTGTCGCTTATCGCCGTGGACGACATGCGGCTCCGAAACGATGAATCCATGAAGCGACACAGCCACCTTCTTGGTATTTACAGCCAAGTTGTCAACCTCATGAGCGCTGGGGCGACTCATCGCTTGGGGGAGTTGGGGGTGCCTCTGAATGGGCGTCAGCAGTAGGCCACTTCCGCTGCTCTCTCTAGTTCGTTACCTCCGCGTAGGTCAGCCGCTTGCCCACAGTGCGGCCCATGACTTCATCGAATCGCCCGGCGTCGTCCTTTTCGCGTTCGTTGTACCGGAAGGCTTGCTCATCGACGTACCGGCCCAAGTGCCACGGCATGACTGAAATGTACGTCCCGTTGATGCAGCGCTTCAGCAGCGACCAGAAGTTCTCCATGCCGTTCGTGTGGACGCTCCCCCGGACGTACTCGCGGGCGTGGTCGATGGTCTCGTGCAGGTAGACGTCCTCCAGTCCTTCGTAGGACTTCAGCGCATCCGTGTAGATCGTCGATCCCGGCTCGACCACTTCGCGGACGTTCGGCTGCAACGTCCGCCGCTTGGTGTTCCCGACGACGCCCGCAATGATCCGGTGTCCGCGCTGGAGGACGCCTTGAACGATGGCCTTGCCGACCGCGCCGCGTCCGGTGATCTTCGCGGACCGCTTGGCCTTGTGCATGTTCTTGGCCTTGCCGCCGACGAAAGTCTCGTCGGCCTCGACCGTGCCTTCCATCTTCGTGAATGACCCGTCCTGCATCGCGAGCCGGATGCGGTGGAGCATGTGCCACGCGCTCTTCTGCGTGACGCCCAGGGCGCGGTGCAGTTCGTAGCTGCTGATGCCGTTCTTGTCGTTCGTGACGCACCACACGGCCACGAACCACTTATCGAGGCCCAGCGGTGAATCCTCGAAGATTGTCCCGACCTTGTAGCTGAACTGCTTCCGGCAGTCCTTGCAGCGGAGCATCCGGCGGGTCTTGATCTCGCCGATCCGGTCCCCGCCGCAGTGCGGGCAGATGATCTTGCCGTCCGGCCACTTGATGCCCGCCATGTACTGGTTGCAGGCGTCGATGTCCGAGAAGAACCGGACGGCTTCGATGAGGGTCTTCGGCGTTTCCATCTGGGCGACCTTTCGCGGCGCGGGTCTCGTTACGCCCCGATTCTACCCGATCCCGTCCGGTGAGTCAAGTATGTTATTGCCATTTCCAAAGATCAATTGGGCGTGAATCCCACGCCTGGGAAGCAAGCTACCGCCGGCTTCAGGAAATGGCAAACGAATTCCGTCCGATTTTTCCAATTTTGCCGAAATCGCGACCGAACCGGTCCTCCGCTATCATGCGAGCGCCCCTGCTCGACGATTCGGAGATCGCCCAATGCCCGACGCCCCGCTCGATCCGCTCGCCATGCTCCGCCCCCGCCGCCGAATTCGCGGCGCTTCGGCGATCCTGCTGCCGTTTCTGCCGTCCGGCGAAGTCGATTGGCCGGCCTTCGCGGCCCACGTCGAACGGACGGCGAAGGCGGGGCTCACGCCGGCCGTCAATATGGATACGGGCTATGTGAACCTCATCGACGATGCGACGCGGCGGGCGGTGCTCGAGCGGACGCGCGCGACGCTCGGCGACGGCGAGTTCGTCGCGGGGGCGTTCGTGAAGGACCGACCGGGGGACGCGTTCGCTGCGGACGCCTATCGCCGGCAGATCGACCTCGTGCAGGAGCACGGCGCGACGCCGGTCGTCTTTCAGTCGTACGGCCTCGTCGAGCGCGACGGGGCCGACGTCGTCGAAGCATATCGGAAACTTGCAAGAAGCTGCGACCGCTTCATCGGCTTCGAACTCACGCAGGAGCTCGCGCCGTTCGGCCGCATTTACGATCTGGAAACCTATGCGGGGCTGATGGCGATCCCGCAGTGCATCGGCGCGAAACATTCATCTTTTCACCGCGCGCCCGAATGGGAGCGGCTGCAGCTTCGCGACGCGCAGCGCCCCGACTTCATCGTGTATACCGGCAACGACTTCGCGATCGACATGGTGATGTACGGCAGCGATTACCTCCTCGGGCTGAGCACGTTCGCCCCGGATTCGTTCGCGCGGCGCGATGCCCTGTGGGAAGCGGGCGATCCGGCGTTCTGCGAGCTGAACGACCGGCTCCAGTACCTCGGCATGTTCGCCTTCCGCACCCCCGCCCCGGCCTACAAGCACTCGGCCGCCCAGTTCCTTAAGCTCCGCGGCTGGATCGGCTGCGACGCGACGCACCCGCAGAGCGCGACGCGGCCGGATGCCGACGTCGAAGTGCTCCGCGAGATCGGCCGGCGGCTCGGCGTTGTGGCGTGAATTCGGCTGTCGGCGTCGTTGCGGCCGCAGCGAGGGCCGAATATAACGAATGGACGATTTCCGAGACGCAACACCGGAGGCGGAAGCGTGAGCGACAGGCGGCGGTCCTTCGTGGCGGCGCTCGCGATCCTGATCTCCCTGCCGGCGCTCGCCGGCTGCGGCAGACAGGCGACGGAAACGGCAGCGCCGGAAAAGGCCGAGCGCGCCGACGCCGTGCCGCGCGAAGCCAAGCCGAGCGACGCGCCGGCCGCGCACCCGCAGGGCATCCGCGGGCAGGTGGTGAAGCTGGTCGGCAGTTTTCTGCCGGGCGCGGGGCCGGAGCAGGGCAGTCGCGAGCCGCTCGCGGTGCCGGTACACGTGTTTGGGGGGCGAGTCGAACCGTTCGACAAGCCAGACCCGAAGCACCCGGCCCTCGTGCAGATCGTGCGGGCGGACGCGGAGGGGCGCTTCGAATTGCCGTTGCCCCCCGGCGAGTACACCGTCATCCCGGAAATCGACGGCCAACTGTACCTCAACAACTGGCTCGACGACGGAAGCTGGGCGACCGTGAAGGTCGAGCCGGACGAGTGGGCGGAACACACCATCGAGGACGTCCGCGAGGCCGCGTTCTGACGAACGACGAGCTGGATTCCCGCCTGCGCGGGAATGACGGAGGAACTACCGTCATTCCGCTATCTGCTTCGAACCCCAGGAGTTCCCATGCTTCACCTGTGCACCCTGATGACCGCGGCGCTGCTCGCCGCACCCGAAGCCGGCGCGGACCAATTGCGCGTCACCGGCATCCGCGCCGAGCATCGCCACGGCCAGACCTTCGTCACTTGGAAAGACGTCGCCGACGGTGAGGCCGGCAGCGGCTATCGCTACTCGCTCTACCGCTCCGATCAGCCGATCACCGCCGACAATCTCGACCAGGCGGAGCTGTGCTATCACGGCGTGCTGAACAACTCGGCCACGCAGTTCGGCCACTCGTTCATGATGAAGGACCGGCTCGATGAGACGAAGCCGCGGTTCGTCCTGAAGGAAGGGGGCGAGCCGCTGCCGATGTGGTCCGGCGTCGCCGTGCGCACCGCGAAGCAGGAGGGCGAAAGCTACTACGCGGTCGTCGCGACCGACGCGAAATGGGAAACGAAGCTCAGCCCGATCGTGCCGGGGGAATCGGCCACGACCGAGCCGGTGAACGAGAAAGTCGCTCCGCTCCAGCCGATCAAGATCGGCGACTCGAAGTCCCGCAGCCAATACGCCGGCTCGACGTACATCAGCGGCGAAGAGGGGCTGCCATTGCACCTCAGCCTGCACGGCAGCCAGGCGACCGGAGGCGCGGCCGCCGCGTGGGGCGATCTCTACATCTACTTCGGCACGCCCGAGATGGGCTGGCGCGACGGGCTGCCGGGAATCTTCTCGGTATCGGAGGGGCACGGCAAGGACAACCGGCACCTCACGCTGGTCATCCGCGACGCGATCGAGAACCCCCGCGGCGACCGGCCGATCGAGACCTGCTGGTTCGGCTACTACTGCGTGCCGTTCGGGGCCGAGCACACCGAGCCGCGGGCCTATCCCTTCACCGAGAACCGCGTCGCGTGGATCGTCGAATGGGTCAAGGACCGCTATCAGGCGGATCCGCACCGCGTCTACTCGTCCGGGCAGTCGATGGGAGGCATGGGCTCGACGCAGTTCAGCTTCCGGCAGCCGGAGACGTTCGCGGCGGTCTATCCGCGGCTGGGGCGGGTGCGGCAAAGCTGGCTTCCCTCGGTCGGGTTGGACCTGCCGGCCTCGATCCACAAGGCGAGCTGGAAAGAGCCGGTCCCCATGTACGACGGGAAGAGCGACTACTTCCTCGACCGGATGGACTCGGTCAAGTGGGTCCGCGAGCACCACGAGGACCTGCCATTCTACGGCTGGTGCTTCGGCCGGACCGACTACGTCGCCCCCTGGCAGGACCAGATCGACATGGTCGACGCCCTGACCGCGAACAAGCACGGGTTCGCTTTCTCGTGGAACAACCACGGCCATAGCAGCGAAGGCGCCGCCTCGATGGCCGCGATCAACAAGTACTATCCGGCGAGCAAGTTCGCCCTCGACCGGAGCTATCCCGCCTTCGGCCACAGCTCGATCGACTCCGACCTCGGCAACGGCGACGCGAAGGTCGGAGACCTCGTCGGGGGGGTCAACCTCGGCTTCGACTGGAGCGACGTCGTCGACGAAGCGGACCGCTGGTCGATCAAGCTCTCGAACGCGCTCTGCGAGGCGGACATGACGGTCGACGTCACCCCCCGCCGCGCGCAGAAGTTCCAGGCGAAGCCCGGAGACAAGTTCCGATGGACGAACTCGGCGGGGGGAGAGGGGACCGTCACGGCGGACCAGTGGGGGCTCGTGACGATCGCGAAGGCGACGATCCAGCCGGGAGAGGCGACGACGCTGACGATCTCGCGCGAGCGATGATGGTTGATCGCGCGGGAGATCCGCGAAACCGCAAGCGGCGCGGACGCGCCGCCCCTCACGCTGGCGGTTTCGCGGAAAACGGGAGTTCGAAAGATGGTCGCCGCCTACCACCTCATTTGGACGGCCTACGGCTGGTGGCTTCCCAACGATCCGCGGGGGAGCAACTCGCGCGAAATCCGATGCGCCTCGATCGAAGGATTGGGGCAGCTCCATTTTGGTCGCAAGCGGATCCAACCGGCCGGACAGGTCATCGAGGCGTTCTATCAGGCAGCGCGCGGCTTGCTGAAGCACTCATTGCTGAAGTTCAGCGACGACGAAATGCGGACGATCGCCGACAGCATCGCCGACACGATCCCGTACGTCGCGGAGAATCCGAACAAAGCGCGCCGGCCGCCGCAGGTATGGGAGTTCGTCGTTCCATATGACGGGTGGTTGCCTGGGATCGGCGCGAAACCGCAAGCGTGATGGGCAGCGCATCCGCGCCGCTTGCGGTTTCGCGCGTCTCCGAGGGTGATTCTACCACCTCGGCGGATCGGAGAGCGGGTCCGGCGCCGCGTACACGAATTCGAGCTTGTCGCTGGCCCAGATGCCCAACCGGTCGTTCCCCGGAATCAGCACCTCCTGCTCCGACGTGAGCGTCGAACAGGTCGTCAGCAGCCGGACCAGCGTCGGATGTTCGTGGTAGTTCGGGAGCTGGTCGATCCGCACCGGCTCCGACAACGCCAGGCCCGACGAGCGATACGCCCCCTCGATCATTTCCGTGCAGTACAGCCGGCCGTTCTCCGGCCGGAAGTCCCCGTCGAACGGCACCCGCCGCGCGTGGACCCAGCGGCAATACTCGACCGCCCCGAGAATGTGCGGTCGATGCTCCGGCTTCAAGCGCTTCACGCCGAACGCCAGCTTGTACTCCATCAGGAACGCGGAGAACGGCATGCGCCGCGCGTCGTGCCCGCGGCAGATGTCGTACACCCACGGCCGGCCCTCCTCGAACACCACCAGCCCCGCGTGCGAGTACTCGCTGTCGGCCAGCTCCGCCGAGAACTTCGAGACGTCGAACAGGTTCAGCACCACCCGCGAGACCCCCATGCGGAACACGATGTCTCCCATCCGCAGGTGGCGGGTCGCCCATTCGTCCCAGGCGCGCTCGAGTTCGGCCTCCGCGATCGCCGCCGAGGGGTCGGGCTGCGCGAAGCAATCGACGGCGGCGGACAGACAAGGCGTGCGGCAACCGGCGGCGATCGAGATCAGCGCCAGCAGCACGAGCCACCGGGCTCGGCGGCCGGGAGACGCGAAACGAACGATCGTGGGGGCGTCCCTGCCCATCCCGTACGATTTCCAGCCGGCATGTCTCGAAACGCATCCGCAGCCGCACGCCGCGGCGCACCCTCACCGCCTGCCCGCCCGACGGGACTCTACCGGAAGATCGGCTGCCGCGGAAAGAGGGCTTGAGCCGAGCTACTCGTTCGGCAGCGCTTGGAGCGGCATCGTCACCGTTCGCTCCGTTCCGTCGCGGATGATCCTGACCGTGACGATCTGTCCCACGGTCTTCCCTTCCAGAGCGCGGTACAGGTCGAGCGTGCTGCCGACCGGATGATCGTCCACGGCGATGATCAAGTCGCCCAGGATTCTCTCTTCGACCTGCGTCGCCCGCAGGCCGGCCCGCTCCGCGGCGATTCCGGCGGGGACGCGCATCACGAGCACCCCGCTCCGGTCGAAAATCCCGCGGCGGCGCAGTTCGGCGACGTCCGAATCCGAGGCAGGTCCGATCCCCAGCCCCGGACGATCAACGTGGCCCTTCCGAATCAGTTCCGGGACGATGTGGTTCACCATGTCGACGGGCACGGCATAGCCGATTCCCGAGTACGATCCCGACGGGCTGAGGATGGCGGTATTGACGCCGATCAACCGCCCCGCGCTGTCGAGCAACGGCCCCCCCGAGTTGCCGGGGTTGATGGCCGCGTCCGTCTGGATCACGTCCTGAATGGGCCGGCCGGTGAGCGAGCGGATCTCCCGCCCCAGCCCGCTGATCACTCCGGTGGTGAGCGTCTCCTGCAGGCCGAACGGGTTGCCGATCGCGAACACCTTCTGCCCGACCTTCAGATTGGCCGACTCGCCGATCGGGATCGGGAACAGCTCGCGCGTGGGGGCGTCGATCTTCAGCACCGCGAGGTCGTGGTCGGGATCGACGCCGACGATGCGGGCGTCGTACACCGACTCCGGCCCGAGGATCACCCGCACGCGCCGGGCCTGAGTCACCGGGTGGACGACGTGGTAGTTCGTGACGACGTAGCCTTGCTCGTCCCACACGAACCCGCTCCCCGTCCCCTGCGGGACCGCCAGGAGGCTGCGATCGGCGGCGTCGCGGTACAGCGCGAGGTTCACCACCTGCACGACGGCGGGCGACGCCTGCTCGACGAGCCGGATCGTCGCCTGCTCGTCCTCCGCCAGGTCCCCCCGCGCCTCGACGACGCGCGGGACCGCATGCGGATCGTGCAGCGCCTCGGGTAGGACGTCCGCCAGCCGATACAACAGCGCCCCCAGCAGCACGAGCATGATCGCCACCAGCCAGCCCCGCGGCTGGGCCGGCCGCGGCGCCGAGGCCGGCGGCGAAGCGGGCGGCGGCGATGCCGGGCGCGGTTCGATCGCAGACATGGGACCGGATCAGCCGAGGTCGGAGACTTTCGAGCCGAGTTCGCTCACCGCCTTCACGAAGCGGGCTCGCACCTTGCCGGGAAGCTGCCGGAACTGCTTGCGGAACTCGGGCGCGAAGACGTTGTTCATCCGTTCGAGCTGCGAGATCATCCGCAGCACGACCTGCTCGACGGAAGGCTGCGGCCGCTCCGTCACCACGACCCGCCCCCCCTCCGCGTCGCCCCCCGGAGCGCCCGCCCCGCGGGCGACCGCGGCCTGCGTCTCGGCCGGCTGCCGGTCCCCGCCGTTGCGGTTTCCGGAAGAGGGTTCGCCGCGGCCGAAATCCGCCGGATCGCGGACCTCGGTCGGTGTGGAGGGAACGAACGAGATCGCGGGGTCGCCACCCCAATCGTCGGCGGGGGCCGGCGCGGTCAGGTCTTCCCCATTCCGTGCACGCCGCCAGGCCTTCGTCTCGGCCACCGTCGCCTGGTTCTCCTCGGCCCATTGCAGGCACTCGGGAGCGTCGTCCCAGTTGAGGGCCACGTAGAAGTGGGACCATTTCAGCGCGATGTAATTCCCCCGCACGTCGCTGAACGTCTCCCACACGCGGCGGCGCTGATAGACCTGATCGCTCGACAGCCCGACCATGCCCGCGAAGTCGGCATCGGTCCGGCCGCGGGCGTACTTGCGGGTCCACAACGCCGCGCATTCGCCGACGGTCCAGTTGCACTGGCTGACCGATTCCTGGGCGCGGGCGACGAGCTGCTGTTCGGTCTCGCGGACTTCGGCGGCGGACGAAGGGGCCATCGCGGTCTTTCTGCTCCGTGATTCGATCGGCGGGGGGGAACCCGCATCGTACTGCGGCGAGAAGGCGATTTCCACCATCGAGATTCGCCGCTTGCCAACGCGCGGATGTCGTATCGGCCCGGCGCGCGAACCCGCGGATGGCGGGTGACGCCCGATCACAATTGACCGATGCTCGGCGACTGCCGATAATCACTCGAAGACTCGGCGTTTGTGATCCGTGGTCCGCCGTGACGATTTCGGCCGGGAACACCGATGAGCGGTCTGTTGCTCAAGCTGCTCGTGATGAGCGAGGCCCTGCTGGTGGCGCTGCCGCCAGGGGCCTGCTGCGTGAACTTCAAGTCCGCGGGGCAGCATGCCGGCCCGTCGCGCGGGAGTTGCTGCCGCCCTGAGACGCCGCGGCCGGAACGATCTCCCGTTCCGCCCGCACCCGGAGCGAGCGAGTGCTGCTGCCGGTACGACGGCGTGCCCCGCGGCGAGCAAGTCGCGGTCGCCGACGGTTGGGCGCTGCCCGTGGCGGCGTTCCCATTCGACTCGCGGCCCCGGCTCGAAGGCGTGAGCGGCGTGCCGCCCGCCCCGGAGTCGCTCGATCCCGGTCCGCCGCGACATCTTCTCCACTGCGTGTGGCTGTGTTGAGCCGCCCCTGACGCCCGGGTCTCACCCGGTCGTTTTACGGTTCGCCGCGCCTGTGCTGCGCGGCGCGCGCTTGACCAACCATCATTTTCATTGGAGAGATTCCATGTTTGCGAAATTGATTGCGGGTTCGATCGTCTCGCTGGGCCTCGGGATGGGCGCGTTCAGCGCCTTCAGTTCGGGCGGCGCGTCCGACGCCTCGGCTTCGGCCGGGGATTGTTGCGCGCAGGACCTGGCGTGCTGCAATCCGCCCAGCGCCTGCTGCTTCACCGCGAAGCGCGACTGCTGCGCCCGCGGGGCGGAGTGCTGCGCCGCAGGCCGCGACTGCTGCGACAAGGCGCAGGCCTGCTGCGGCGAGGGCGCGGAGTGCTGCGCCGCCGGAGCGCCGTGCTGCGGGACGAAGTAGGTCCGGCCTGAACCCTTGATGTCCGTCACGACTTCCGGCGGAGCGGCCGCTCCGCCGGGAGTTTTTCGTTGCGCGGCGGTCGAGAGGCCGGAGTCGATTGGCGATGGCTGCGCAATACAATCATGTCGGCAACCTAATACGATGCGGGAGGCGACGCATGAAGACGGTTTCCTTGAGACTCAGCGCGTCCTTGGACAGCCGGCTCGCGGAAGCGGCGCGGCGGCGCGGGACGACCAAATCCGCACTGGCCCGCGAAGCCCTTGCGACGTTCCTCGAGACCGGCGCCTCCGCCCGGCGGCTCTCGACATACGACCTCGCGAAAGACTTGTGCGGCTCTCTCGAGGGCCCAGGGGATCTCTCCTACAACAAGGAACACATGGAGGGGTTCGGAGAATGAAACCCGTTCTCCTCGACACGGGCCCGCTGGTCGCGTTCCTCGATCGGCGCGACCGCTTTCACGAATGGGCGCCGTGATGACGATCGACGGCGACTTTCGCGTGTACCGCCGGCACGGACGACAAGTCATCCCGCTGATGGTTCCCGGCGACCCACGCCATTCGCGCCGATGAGTCCTTACGGCGTCCACAATATCGGAGTCTCACTCCGCGCATCGATCGCCCGCGGCGCGCGGCGGGCCAGCAATCGCACGTAAGGGGGAATGAATCGGCCGCGATGGCCGAAGTGGCCCGGCTCCGCACGGTGATCGGCGCGGCGCGGCTCGCGCAGGTCCTCGAGCACGAAACCGGCGCGGCACAACCCGCCCACGAGGTCTTCCCAGCGGTGCAGGTACTCCGTCGCCCCCCGCTCGCGGTAGCTGGCGTCATTCACGAGCGGCAGCGGGCCTTCGTGGTAATACTCGACGCCGAGCACGTACCGGTCGCGCGGGTCGCGGTCGGAAACCTGGAGACTCGCCGGCTGCTTGTGCTGGCTGATGTACGTTCCGCCGTCGCGGAGCACCCGGGCGACTTCGCGATAGACGGCGATCACGTCAGGGACGTAGCAGGTGCTGACCGGCTGGTGGACGAGGTCGAAGCTCTCGTCGCGAAGCGGCGCGAGGTCGTCCATCGACGCTTCGACGACTCTCACCGCGAACCCGCGCCGTTCCGCCTCGCGCGCGTCGAGCGCGAGCATCGACGGGCTGAGATCGACGACGGTCACGTTCGCGCCGGCGGCGGCGTAGAGGATCGATTGCCACCCGCCCCCGGACGCCAGGCACAGCACGTCGAGTCCCTTCACGCTCGCCGGCAGCCAGCCGCGGCCGTCGAGCGCGGCGAGCGGGTTCGCGCACTCCGTGTCGGTCGCGACGCGGGCGAACCGGCTGCCCTTCTCCGCCAGACGGTCCCAAGCGCGGCGATTGTGACGAAGATGATCGGACACGGGGAGTGCGGAATCGGGTGGTCTGAATGATTCGGATAATATTCGCGCGACCGGCACGCTTGCGGTTTCGCGGCTCGGGCGGACTTCCACCGGAATCGAGGCGCGCCGGCGTATGGTATCAGGCGGATCGGGCCGCCGCGCCGCCGGGAGTTCCGATCAGGCAATCCCGATGAACCGTGAGGGCGAAGGCGGTCCGGTCACTCTTGCTCAGCCAGCGCGACCGGACTTTTCCGGTGGAACCGGGACAGTCGCTGTCGATAGCGAAGATGGCTCGATCCGCGCTCACCAGTGGAAGCGCGCCGCCATCGCATCGTTTCCACTGCCCTTCGTCGGTGCGTGTTGCGCAAGTCATTTATAGATAGCGACTTACGACTTAAGATCTCCGGCGGAGCCGGATTGACCGGATTTCGAACCAGGGCTATACTTCCGCCCCTTTCTGCGCTGCGGCGCGTGCCGGCCCAGCGGACCGCATGGATGCGGTCACGATGAACGATTTTTCCGCGCTTCTCCGGCCGCGCGTCAGGGATGACTCGCCGATGAGCTTCGCCGCCGAGCGCCATCTCGTCCCGTTCTCGCAGCTCGAGCAGCTTCGCGAGGCGAAGGGGATCCTCCGCCATGAGGGGGAGGCGCTGCTCGCCGTCGCCGATCGGCTGGACGCCTCGTTCTGCGCGGCGACCGAGCTGCTGCGGAGCGCGACGGGCGCGGTGATCGTGACCGGCATGGGAAAGGCGGGGCTGATCGGGCGGAAGATCGCCGCCACCCTCTCGTCGACCGGCACTCCGGCGCACTTCTTGCACCCGGCGGAGGCGGTCCACGGCGATCTCGGCTGCGTGCATCGCGACGGCGTGCTGCTGGCGCTCTCGAACAGCGGCGAGACGGAGGAATTGTGCCGGCTGCTCCCCGTCGTTCGCCGGCTCGAGGCGGCGATCATCGGGATCACGTCGAGCGACCGGAGCACGCTCGGCCGCGAGGCGGACGTGACGATCGCGCTCGGGCGGCTCCGCGAAGCGGGCATGCACGGGTTGGCCCCCTCGACGAGCACCACGGCGATGCTCGCCGTCGGCGACGCGCTGGCGCTCGTGCTGTCGAAACTCAAGGGATTCACGCCGCAGCAGTTCGCGGTGTTCCACCCGGGGGGCAATCTCGGCCGCCGGCTGTCGCGGGTCCGCGACGTGATGCGCCGCGGCGAGGAGTTGCGGATCGCCGCTGATCGAACGCCGATTCGCGAAGTCTTCGTCGCCCTCGGAAAGCCCGGGCGGCGGACCGGGGCCGTGATGCTCACCGACGCCGACGGGCGGCTCACCGGTTTGTTCACCGACAGCGATTTCGCGCGGCTGTTCGAGCGGCGGGAGGAGACGCGGCTCGACGATCCCGTCGCCCACGTGATGACCGCCGCTCCGCTCACGATCGGACCGGACGCGCTGCTGGCCGAGGCGGTCGAAGTCCTGTCGGCGCGAAAAGTCAGCGAGCTCCCCGTGGTGGACGAGCAGGGGCGGCCGATCGGGCTGATCGACATCACCGACGTGATCGGGCTGATTCCGCAAGTTGGAGTTCAGCCTTCAGGCTGACGAACGACGGCGGCCAGTCCCCGCTCGGGCGGACAGGCTGAAGCCTGTACTCCAGCGAGGCGGCCGGCTGAGCCGGACGGACCGGAATGAACTTTCGCACCCGCATCATCGTGACGCTGGCGACCGCGGTCCTGTTGACCGCGGCCTACGGGCTGTACACGGCGACGGTCTGCCCCTGGATCGCCCCGCCGCCCCTCGCCGGCGGCCCGGCGGGGCCCAGCGCTGCGCCGACGATCATCGTCCCGCCGATCGAGTCGCGGAGAATGGCGGAGCGGCACCTGGCGGGGCATCCCTGGACGGCCGACGCGAAATATCAACTGCGGACGGCCGAGGCGTTCGTGTATTTCGAGGAATGGGACCGCGTCGACGACGACCAGGCGGTGCGGTTCCGTCCGTTCGCCGTGATCTGGATGCAGGAAGGGAAGGCCGACGACGAGCCGCCCGTCACCGTGGTCTGCGACTCCGCCTACGTCAAGTTCCATTCGAAATTCGAGATCACGAACAATCCGGGGCGCGTCGTGGCGGGCGCGCTCGAAAAGGACGTGCGAATCACCGGTCCCGACGGCCTGGAAATCGAGGGGCGGAACTTCGTGTTCTCCGAATCCGCGATGCGGATCTGGAGCGACAATCATCTCCGCTTCGCGTACGGGCCGCACACGGGGGAAGGGCACGGCATGCAGATCGAGCTCGTCCCCGCGGCGAAGATCGATCCCCGCGACAGCCTCGCCGTCTCCGGCATTCGCAGCGTCCGCCTCCGCCGCGACGTGAAGATGAATCTCGTCGGCGAGCGCGAGGAGAGCAAGGACGTCGCCCGCGCCGACGTTCCCGAGGGACGGGCCGGCGAAACCGCAAGCGGCGGGGCCGATCCGGTCCCGGGTTCCGAGCAGTCCGAGCGGGAGCCGACCAGGGTCTACGTCACGAGCGACGGAAGCTTCGATTACTTCGTCGAGGAGCACAAGGCCCGCTTCCAGCAGAACGTGAGCGTGCGGCGCCCCACCCAGGCGAGCGGGGGGCGTAAGCCCCCCGGTGATCCGCGGGATCCCGCCACTGACCCCAATGACGATTCCGAGAGCGACTCGCTCGCCTGCGATCGGCTGACGCTGCTGTTCCAGCCGCAGATGCCGGCCGCCGTCGCCGAGGCCGATTCCCCCGCCGATGCGCAGACCGCCGCGCCGGACCGCGCCGCGGAGAAAAAGCCGGGGCGGTTTTCGAACGTCGAGAGCCGGCTGGCCTTCCAGCAGTTGACCGCGGAAGGGAAGCTCGTGCGCCTCGTGTCGGACGCGAACCATCTCGACGCCACGATGACCTTCCTCAATTACGACGCCGATCGCCGCGTCGCCGTCCTCAAGGAGGACAAGGCGGTCCGCGTGCTGCGCGACGGCAGCGAGATCCGCTCCCCCGAGATCACGATCGTTCACGACGAGGCCGGTGAGGTCTCGGCGACGGTCTGCCGCGGCGCCGGCTGGATGCGATATCGCAACGTCGAGACGGGGGACGTGGAGTTGGCGGCGCAGTGGCACAAGCAGCTCCGCGTGTTCCCCGAGACGGAGACCGGGCTGCAGGTGATCGAGCTGCGGGAACGGGCGATCCTCAAGCAGCCGCGGGAAAATGCCGGGATCGCCGCCGAGTTCATCAGGATGTGGCTCCGCAAGGTCGAGCCGCCGGCGACCGGCGCGCCGGGAGCGCCCCCGGAAGCCGCGGTTGCGCGGCGTCCCGCCGCGGCCGGGATGCCGGCGGGGAGCGCCGACTACAAGCTGGTGAAGGCGCTCGCGGTCGATCAGGTGGCGATCGTCAGCCCGCAGCTCGCAGCCCAGACGAAGCGCCTCGAGATCTGGTTCGAGGAATCCGCGTCCCCATTGCCGGCGCTCCCCGCGGCCGAACGCGAGCCGCGCGACCGGCTCGCCCCGGCGGTCCGGCAGGTCCCGTTCGGCGGCGGGACGAGTTCCTTGCCGGGACGGGCCGCCACGCGGATCCCCCTTTCCCCCGCGGGGGGAGAGGGGGCGATGGCCATGCCGCAGGTGATGGCGGCGGTGGCCGATCCGGTGGTGAAGCCCGCGGCCGCGTCACCCTCGGCGACCGACGACGCGACCGGGGCCGCTCCGCCGCGCCGCCGGCGTTCCTTGCTTCCCGACAAGGACGAGGGGCCGCAGGAGCCGGTCGAAGTCGTCGCCGACCTGATCCGCGTCCGCGCCGTCGAAGACCCCGCGACCGGCGAAATGCAGGTCGCCGAATTGTGGACGGAAGGCAAGGTCGACGTGCGGCAGAAACTCGGGCCGAACCAGCCGCCGCGCCGCCTCACCGGCGACCGCATCCACTTCGTCAACCAGGCCGAGAATCAAGAGCTGGTCCACGTGTACGGCAAGCCGGCACACGTCCGCGATCCGCGGATGCACATCGAGGGACCGGAGATTCATCTCGACCGCGGCACGAACCGCGTGTGGGTCGAGGGGGCGGGGCTGCTCCAGCTTCCCGTCGACCGCACGCTCGAAGGCCGCGAGCTCGCCCAGCCGGAAGTCCTCGACGTGTGGTGGAAGGAGAAAATGACCTTCGACGGCCGCCTGGCCCTGTTCCGCGGGAAGGTCCGCACCGCCGTCCAGGACAACCGCATGCGCTGCGAAGAGATGGAGGTGTACTTCGACCGCCGCGTCGATTTCAGCGGCGAGAGCGAACGGGCGGAGGAGCAGGATCCCGAGGTCGAGCGGGTCATCTGCCGCGACGGCGTCGAGATCGAAAGCCACGCCTACGAGGAGAGCCGGCTGGTGGGCATCCGCCGCGCGCGGTTCTGGGAGCTGACGATCGACCAGAAATCTGGCGACACGGACGCCAGCGGCCCGGGCTGGATCGTCGCCTGGTCGCGCGGGAGCGGCCGCCGCGCCGCGCTGGGCCCCTCGGCGACGGCGCAGGCCAATCGTCCCCTCGCCGCCGACGCCAACGACTGGGAGTACATGCGGATCGATTTCACCGGCCGCACGGTCGGCAACCTGCACCAGAAGCACACGACGTTCAATGACCGGGTCGAGATCGTGTACGGCCCGGTCGAGCGGCCGCTCGTCACGATCGACGTCGATCATCTGCCGCGCGAGGGGGGCTGGCTCCGCTGCGACAGCCTCCGCTTCACGCAGCACGAGGAGACCCAGGAGCAGCCGGCTTATCTCGAGCTGTTCGCCAACGGCAACGCGGAGTTGGAAGGCCGCGAGTTCCACGCCCGCGCCGACCAGATCACTTACGACGAATCGAAGGGGCTGTACATGCTCCGTTCGCTGGGGAACCGCGAGGCGTCGATCTGGCAGCAGAAGGTCGTCGGCGGCGAATTCAGCCGGACCGGCGCCCAGTGGATGGAGTTCATCCCCTCCAAGAACCAACTCCGCCTCCACCGCTCGCGCGGCCTCGAAGCGCTGCCTTGATCGTCCGTTGTCCGTTGTCCGTTGTCAGTTGTCAGTTGTCGGAGCTTGGAAGGCGACGCGAATCGCCGTGGTGCACGCTGCCAGCATCCGTGAATTCGCCCACAATAGCGCGCCGCGCCGGTTTTGATGTGGTGCTGTTTCGCGAGTGGCGACGCCGTCATTCCCGCGAAGGCGGGAATCCAGTGCCTTCGCCCTCCGCGCATCTGCTGGATGCCCGCCTTCGCCTTCGCTGGGGGCAGG
>JBBDNU010000228.1:0-9481 GCA_040877365.1 Planctomycetales bacterium
CCGGTTGCACCTTCTACCATCTCGTCGAAGTCGCGCAAAGTGCGTCGCACGCCCCGGCCGCAGTCCTCATTCCGACTCGTCTTGACGAAATTCCCGGCGTGTGCAAAATACGCCGCCCGGCCGGGGACTGCTCCGGCAGCGGCCCCTGCGCCGATTTTCGTCCGGTCGTCGATGCGGGTCGGCGGGGAAGGAACTGGTCGCGCCCAGGACGGGCGCGGCGGACGGCAACATCGCACAGCAAAGGAGTGCTCTCGTGTTCAAACGATTCCACCCGGTTCTTGCGGTCGTGTTCGCCGGCCTGGTTTGCGTCTCCGGCCCGGCCCGTGCCCAGCAGCCGGCCGGGCCGCAGCGGATCGGCTTCGTCGACATGACCGAGGTCTTCAAGAAGTACAAGAAGTTCACGACGCTCCGCGACGAGTTGAAGGCCGACTTCGAGGCCAGCGAGCAACGCGCCCGGGCGCTGTTCGACAAGATGAAGCAGCTTCAGGGCGAGATGAAGGGCTTCGACCCCGCCAGCGTCGACTACGCCGAACGCGAGAAGCAGCTCAACACCCTCAAGGCGGAAATGGAGACCTTCAGCCAGCGGGTGCAGCGCGAGCTCATGGCCCGGCAGTCGGAGACGAACAAGACGATCTACCTCGAAGTCCTCGACATGGTGAACGGGCTCGCCCGGGCCAACAACTATTCCGTCGTGCTCCGCGTGAACAACCCGCCGGAGAAGATGGAGGAGGACCCCGCCGGGACGATGCAGTGGATGAACCAGCCGGTCATCGTCTACTCCCGGGACGACGACCTCACGGGCGACGTGATCCACTATCTCAATGAGCGCTATAAGCCGGCCGGCAATATCACGCCGGCTGCTGGAACGACGACGACCGGCCCGGCGCGCGGCCCGGCGGCGCGGCCGGCCGTCGGACGCCCCTGATCGCCCGTTGCAGATTTGGGCCGGCGCATGTCGCTTCAAGGCGTGCGCCGCCCTTCCCGTTTCCCCTCGCCGATGCCCGCGTCCAGGGAAGGACGATGCCGCACCGACCGCAGCGCACCATCCGCCGCGACGCCCGCTGCTCGGGCGTCGGGTTCTTCCACAACCGGGACGCGACCGTCCGTTTCCGGCCGGCGCCGGCCGGCCACGGCGTCGCCTTCCTGCGGATTGACCTTCCCGGCGCGGGGCCGATTCCCGCCCTGATCGAGCACGCGGTCGAGCGGCATCGCCGCACGGCGCTCGCGCGCGACGGAGTCGCCGTCGAGATGGTCGAGCACGTGCTCGCGGCGCTGGCCGGGCTGCGGATCGACAATTGCCTTGTCGAGCTGGACGCGATCGAGCCGCCGGGGCTGGACGGTTCGGCCTTGCCCTACGTCGAGGCGCTGCTCGAGGCGGGGATCGTCGAGCAGGATCGGCCTCGCGCCCTGTTCGTCGTCGAGGAAACGGTCGTCGTCGAATCCGTGGAAGAGGGCGGCCGAATCATCGTCGAGCCGTCCGAGGAATCGGAATTGCACCTCGAATACTCGCTCGACTACGGCGCCGACTCGCCGATTCCGCCGCAACGCTTCGCGATCGAAGTCGCTCCCGAGATTTTCGCGCGCGAAGTCGCCCCGGCGCGGACGTTCGTGCTGGAAACCGAAGTCGCCGCGCTGCGGGCGGCCGGCTACGGACAGCGGACGACGGCCCGCGATCTGCTCGTGTTCCGCGCCGACGGCACGCTGATCGACAACGTGCTGCGGTCGCCCGACGAATGCGCCCGTCACAAGCTGCTGGACTGCATCGGCGACTTCGCCTTGCTGGGGTGCGACGTCCGCGGCCGGTTTCGCGCGGAACGCTCCGGACATCGCCTGAATCGGGAACTCGTTCGCCGCCTGCGGAACCCGGATCTCGCGGCCGGACGCCGGCCGATCCGCCGCGCCGCCTGACTCGACGGCGCAAACCATCATCACGGGGTGTGATCCATGCCCAGCAGAATCTCACGCCAGGCCGAAGTCGATCCGCGGGCGCGGATCGGGCGCGACGTCGAAATCGGCCCCTTCTGCACCGTCGGGCCGGACGTCGTCATCGGCGACGGCACGCGGCTGCAAAGCCATGTCGCCCTTGTCGGCCGCACCGTCGTCGGCCGGAACAACCACTTCGCGCCGGGCTGCGTGATCGGCGGCGAGCCGCAGGACGTCAGCTTCCAGGAGGGGGAGACCGGCGTCCTGATCGGCGACGGCAACAACTTTCGCGAAGGCGTGACCGTCAACCGCGGGGCCGAGAAGGAGGACCACGTCACCCGCATCGGCAATCGCAACCTGCTGATGGCCAACAGCCACGTCGCCCACAACTGCCACGTGTTCGACCATACGATCCTCGTGAACGGCGTGCTCCTCGGCGGACACGTCCACGTCCACGACTGGGCCATCGTCTCCGGGAACTCGGTCGTGCACCATTTCTCGACGCTCGGCACGCTCGCCTTCGTGAGCGGCGGCTGCCGCGTCCCTCACGACATCCCGCCCTACATGCTCGCCGCCGGCAGCGACAACCCGACGATCCAGACGATCAACATCGTCGGGATGCGGCGGCGAGGGATTCCGGAAGAGGCGATCCGCGTGGTCAAGCGGGCGCACCGGCTGCTGTTCCGCGAGCACAAGCCGCTCGAGTCCGTCCGCGAGATCGTTTCCGCCGAGTTTCCCGACGGATTGCCGCCCGAAGCGGCGTTGTTGCTCGATTTCGTCGAACGCCAACAGAAGGGGAAGCTGGGCCGCGGCCGCGAGGCGGACCGTCACATTCCCTCCCAGCCCGCCGACATCTACGCCGAATACGAGGCCACATTGCGGAGGGCGGCATGAATGCGCTGCGGCTCGCGGTGATCGGCGCGGGAGCGCTCGGCCGGCATCACGCGCGGATCCTCTCGGGGATGGAGGGCGTCGAACTGTGCGCGGTCGCCGACCCGCATCCCGAGAACGGCCCGCGCGTCGCCGCCGGCTGCGGAGCGCGGTGGGTCGACGATCATCGCGATCTGTACGAGGCGCTGGACGGCGTGGTGATCGCCGCCCCGACGACGCTGCACCTCGAGATCGGGGCCCATTTCCTCGAGCGCGGGATCCCCGTGCTCGTCGAGAAGCCGATCGCCGCCGACGTGCCGCAGGCCCGCGAGCTGGTGCGGCTCGCCGAAGCGCACGACACGACCCTGCAGGTCGGACACGTCGAGCGGTTCAACCCCGCGTGGCGCGCGGCGCGGCCCTTGTGCGACACGCCGCGCTACATCCGCGCCGAGCGGCTCGCCCCGTTCACGTTCCGCTCGACCGACGTGAGCGTCGTCCACGACCTGATGGTCCACGATCTCGACCTCGTCCTCGATCTCGTGGGCAGCGTCCCCGTCGAGCGCGTCGAGGCGCTCGGGGGGCCCGTGCTCGGCGAGCACGAGGACGTGGTGCAGGCGCGGCTCGTGTTCGAGGACGGCTGCATCGCCGATCTCGCCGCCGGCCGAATCTTTCTCGAAGCGAAGCGCAAGATGCAGGTCTGGTCGGCCGATGAAGTGGTGACGGTCGACTTCGCCGCGCGAACGGTCGCCGCCTACGGCAGGACCGACCGGCTGAGGTTCGGAGAGTCGCCGCTGGAGGCGGTCCGCCAGCCGGGGGCCGACATCGAGCGGCTGAAGCAGTGCGTGTACGGCGACTATCTCTCCGTCGCGCACCCGGCCGTCATCCCCGGCGACGCGCTGACGGCCGAGCTGGAGGATTTCGTGCGCGCGATCCGCACGGGGACCGCGCCGCTCGTCGACGGCCGCGCCGGCCTCGCTGCGATGCTCCTCGCCGACCGCATCCTCGCCGACGCCCGCCGCCGCCGCACCGCCCTTCCGCACGCCGCCCGCCACGCGGCGTAAGTGAAGAAGCCCGCGTCCTGGGACTGTTGCCATCAATACGTCTCCGATATGCTCAAGGTCGACGGCGCATCGCTGAAGAGGTTTCATCTGGTTGCGCGAGCAATTCGATAATCGGATCGGCGCAAGCTTCTGAACCGAAGGTATCGCCATGAGCGATGTCACAGGGCTTATCCTGCGAACGGAGCGGTTGCGGAACCAGGCGCAACGTCTCAGCCACGATCTCGATGAACTGCGTCAGGATCTGCTGCAGCTGAAGAGCGAGGTGAAGGAGCCGCGACCCCCGTTGGCGACGGATGATTGCTTTGCCGCGGCCCAGGAACTGGTGCAGGATCTCGGACCGGACGTCTCTTCGGAGCATCCACACGGAATGGCGGGACGCGGCGTCGACTGGTTTGGCGAGCCATGACTTCTCCTGTATTCCTCGACACGAGCGGAGCCATTGCGCTGCTTCATCGCGGCGACGTTCACCACGCCAAGGCAACGCAACTCGCCGCCGGTCTGATGAGCCAGCGCCGGCCGCGGATCACGACCACGGCGGTGCTCGCGGAGTTAGGAGATGGCTTCGCCCGGAAGGGGCGCTGGAGCATTGCCTCCAGATTTCTGTCGGCGCTGCTGATGGATCCGCTGGTCACGGTTGCGACGGTCGATCCCGAGTTGGTGTCGCGAGCGTGTGACTTGCGGAATGCCCGCACCGATAAGGAGTGGGGATTGACCGATTGTCTCAGCTTCGTCGTCATGGCAGACAATGGCGTCGACGAGGCATTCACAGCCGACCATCACTTCCAACAAGCAGGATTTCGCGCATTGCTCCTGCAGTAGGAGCGAACTCGTGCGACGCTCCATCCGCTGGTTCGCGGGCAGTACGCCCTTCCCAAAACCTCGGGACGTTTCCACCCCTCGTGCCCGTTTGAGCGACCCGTTCTTGTGCCTTAAGGGCGCGCATCGGCCGTCTGCACGGCGGGGTCACGGCAGATCGGCGGCAGCTCGCGTTCGTCGAGGTCGCCGTAGACCCACAGGCCGGCGTACCAGTCGAGCACGTCGCTGAACGTCTCGCTCGCTTCGCACCCCTTGACCACCGGATAGTAAAGCTGTGCGACGAACGGCGAGCCGCGGAAGTTGTACGCCGCGTGGATCCGCCAGTACATCGGCCCGGTCGACAGCAGATAGACGAGCAGGATCAACTGGAACTGGATCGCCAGCCGCACCGATGCCGACTTGGTCCCCATCACCCGGCGAACCCAAGCCGGCGCGTCCGCCGATGTTTGATGACGGTCGGTCATGGCTCAAGCATAGCACGCCCCCCGCGGCTGGAACAGGAGATCTCCGCGGGATGCCAGCCGGTTCATCGCCGCGGACCACCGGGGGTGGCTGACGCCCCCCGCTCGCCTACCAGTGCTCGACGGGGCCGTTGGGGACTTTCACCAGCGCCGTCGCGACCGTGGACTTCCGCTCGCCCTGGCGGTCGCGGACTTCCTCCATGATCGACTCGAACTCGGCGAGCGACGCGAATCGGCGGAGGCGGTCTTCCAAATCTTCCGGGACGCCGAGCCGCGCGCCGTACCAGCCGGCGAACTTGCGGAACAGCGTGCAGGCGTAGTCACCGTGCTGGTCCGCCATCAGCGTGAAGTGGCGGACGAGGAAGTCGAGTTGCTCGTCGGCGGTGGGATCATTGGTGGGCACAGCCCACCCCACGCCCTCTGCGAAATCCGTGGATGTTCGTTCGTCGTTGGATGTGGAGACCACCGGGGGGCTGACACCCCCCGCTCGCCGGGCGAGCCTGCGGAAGATCCACGGGTCGAGCAGCGCGCCGCGGCCGATCGCCACCGCGGCGCAGCCGGTCGCCCTTCGCATGTGGAAGGCGTCGGCGACGCTCCGCACGTCGCCGTTGCCGATCACCGGGATCGAATCGACCGCTTCGACCGTCGCCCGGATGCCATCCAGATGCACGTCGCCTTGAAAGCCTTGTTGGCGGGTGCGACCGTGGATCGTGATCGCCGCCGCGCCGACTTTCTCGAACTCGCGGGCGAGGACCGGGGCGGTGATGTTCTCCCGGTCCCAGCCGAGCCGCATCTTGACCGTGACCGGGACGTCGACCGCCTCGACCACGTCGGCGACCGTGCGCACCGCCCCGTCCGTGTCGCACATCAGCCGCGCCCCGCCTCCCTGCCCGTTGATCTTGGCCATCGGGCAGCCCATGTTGATGTCGATCCCCTCGTATCCGCGCTCCGCGAGAAACCGCGCCGCCTTCACGAACTCGCCGACCTTGCCGCTGAAGATCTGCACGGACAAGGGTCGATCGGCGGGAGAAGTGGCGATCAGGTCGAGCGCCTTGCGGCGGCCGGAGAGGAGCGTCGTCGCCTGGACGAGATCGGTCGTCGCCAGCCCCATCCCCCCCAGCTCGCGGACCGCCGTGCGGAACGCCAGGTGCGTGTACCCGGCCAGCGGCGCGAGGAAATACCGCGACGGCATGGTCCGCGGGCCGATCGCGATCCGCGGATCCTCCGCCGCGAATGACGACGCGACGGGCGATTCGATCGTCTCGTGAAGGAGCGACATCGGTCTCCGAAATCCCTCGAGCGCCTGAGATATCAGTCGCCGCGGCCGAACGCGGCAGCGTCTTCGCGGTAGTTGGTCAACGCTCGATCGACGATGCGCCGAACCTCCTTCTCCACTTCGTCCGCGTTGCGGCGCTCCTTCGGCAACGCCATCCAGCACGCCTGGATCGCGGATCGCACCGCCTGGTCGACGTGGCCGGGGCCGAACATATTGCGCATCTGGTCCATCGCCTCGGCCGCCTCCTTCCGATTCTCGTCGTCACCACTTGGCAGGGTCATCGAATGGACGTTCGAGTATGCCATGCGTGCTTCCTCCCGACGATTTCGAGATGGATTAGAGAAATCGCGGCTCCTCGTCCGCGAACGGGTGCAGGGCGCGGAGCGCCTTCGGCTTGGGAAGTGCGTCGACGACCGCTTCCGCCATGCGGAAGTCGGCGTCGGTCGTGATCTTGAAGTTCATCGGCGAGCCTTCCACGATCGTCACCGGATGCCCGATCCGCTCGACGAGCTGCGCTTCGTCCGTCGCGGGTTCGCCGCCGGAGCGGGCGAAGGCGTCGAGCAGCAGTTCGCGGCGGAACACCTGCGGGGTCTGCGCCTGCCAGAGTTGCGCGCGGTCCACCGTCTCGACGATCGTGCCGTCCGGAGTCGCCCGCTTCAGCGTGCTCGTGCAGGGGACGGCGAGGATCGCCGCCCCCGATTTCTCCGCCGCCTGGAACACGCGGTCGATCCAGTCCGCGACGATCAGCGGCCGGGCCGCGTCGTGAACGGCGACGAAGTCGACGTCGCTCCGCACGCGGGCGAGCGCGTTGCGCACGGTGTCGCTCCGTTCGGCCCCCCCTTCGACGATCTCCAAGTCCATGAACGCCAGGTTCGGGCGATACTTCTCCTGGAACCAGTCCACGTCTTCCGGGGCGACGGCGACGAGCGTTTGCGCCACGTCCTCGCGGTTGAGGAACGCCTCGGCCGCCCGCACCCAGATCGCCCGCCCCTTCAGCTCGATGAACGGCTTCTTCCGCTGCTGGCGGCGAAACCGGCTGCTGCGCCCCGCTGCCGCGAGGATCACCGCGAACTTCGACATGGATACCTCCCGAATGCAGAAGGGGCCGCCGGTCGGTCCGAAATCTCGAGCGAGCCTCTGTTCGATGATAGCGTCGAAGTCGAGCGGACTTAAGTCCGCTCATATTCGCCCGAAGCGCCAGCGAGGGACATTGCCAATCCGGCCGGCGACCAGGAACGCCGCCGCCGCCAGCGGAACCGCCCTGGCTTGCGCTGCGGGCTGTCATGTTGCCGAATCGCCACGCCGCGTTTCCCCCGCGTGGCGGCACGGCAACGCGCTGCGAATCGTCCACGCGCTGGCAAATGTCCCGGAAGCTCCGCACCGGCAAAGGCTTAGGCCGCCGGGCGTTTCGACCGCCGAGCGCTTTGGCACCGCGTTTGTTCAAGAGACGGACCAGGCCGTCTGCCTCTTCGAACGAAGCGCCCGGAAAAAACGACGCGATCAAGGATTGTCATGCCGCTCCCCACGATCACGGTGCTGGGCCAGACGCCGCTGCTCGCCCGCGACCTGCCGGCGGCGCTGAGCGGGCGCTGCCGGGTCGATGCGTTCGCCTCGCTCGACGCGCTCCGCGATCATCTCCGCAGCGCGAAGCCGGCGGCAATCGTACTGGATTTTTCGACGACGACCGGCGGGGGACACGGCGAAGACCGCTTCCTCGAAGCGCTGCGCGAGCGGTTTCCGGCGCTGCCGGTCGTCATGCTCACCGACGCCGAGTGCCCGGAGCCGCTCGAACGGCGGGCCGCGTGCGGCCGGATCGTCCATCTCCGCGGCCCCGCCGACGCCGACGCGGTGGCGGAAGCGCTGTCGCGCGAACTTCCAAGCGACGAGCCGCGCGGCGGTTTCACGCCCCCGGCGATGGCCCGCGACGAGCGCTTGGAAAGCGGGACCATCTTGCGGGGCATCACGCGGCAGTTCGAGACGCACAGCCTCCAGCTCAAGAGAATGCTGGCCGACCTGGAGATCGCCGCCCGCCACGACGTGACGATCCTCCTGATCGGGGAGACCGGATCGGGCAAGACGTTCCTGTCGAAGCTCATTCACGAAGTCTCCCCCCGCCGGGACGAGCCGTTCCTGCACGTCGCCTGCGGGGCGCTGCCCAACGAACTGATCGAAAGCGAGCTGTTCGGCCACGTGAAAGGCGCGTTCACCAGCGCCCACGCCGACAAGCAGGGGAAGTTCCTCGTGGCGGGCAAGGGGACCGTGCTCCTGGACGAAATCGACGTGCTGGGGACGGAGCAGCAGGTCAAGCTGCTCCGCGTCATCGAAACCGGCGAATTCGAGGCGGTCGGCTCGAACGAGACCGTGCAGAGCCGGGCGCGGCTGGTCGTCGCGAGCAACCTCGACCTTCAGCCGCTCGTCGAGCAGGGCCGCTTCCGCCCGGACTTGTACTACCGGCTCAACATGCTGAAGTTCGAGATCCCGCCGTTGCGGGCGCGAAAGGCCGACATCCAGCCGCTGGCCCGGAAATTCATCCGGCAACTGGCCGAGAAGCACCGGGTGGAGATCACCCAGGTGTTCGACGAGATGTACGACGCGCTGCTGAGCTATCCCTGGCCGGGGAACGTCCGCGAGCTCGAGAACGTCATCCAGCGGGCGGTGATCTACAGTCGCGACGGCGTCCTCTCGGCGAAGGAGCTGCCGGAGCACGTCGTGGCGGGGATCGCCGGGCCGGTGAACGATCCGACGGTGCAGCTCTCGGGCCGCCGCGTCGATCCGGCGAGCCTCGGCGCGCAGATCGCCCTCACCGAGCGGGAGATCATCGAGCAGGCGCTGTTCAAGAACAGCTTCAGCAAGACGCGGACGGCGCGCGAGCTGGGCATCAGCCGCGTCACCCTGTACAACAAGCTGAAGAAGTACGGGATGAAATGACTGGCCTTCAGGCTGTCGTCAAGTTGGAGTACAGCCTTCAGGCTGTCGTCACGGCGGCGCCGCGGGTCATGGAACGCGGCTTCCCGCTCGGGCCGACAGGCTGAAGCCTGTACTCCAGCGCCGGGTCCCGCCGGTCGCGCATTCCT
>JBBDNU010000229.1:0-9406 GCA_040877365.1 Planctomycetales bacterium
CGCGGACGACGGGCTGGATTCCCGCCTGCGCGGGAATGACGGAGTCGCGTTCTTGAAACTACTGTCACTTCTTAGAGCTCGTCCAGGCTCGGTCCGCCGGCGCCGATGGCCGCTTCCGCGTCCACCGTGTCGCCCGCAGCGATGGCGAGCCGGCCGGAGGTGTCGAGGAAAATCTTGTCCTGCATGATCTCGGCGACGACGATCGCCATCTTGTCGTTGGTCTGCAGATCGACGAGCGGGCGCACGCCGCGGTTGAGGGCGACGAGCCGCTTCTGGATCAGCGAGGAGAGCTTGAACCGCCCCCCCACCTTGTTCACGATCTGTTCCTCTTTGAATTCGTCATGCATCGAGTTCGCGCTCCCTGTTTTGCAGGATGTCCGAAATTTCCGCGACCGCCCGGTCCAGGTCGTCGTTGACGACCTGGTGCCGGTAGCGGCCGGCATTTTTCAATTCCTCGCGGGCCGTCTCCAGGCGGCGGCGGATCGCATCGCCCGGCTCGGTCCCCCGCCCGTGGAGCCGCGCCGCGTATTCCTCCTCCGAAGACGTCCGCAGAAAGATGGTGAGCGCGGCCGGGTAGCGCTCCAGCACCTGCAACGCCCCCTGCACGTCGATCTCCAGCAAGGCCCATGCCCGCTGCTGCCACGCCCGATCCAGTTCCGACTTGAGCGTGCCGTACCAGTACCCGCTCTTGAAGACTTCCGCCACCTCGAGGAATTCCTGATTGTCGAGCCGCCGCTGGAATTCGTCCAGCGACAGGAAGTAATAATCCTCGCCGTGCGCCTCGCCGAGGCGCGGCGGGCGGGTGGTGGCGGAGATCGCCTTCACCAGCCGCACCGGCGCGCAGGCGATCAGCCGGTTGACGATGGTCGTCTTCCCGCTGCCGCTCGGGCCGGAAAGCACGACGATCCGGCCCTCGCTCGAATTCGGCTCGCTGTCGCTCACGCTATTCCACGTTCTGCAAAATCTCGCGGATCTTGTCCACCGCCGCCTTCATCTCGACCACCGCGTGGGCGATGCTCACGTTGTTCGCCTTCGAGCCGATCGTGTTCACCTCGCGGAACATCTCCTGGCTGAGGAAGTCCAGCTTGCGGCCCATCGAGTCGGTCCGCCCCATGAACGCCAGGAACTGCTCCAGGTGCGAGCGGAGCCGCATCAGCTCCTCGTTCACGTCGGCCCGCTCCGCGAAAATGCTCACCTCGCGGATGAGGTCGGCCGGCTGCACGTCGGCGTCGGTCTGCTCCAGCAGCTCGCGGACCCGCTCGTGCAGCCGGTCGCGGTAGTCGCGCACCGCGTCCGGCGAAAGCTGGGCCACCCGCTCGACCTGCTCGGCGATCGCCGCGGATTGCGTCTCCAAGTCCGCCTGCATCGTGCGGCCTTCGGCGCGGCGGAACTCCTGCAGCTTCCCCAACGCCTCCTGCAACGCCTCGCGGACCCGCGGCCAAGTCCCTTCGTCCGCGGTCGCCTCCGACTCCGGCTCGACCACTGCGCCGGGCAATGCCAGCAGGCTCGACAGGTCGGCCGGGGCCGGCACACGCAACTTCTCGGAAACGCGGACGAGGTCACTCCAGTAACGGCCCAACATCTCGCCGTCGAGGGAATAGCGCGCCTCGCCCCCCGGTCGGTCCAGCCGGATCGTCACCAGCACGGTGCCGCGCGCGATCGTGCCGCGGACGACTTTTTCGATTTCCGACTCGAGCGCCGCGTACGGCTCGGGGCATTTCGTCGAGATCTTGAGGTAACGGTTGTTGACCGTCTTGATCTCGACGGCGATGCTCAACCGCTCGTCCTGATGGCGCGCGTCGCCGAATCCCGTCATACTCAACAGCACGACCGCCACCTCGTCCCTTCGGGAAACTAGCCGGACACCCGCCTCGCGTCAGTCATTGGACGTTCCGGCCGGACCGCCGGCCCCGGGCGCTCCGGCCGAATCCGGCGTCGCGCCGCGGTCGGCGGAGGCCTCCACCGGCGGAGGCAGATTCGGACCCGCGCCGCTCCCCGTCGTCGACGGAGTGGACGGGGCGTCGTCGTCCGGTTGTTCCGGCGCGCTGGCGCCGGGCGCGGGCGCGATACCGGGCGCGCCGGTTCCCAGGCCCACGTCCTCGACCTGCGCCCGCACCGCGAAATTGCTCGCCCCGGCGAGAATCACCCACACGACCGCCACGCCGACCGTGATCTTGGTGAACACGTCCCCCGCCTTCGTGCCGAAGGCGCTCTGCCCTCCCAACCCGCCGAACGCGCCGGCCAGCCCGCCGCCGCGCCCCCGCTGAAGGAGGACGATGAACATCAGAAAAATGCTGGTCAGCGCCAGCAGGGTCAACAGAAAGCCAGCCATCGCATGCTCCGGCAGGAATCGAATTCGAAGGTCGAAGGAACCAATGCGTGTCGGACGTTCGCAAGCTCGCGAATCACACGGCCGCGGCGATCGCGGCTGCGACGATCGGCAGGAACGTCTCCGCCTTCAGGCTCGCCCCGCCGACCAGGGCGCCATCCACGTCCGGCTGGCCGAGCAACTCGCCGGCATTATCCGGTTTCACGCTCCCGCCGTACAGGATGCGGACCCGTTCCGCCAAGCCGGCATTATAGCGACTGGAGAGCCGCTTGCGGAGGTGTGCGTGGGCCGATTCCGCCTGCTTCGGCGTGGCGACCTGACCGGTGCCGATCGCCCACACCGGCTCGTAAGCAATCACGACCCGCTCCATCCCCGCCGCGTCGACGTCGCGCAATCCGCCGTCGAGCTGCCGATCGAGGATTTCCTCCGTCCGCCCGGCCTGCCGCTCGTCGAGCGTCTCGCCGACGCAGAAGATGACGTTCAGAAGTGACGGGTGACGAGGGACGAGGGACGAGTGGGGGGCCGCTTGCGACTCGTCACTCGTTACTCGTAACTCGTTACTCCCGGCCGCGAGGGCCGCCCGAATCTTGCGATTGACGACCTCGTCCGTCTCGCCCAGCACGTGCCGCCGCTCGCTGTGCCCGAGGATCACATGCCGGCAGCCGACGTCCACCAGCATCTCGACGGCGACCTCGCCGGTGAACGCCCCGGGGTTTTCGAAGTAGGCGTCCTGCGCCCCCAGCCCCACGCCGCTCCCGGCAATCGCCTCGCCGACCGGAAGCAGATAGGGAAACGGCGGGCAAACCACGACTTCGCACGGCGGCTCCTCCCGCGGCACGGCCGCCGCGATCGCCGCCGCCAACCCCCGCGCGGCCTCGCGCGTGGTGTTCATCTTCCAGTTGCCCACCACCATGAAACGTCGCAAGGTGATTCTCCCTCGGTTGGATTGCCGGGCGTCAGCCGAACAGACCCGGCAGGGTCAAGGCACGGTGGATGGAACGTCGATAGGTCCGCGCGGTCGGCCCGGAAGGGTCGCCTGCCCCCGGAATCCGATCTGCCGGGACCGTCGGGCCTGAACAGACTTGTTCGAGCAACTTCGCCTGCTCCGGCTCCAGCTCGACGAGCCGGCCGAGCACGTGCAGCAAGTCGATCAATTCGGTCGTGTACTCGGCCAGCCAGTGATCGGGCTGGATATCGCCGAGGGGCGAAGGCTTTCGCCGATCGCCGATGATCGGACGCTCGCGGTTCGCCTTCCGATAGCTGAACCACTGCCGCAACACCTGCTTGCCGGAGACTTCATAGCCCCAGACTTCGGGGGGGACGTTTTCGACGTATCCGCGGCCGATCAACACTCGGCGTTGGCTCGCGTCGTAGTCGATGTTATCCGGCATCGCGCCCGGATCCTGCGGGATCGCCCCCTTGGCAGGGATGCGCGGCGCTGTGGCCGATGGGAGTCGGGGCGGCTGCGCGGGGCGCTTGCGTTTGGGGCCTGCGAATCGCTCCCCGAACGTGTGCAGCCAGATGACGGTGCGGCCCAGTTCGACCGCCTCTGCGAAGTGTTTCGCGTTCGCGGTGAGGGGAATCCGCAATCCCGGCGTCACGAGATCGGCCCGAAAACGCGCGGTGAACGCTGGATGGGCCGCGACCGCCGCGATGTAGGCGAAGACGTCCTCCCCAGTCACCTTCTTACCGAATTTTCGAGAAAGCAGATCGAGCAGCTTGGATGAAACGTTCGGTACGCGGGCCTCGCGGTCCCGCCATAACGGAAAGACTCGCCCGCCGCGGCCGTGGTAGTGATGCAGGTCCGGGATCAGCGCTGTGAACGTCAGCGCCGGACCCGCCGTGGGCGACCTGTCGCTGGGGGCCGTCAGATACACCTGCCGATCCGAGTGCCACTGCCACAACTGGGGATTGGGCTGGTTGATTACGCGACTGTCGGGAATGACCCACTGCCGATCGAAGGACCGAAACCCATACCGCACCGGCGGAATGCATTCCCCCCGCTCGTCGGCAACGGGCATGGGGCGCGCCTCGAATCCCGGCAGCCCCGTGCTCACCGACTTCTGACTGTGCTTGTCACCCGGCTGTCCGCCGCGAAGATGCGGATGAAACAGAAGTTCCTTCTTGTCCGCCGGTGCCTTGATCAGCTTCCGCCAGCGGCGCGAAAGCGACTCCGCGTCCGGCGCGATGATCCAGGTGCGGCCGGGCATCACCCCCGAGCCGTCGTAGACGAACAGGTCCTGCAACGCGGGATACGTGGACCATGCCCCCGTCGACGCGGGGAGGAAGGGGGCCCGCCACTCCGCGGGACAGTCCGTCCATGCTTTGCTCGTGAGTTTCAGCCGAGTCAGCGCCTTGAATTTTTCCAGGCGATGCCCGGCGGGCAGCGCATGAAAGCGGATCTTCGCCGGAATGTTCGCATCGGTCTTCGACGAACGCGACGCCAGCACGATGCACACCGGCTGCTGCACCCCCTGAAAGACGCGGGTATTGACCTCCGGCTGATGCCCCTCGGGCGAGCAGTCGATGACCCAGATGCGGTCGCACGTGCGGCGGAGGTAGTCGCGCATCTTCTGAAAGCCCGGCCCATTCAGGAACCCGGCCACCGAAATGAAGCAGACGATCCCCGTGTTGTGCTTTGGGTCGTGGTCGAACACCTTCCATGTCGCCCACCGCCAGAAGTAGACGTACAGATTCCGCAGGTGCTTGGCGTGCGCGCCGACTCCCCACTCGGGGGGCGGCATCCACGCCGCAAGCGGCGGCGCGGATTTCGAGCGCGGACTCCCGCTTTCGATCCACCCGCCGCGCCCCTTGGCCTTCTCCTTGTAAGGAGGATTCCCGATCACGACCGTGATCGGCTCCTGCGTCTTGATCCTGTTCGCCTCGCGCCGCGACTTGGCGATCGGCTCCAGCAGGCCCGGAATCCAGTCCTCCTCGATGTACGGATTGCCGAGCGTGTCGGTGACGAACATCCGCACGGGGTCCGCCGGCGCCCTTCCCGTCAGGTCGACCAGTTCCGCCAGAATCCGCAATTGCGCGACGGCGAACGGACCCAGCTGCATCTCGAAAGCCGCCAGCCGGCTCACGGCGGCGTCGATCGCCTCGGCCACGGCCCCTTCCCCCTCGTCCGCCGCGACGGTCTCCGCAATCCGGCGGAACACCCCCAGCAGGAACGTCCCTGTCCCGACGGCCGGGTCCGCCAGCGTGACGGTGGGCGCGGCCAGTCCCCGGTGAAGCGAGAACCCGGGGCCTTTCAATGCCTCGTCGACCAGTCGCACCATCGCGCCGACCACTTCCGGCGGAGTATAGTACGAGCCGGTCTGCTTCCGCAGTTCATTGTCGTAGACTTCGAGGAACTGCTCGTAGAAGTACAACCACGCGTCCGGATCTCCCTTGCTGATCGTCTCCCAGTGGACGGCGTCGAGCACGCGCGTCAGCGTTCCCAGCGAGGTCTTCAGCGTCGCCTGGTTTTCCGCATCGTCCGTGAGCAGTCGCAGCGCCGCCCCGATCAGCGAATTCGTCCTTCCGAGCTGCTGGGCGACCCTCGACAAGTCCGTCCCGAGCTCGATGCTTTGCGCCCGCGCCATGAGCATCCCGAAGGTGACGGCCTGGGCATAGCCGTCGGCGAACTGCGCGTCCGTCGCCTCCGGAAACAGCAGCTTTCGCCAATCGACGGCGAGCGCCGTCAGGGCGGGACTTTCCAAAGCCAACTGCTCCGTCACTTCATCGCGCAGCAGCCGGCAAAGTCGGGCGCTGACATGGGCCAATTGCCTCGCGTCGCGGGGCGGGATCGGCTCCCACCGCAGAAAGGCCTCGAAGAGATTCAGCAGCGTCGTCGGCGCCTGCAGGGCCGCGCCGGAAGACTCGACGTCCCCCGTGAGGCGGACGATCGCCCCCCACGGCTCGCCGTTGCGCCACAGGCTGAACTCGTCGCCGTCCGTATACATCAGGTTGGGGAGCGATTGGAGCTTTTCCCATTGCGCCCTGTCGTGGCGGTCCTTGAACTTCCGCGGGTCCGCCCCCTTGCCGGGGGCCTTGATCTCGATGAACCCCGCGAGCGCGTGGCGGACCGTCACCGCGTAGTCGGGGCGGGTCTTGAGATCGCCAATGGACGACTCTCCAACGGCGGCGATCGCATTCCGGGGTAGACGGCAAAGCTCGGCCAGATCCGCGATCAGCGCTTCCAGCGGCGCGCGAAGCTGGTCCTCCGGCTCCCCGGCAGCCGCCACGTTCGCCAGTTTGGACTTGGCATTCGCGCCGAACGCCGCGATCGCCGCGTCGAGGCTGAGGTTCATTGAGGACTCCGTTCTCGCGCGCTTCGGCTCCGCCCGACCCATCAGCCTCTGATTGCGCGAGGCCAATCCTTAAGGAGCTATTCCGCAGGCATCTCTTCCGCCAGGGCGATCGGAGCGTCCACTGTCAGCAACGTCTTTTCGGAGAGCTTCTTCTCCAGTTCCGCTACGATCACCTCCAACTCGATTTTCGTTTGCGCCTGAATTCCGAGGCATTTCGCTACACCGGCGGCATCGGTACTGAAGCGGCGATCGAGGCGGATCTTGAAGTCGCCTGCTGCCTCTTCGAGCTTGTACGAGTGGATGTGAAATGGATCTCCGAGGCGCACTTCCTTCAGATGGGCGAATTCGAACTCGCGATTCAGGTATTCCAGGAGGTGGTCCTGAATCACGAGGGCCAGGTGCTTGCCGACGTGCTCCAAGGTGGCCACTTTGTGATGCAACTGGATCAGGATCGTTTTGGCCGTCATCTTCCAGTTGATGCCGAACGATTTTCGCGACTCGCCACCACTTCGGCCGACCGGAACCTTCAGTTCTTTCAGCAGTCGCTGGCGCTCGGGCCAGATCGTTCCCGTGGTGTCCATCGTCTGAAACTCGACAGCGACGAAATCCTTGACCTTTCCGCGATCGACGGAGGCGAGAAAGTAGTCCACGCTGCCACCCGGTATCGAAACTTCGGAGACGACGTGCAGTTCGTTGCCCGGGTCGTGTTGCGTCAGCAATTGGAGGCAGTCGGTGAAGACCTGCCGGCGTTCCAGCAGCCGATTCGGACAGATGATGATGTCCCGGTCCTGTCGTCCAAACCGCACCGAGCACGTTCCGATCGAAACGTCCGGCTCACTCTTTCTCACCTTGAAGCACTTCGTATTCGCGAACGGACACGTTTGTCGATCGACGATCTGCCGCCAGCGGTGCCTCCGGCGAGTCGAGTTCCCGAAGAGCTCGAGGATCTTGTTCGTGTCGGTGCTGCTCATGCGGACGGATCATAGCAAGAGATTGCAGCGGCTTTGAGCGACTTCCAGGTACTCGGCGGAAGCGTCGATTCCAACGGATTTGCGGCCGAATTCGAAAGCCACGAGGTTCGTCGTGCCGGTTCCGCAAAACGGGTCGAGGACGATGCCGCCTTCCGGGCAGGTTGCCAGAATCGGAATCTTGCACAGGTCTTCCGGGAACGGCGCGAAGTGCAATTCCCGCTTCTGAGTGTCTTCCGGAAGAATGTCCCAGACGTCTCCCGGTTTGCTTCCATTGGGATGATATCTGAGGAAGTAGAAGCCGGTGTCCCGCAACTCTCTGGCCCTTCCGGAGACTCGCTCCGAGTCGGAATGCGTCACTCGCTGCTGACCGCGGATGATCATGCGAAAGTCGGCTAACCGTCCTTCGACGATTTCTTGCAGCATGTCCTCCAATGCCGCGAATGCCCGCTTCTTCTCCGCCTCGGTCAATTCCGTCGAAAGTTCGATCTGGCGGCGATAGCGAACGCCGCTGACTCCGGTGGCCGACACGATCGCGCCGTTCAAGACCTTGCTCTGTTTGGGTTTCGATCGGATGGCATCGGCGTCGTAGAAATACGATTTCCGCTTCACGAAATGAAAAATGTGCTCATGCACATTCCGCAGCTTGTCCTTGGCATTGTCGGGGCCGCCTTTGATCTTGTTCCAAATCACGTCGTTTCGAAGGATCCATCCCTGGCGATCGGTCAACTCCAACGCCACGCGCCAGGGAACTCCAACCAACCGTTTGTCCTGGTAGCTGTCTCCAATGTTCAACCAGAACGACCCTGTGTCCTTCAAGACCCGTTGGATTTCCCGGCAGATCGCCGACAGATTGCGGACATAGTCCTCGGCGCTGTCTTCCAAGCCGATCCCGCCGGTCGCATACTGCCGATGCCCCCAATAGGGCGGGCTGGTCATGCACGAATCAACGGTTCCCGAAGGAAGTTCTCGCAGGACATGAAGCGAGTCGCCACAGATGAATAGCGGATGGAGTGATTGCGCAGCCTTGTAGCTCAGGAAGTCGCTGCGAACATTGGATTTGGCGGTTGCATGAACCATCGTGAGCCACTCGTACATCGCGATCGCCGCGTGTCGCTACTTCCCCGCGACCGGCAGCGTCTTGCCCAGCAAGTCGCACAGCTTCTTGATTTGCCGCATCGTTTCCGCGTAGGCGTCGGGCAGCAGGGCCTGTTGGCCGTCGCTCAACGCCTCTTCCGGGCGGCTGTGGACTTCGATGTGCACCCCGTCCGCGCCCGCCGCGACCGCGGCCAGGGCCATCGGCGGGATCAGGTCCGGGCGGCCGGTTGCGTGGCTGGGATCCACGATGATCGGCAGGTGGCAGCTTCCCTTCACGTTCGGCACGATCGCCAGGTCGAGCAGGTTGCGGGTCGAAGTGTCGAAGCTCCGCACGCCGCGCTCGCACAGGATCACTCGCCGGTTCCCCGCCGCCAGCACGTACTCGGCCGACATCAACAGGTCGGTCACGGTGGCGGACATGCCCCGCTTCAACAGCACGGGGCGGTTCATCTGCCCGACTTCGCTGAGCAGGTTGAAGTTCTGCATGTTCCGCGCGCCGATCTGGAAGATGTCGGCGTAGCGGTCCACCAGCTCGACCTGCCGCGGGTCCATGACCTCGGTGACGACCGGCATCCCAAGTTCGTCGCCGACCTCGCGGAGGATCTTCAGGCCGTCCTCTCCCATCCCCTGAAAGCTGTAGGGGCTGGTGCGGGGCTTGAACGCGCCGCCGCGGAGGATGTTCGCCCCCGCCTCCTTCACCGCCCGGCCGATCTCGA
>JBBDNU010000230.1:0-9353 GCA_040877365.1 Planctomycetales bacterium
CCCCCCCCCCCCCCCCCCCCCCCCCCCCCCCCCCCCCCCCCCCCCCCCCGGCCTGTTCAATCCGACTTCGAATCGGATTCTCGGCCCAACGTCTCGCGCAAACCGTTCAGCACCGTGCGGAAGCAATCGTCCCGTTGCTCTCGCTGGCGCGCTTTCCGAACGGTGTCGCTGCTCGCCGCGCATCGGAGGGCTGGATCGCCTTCAGGATATCATACTCGCGCCGTCCGGATGCCGAAAGCTGTCGGCTTGGCGTGACGAATCAAGCGGTGCGGTCGTTTTCACAAGAAGGATAGATCGTCACGGCGAGCGTCGCATCGTGGTGGGCGATTTCGCGCAGCAGTTCCGCGTCGATCGAGAAGGATCCTTCGGGACGCCGCTCCGCCGCCTGCCAGCCGATGTTGAACTCCCGCTTCTCGCACCCGCGCCACGATCGGGCGGCCGCTTCATCGAGGCCGGCGACCACCCGCAGCAATTCGCGAATGTCGTGGTCCGGCCCTCGGTCCTCTTCGAGCACGCCGGAGCCCGATGCCTCGATCGTCGCATACCACTTCCCGTCGCCGTATTGCCCGCAATCGAGCAGGTCAGCCCGTTCATCGAAGATTGCGGCCAACGGCGACAAATCGTCGCAGGACACGAGGTCGAGGTCGGTGTTGATGTAGTAACAGCAACCGAACCGTATCGTCGCGTCGTCCAACTCAAGCACCTTCTCGGAAGGGGTTTGTGATCCGAAGGCCATCGATCGTTCGATAAGAGTCGAAGTCTTCGGTATAGAGCGCCGCAACACCCTGTTCCAGGCAAACCGCGATAAGCATCGCATCCCAGAAGGAGAGGCTGAACCTGCCCATCAATCCGTTCGCACGATTCAACGCCGGCCAATCCGGGAGAATCGTGGACCATACGCGGCGCAAGTCTTGAATGTCCTGCAGCGCGTGTTCGCGACTGAATCCATAAGGCTCCAACTTTCGGCCGGCGGCAATATACTCGCAGGCGACTTGCCATACGAGTACGCCATCGGTGAGCGATGCGATGAATTCCGTCGCAACCGCCTGCTTCGCCGGGTCGCGCTGATCTCGGGCGTAAAGCAGTACGTTCGTGTCAACTGCGTTCATGCAATTCGTCCCGCGTGAACCGCGGCGCATTCGCCGGCAGGGAATGCGCTTTCATCCGCTCGACCAATCGCAGCAGAATCTCCTCGCGCTCGCGACGCTCGATGACAGCCGGTGTGGTCTGCCGCGCCGCAAGAACCTGGCGCGTCGGCACGAACTGGCCGAGTGTTTGACCCGAAACATCGATCAGCTCCGCCTGGTCGTGCAAGTGGTCCAGTTCTCTCGCCAGTTTCTCATCGACCATGATGCGTTGCATGACGACTATCTCGCGAAACGGGAATTCTCAGGGAGTTCTCGACTTCCTTCGGCTCATTATAGCCGTCCCATCTCACCAGGCTGAAGCCGGACCGCGAATTGATCAACGCGACACAGGCGACGGCGTGCCCAGAGGCGCCTCCGGCACCGCCGCGCGGGGAGACGTGTCGAGCGTGCCGACGATCTCGGCTACTGACGACATCCCTTCCGCGGCGAGTGTGTCGCGGAGTTGATCGACGAGCCGCCCCGCCAGTCCCGGGTCGTAAAAGTTCGCCGTGCCGATTTGCACCGCCGTCGCGCCCGCCACGAGGAACTCCAGCACATCGTCCAGGGATTGGATCCCGCCGATGCCGATCACCGGCACGTTCACGTTCCGCGCGACCTGCCAGACCATCCGCAGGGCCAGCGGCTTGATCGCCGGGCCGCTCAGTCCGCCGAGCACGTTTCCGAGCACCGGCCGCCGCTTCCGCCAGTCGATCGCCATCCCCTGAAAGGTATTGATGAGCGACACCGCGTCCGCCCCGGCCTCCGCCGTCGCCTGCGCGATCTCGACGATGTTCGTCACGTTCGGCGTGAGCTTGGCGATCACGGGAAGCTTCGTCGCGGCGAGCACCTCGCGGACGACGCGGGCCGCGAGTTCCGGGTCGGTCCCGAAGTCCACGCCGCCGCTGACGTTCGGGCACGAGATGTTCAGCTCGATCGCCGCCAGGCGGTGGAACTCGTCGAGCCGGGCCGCCATCGCCACGAACTCGCCGACGTTCTTCCCGGCGATGTTGACGATCACCGCCGTCTCGAGGTCGAGGAGATAGTCGAGGTGCTTCTCGACGAACGCCTCGAGGCCGTCGTTGTCGAGGCCGATCGAGTTGAGCATCCCCGCGCTCGTCTCGACGGTCCGCGGCGGCGGGTTGCCGATGCGGGGCAGGGGAGTGACCGTCTTCGGGATCACGCCGCCCAGCTTCGCGCAATCGATGTAGGCCGCCATCTCCCGCGCGTAGCCGAACGTCCCCGAGGCGACCAGGATCGGGTTCGCCAGGCGCAGCCGATTGAGCTGGACGGAGAGGTCGGGGGACACGGGACTTCGGAGAGGCGCGGAATGGGAGCGGAGAGGCCCGCCGCCCATCGTATCGGCCGCCCCGGAACGCGGCAACGTTGGAGTTCAGGCCTCAGCCTGAAGGCTGTACTCCAACGTCAGATCACGCCGCCGTGCGTCCGATAAGGAGTGGCGAGGTCGGGCATGTCGAGCCCCCACACCCGCTCCCAGATTTCCGGGATGTGCCGCAGGCTTTCCGAGACGTAGATCAACTGCTGCGCTCGCCGGTCGGGCGACGAGGAGTAGATCGGCACGATGCAGCCGATTTGCACGACGGTCGCGACGAGCAGCAGTCCGGCCAGAAGAACCTTCCGCATGACGTTCCTCCATGAACGCGATGAGTTCAATCCGACGTTTCCGACACGTAAGACGGACGCCCCGCGGAAGATGAGCCTCGGGGGACGGCCGGCTCGATGGCGGCGCCCTGGGTGGTCGGCTCGTGCGGTCGCGGCGAGACTTCCGCCTCGGGGGCTTTGGTTTGCGCTTCGGCCGCCTTGCGAGCGGCTTCCCGCTCTTCGAGCTGGCGGACCTTGTCTTCCATCTCCTTGCCCGGCTTGAACGTGACGACGTATTTCTCGGCGACGTCGACCCGCTCCCCGGTCCGGGGGTTCCGCGCTTTGCGGGCGGCCCGTTTCTTGACCTCGAACACCCCGAAGTTCCGCAACTCGATCCGCCGATCGGCGACGAGCGTCTCGACGATCGCGTCGAAAGTCTTCTGCACGATTTCCTTGGTCTTCAACTGCGTCAGACCGATTTCCTCGGAAATCGCTTTGACGATTTCTTTCTTGGTCACGACTCGAGTCTCCCCGGAGAGAGGGTGCCGCCGGACAGTTTCGCTCGTCCATCAAGCCACGTCGGTACGACTCAACTGTAATGGCAAACTGGACTTACTGTCAAGGCGTCGGGAGCCGGCCCGATTGCGGCCACCCGGAAACCCGGAGGGTTCCACCCGTTTTACCGGCTTCCGCCCATCTGCCGCTTCCGCGACCTCCAATCAGCCTGATCCGAGTGGCGGCGATTGTTCCTCCGTTCCTCTCACACGCGTCGAATTCGACCTCCTAAATGCCAACAGGTGAATGATTTGGATGGCCGGCGCGCAGCAGCCCGCTGTGACCGGTTCCAAGCACCTTCGCTCCGGTCTGCGTCAGGATCTATCGGCGTGAAGCGGCCCGCAGCATCAGCACGATTGCCGCAATTGGAAAAGTTTCGCCGACCCGCCCCGTCGGCCCCCGCGCGTCGATCACCGACCCTCCTCCCTTTCCCGATCTGCGACGGAAGCTGCTCGCGCGTCGAGACTTTCGGCGACGATTGTCGCGCAGCCGGGCCTTCAGAGGACGATCGACGCCGCTTGCGCCTCGATCTCCTCGAGGCTGAAGAACTCGCCGCGCCCCGCGCCCGGACATGACTGCCGAACGTCGTCCCACCGTTCCGCGCTCTCCAGGTTCGAGCTCCAGAACGGCCAGCTTCGACATTGCCGCGGACGGGCCGCGTATACCCGGCAGCGACGCGTCGCCGGATCGAAAAACGTGCAGTCGCCGTTGGCGTATTCCCTGAGCGAGACGCGGTTTCCGATGCGGCGGGTGTGCATCAGCCGGATTTCGCCGACCGGCTGGCCGAGCGTCTCCGCGATCGCGGCGAGCTCCTCGTCATTCACCCAGACCGCCCCCGCCGCGCCGGTGCAGCAGTCGCCGCACTGCGTGCAGGTGAAGCGCAGCCCGTCGCGATACCAGGGGCCGGCCTCGGCGTCTTGTTGCGGCGCGTGGCTCATGCCGTCGAGTGTAGGGCACGGGGATGGGGCGTTCAATGCGGAGGCGTCCGTCGTCCATTACAATACGGGCATGTCTCGACCATCTCGCCCACTCGTCGCCGGCATCATCCTGTGCGGCGGAAAGAGCTCGCGGATGGGGCGGCCGAAGCTGTCGCTCCCCTTCGGGCGCCAAACGCTGCTGGAGCGGGCCGTCGGCACGCTCGCCCAGGTCGTCTCGCCGGTGGTCGTCGTGGCGGCCCGCCGACAGGAACTGCCCCGCTTGCCGCCCGACGTGCTCGTCGCCCGCGACGAGCACGAGGCGCTCGGGCCCCTCGCCGGTCTCGCGGCGGGGCTGGCGGCGCTCCCGCCGGAAGTCGATGCCGCCTATGCTTCGTCGTGCGACGTCCCCTTTCTGCGGCCCGCGTTCGTGCGGCGCATCATCCACCGGCTCGGCGAGCGCGAGCTGGCGATCCCCCGCGACGGAAAGTTCCATCACCCCCTCGCCGCCGTCTATCGCACATCGCTCCTCCCGCGGATTCGGCGGCTTCTCGCGGAAGAGCGGCTGCGGCCGCTGTTTCTGGTCGAGGAATCGGATGCTGCGATCGTCGAGGTGGACGAGCTGCGCGAGGTCGATCCGGAGCTCGAATCGTTGTGGAACCTGAACACGCCGGAAGAGTACGCCGCCGCGCTGCGACGCGCGGGATTCGACGCGAATGGAGAATGACCACGACATGACGCCGCCGCCATCGACCCGCCGCGATTCGGACGTTCGGATGCGGGGGTTCGCCTCACGGGCGCTCGTCGCGGAGGCGCTCGCGTGGGTCGACGCCCAGGCCCAGCCGCTCGAACGCGAAATCGCGCTGCTCGATGCCGCGTGCGGCCGCGTGCTCGCCGCCGAGCTCGTCGCCGGGATCGACGTGCCGGGGTTCGACCGGGCGGCGATGGACGGCTACGCGCTCCGCGCCGCCGAGACGACCGGCGCGGGGGAGTACAACCCGCTCGCCTTCCGCCTCGTCGGCGAGTCGCTGCCCGGCCGCCCGTTCGATCGCGACGTCGATCCCGGCGAAGCGGTCCGCATCATGACCGGCGCCCCGCTCCCGAACGGGACCGACGCGGTCGTCCCCGCGGAATACGCCAGCGAACGGTCCTCGACCGTCGATCACCATTCCTCATCCATCACTCCTCGACTCTCGACCTTCAACCCTCGACCTTCATCCTCCGTCGAAATCACCGCCCCCGTCTCCCCCGGCAAGCACGTCGGCCGCCGCGGCGAAGACATCGCCGCCGGCGCGCGGCTGCTCGCCGCGGGTCGGCGGTTGCGACCGCAGGACATCGGCCTCGCCGCGTCGGTGGGTCTCGACCGCCTCGAAGTCGTCCGTCCCCCGCGCGTGCGGTTGCTCGCGACCGGGAACGAGCTCGCCGTGCCGGGCGGACCGCGCGGGCCGCACGAGATCTACGACTCGAACACGAGCATGCTCGCGGCGCTCGTCGAGCGCGACGGCGGCGGCGTCGTGGAGCGGCTGCGCGTCGAAGACTCGCGCGACGCGGTCCGTGCCGCACTGCTCGCCGCGGGGGCCGACGTGGTCCTCGTTTCGGGCGGGTCGAGCGTCGGGGCCGAGGACCACGCGCCGTCGCTCGTCGCGGAGTTGGGGAAACTCGCCATCCACGGCGTCGCGATGCGGCCGTCGAGTCCCACCGGCATGGGCCGCCTCGGCGAGGCGCTCGTGTTCCTGTTGCCGGGAAACCCGGTGTCGTGCCTGTGCGCGTACGATTTCTTCGCCGGCCGCGCGATCCGCCGGATGGGGGGCCGCTCCGCCGATTGGCCGTATCCGCGAATCGAAGCCGAAGTCGGCCGGAAAATCGTCTCCGCGATCGGCCGCGTCGATTACTGCCGCGTCGCGCTCCGCGAAGGCAAGGTCGAGCCGCTCGCCGTCGCCGGCGCCTCGATTCTGTCTTCGACGACCCGCGCGGACGGCTTCGTGATCGTCCCCGAGGAACGCGAAGGCCACGCACCGGGCAGCCGCGTCACGGTGTTGCTGTACGATGCGGGCCTGTAGGTCCATTCCGCCGGAAGGGACTTACTGCCCCGCCGAGCGGCTCCCTTCCGGCGAGCCGGCGATCGCCACGCCGAACGGCAGCGGCCGGGCGGCGACCGTGAAGCCTTCGGCGTGCGCCACCTCCTGCAGCTTGCGGTACAGCTCGAAGCTGTCCGGGTAGACCCAGAAGGTGAGCGCCGTGTCCGGGTCGGCCGTCTGCAACGCGCGGCGGAAGGCCGACCCGCCGCGGAACGCCTCGACCGCCGACTCGGCCCGCAAGCCGGGGCGGGGCTGCAACTCCCAGTGCGTGACCGCGATGCGGACCAGGTTCTGCCCCGCCCGGAGCCGGTCGAACGTCGACAGCTCCTGCCGCTGCACGACGTACGCCAGCACGAACCCATCGACCGGCCCGACCTCTCCCTCGTGGCGGTTGTACTTCGCCAGCCAGTCCTTCTGCCGCTCCATTTGCGACTTGACCCGCTCGATCAGCTCCTCGAGCGGAACCGCCGCGACCTGGTTGTTCGCGAGCCGGAAGTGCAGCTCCTGGCTGCGAACCGTGCGGCTGAGCGGCGTCACGCGGTGCCGCAGCTCCTTCACCGGCGACTTGGCCTCCTCGGCCCGCGCGAGCTCGACGTGCAGCCGCTCCGCCGTGGCGCGGCGGCCCGCGACCTCATCGCTCAGCCGCTGCATTCCTTGCCCCGTCTGTTGGAGCTGTTCGACCGCCGCGTCGAGCAGGCCGCGGGCCTCGGCGAGCCGGCGCTCGGCGGCGGCGCGTTCGTCATCCGCCGCGCGGACCTCGGCCGCCAGCGCGGCCTGCGCGGCGGCGAACCGCGCCCGTTCCCGTTCGAGGTCCTCGATTCCCGCCAGGAGCTCGGGCGACGGCCCGGGCGGAGCGGGCGGGTCTGCCGATTGCAGCGACCCGGACGCTTCCAACGTCCGGGTCGCTTCGAGCGGCCGGGGCGTTTCGTCCGCGAGCTGCACCGGCGCTCGGCTCACGCGCAGCCCGGAGATCACGATCAGGATAATCAGAATCCCGACGATGTTGGCGATGATGTCCAGGAACGAGTCCGAGCCGAACCCTTCCTGCTGGTCGGTGCCGCGACGGCTCATCAGCGGGCCTTGCCTCCCTGCTCGGTTTCCAGCACGAACTCGGCGGTCGTGGAGATCCCCAACCGCTCGACCGGCCCGCGGACCCGCTCGTACTGCCGGTTCGCTCCCTGTCCCACGCGGAAGCGGACGCGGGGCGACCAGTAGAACGTCGCCGGCGCCTCGCCCCACGAGGCGACGTGCCGCTCCACCGCCTCAATCAGGTCGTCCGTGATCTCCTTCGCGGACGACTCGGGATTGGCCGGCACGAGAAGTTCGCGACCGACGATCAGCCGGTCGGGCAGGACCTCGACGAGGACCTCCTTCTCGAGTCCGATCGTCCCGCGGCGCGCGAAGCCCCCCCACTTCGGACTCGGCCCGCCCCCCCGCGCCGAAGAGTCGGGCTGCGAACGGCCGAAGGCCGGCGGTCCGACCGGGTCGCCGTCTCTGTTGTCGGCAGCGCCCCCTTCGCTCCCGGACTGGCCGCCGCGGTCGCCGTTCCGCGGAGTCCCCGCCGCGGACGCCGTTCCCGGAGACGCCAGGCGCGCACCCGCGGTCCATTCGCCCGTGCGCCGCGGCCCGTCGCGCGGATCGAGCGGGAAGACCCGGTCGGCCCGCTGCGATCCCGAAGGCGCCTCGACCGTGGTGCGGTCGGTCGGGCGATTGCCGGCCGGTCCGCGTCCCCGCCCCTCGCCGTCGAACGCCGAGGGGCGGAAATCGGGCGGGTTCCGCAGCGGTCCGCCGATCGCCACGTCGTCTCCGCCGTCGCCGCGGCCGGACGCCCCCGTTCCGCGACCGTTCGAAATCGGCGCTGGCGCGGACGGTCCGCCGCCCCATCCGACCGGGCCGCGCTGACCGCTGCTTCCCTCACCGGTCGACGATGTTCCCGATCCGCCGCGGATGACGTTCGCTCCCGCCATCGGCCCGCGCCCCTCCACGATCGAACCGAGCAGCCGCTCGCGCTCGGCGAGCAGTCGCTCGACGGCGTTCCGGCACACCTCCTGCGCCCGCGGGTCGACTTCGGGGACCGCCAGCGGGAAATCATCCGTCAACAGTTCGTAACCCAGGCGGTCTCCCATCCGTCCCAGAATCTTCTGCGCCACGTAAAAGGCCCGCGCGCCCCCCGGCCGCACGATCAGCAGGAAATACGGCTCGCGCGGATCGCCCGCGAGGCGGTCCCGCATCCCCCAGTATTCGCCGAGCCCCTCGGCCCCCGCCAGCAGCGGGTTGAACTCGACCAGAAAGCCCTCGAGATCCTGTTCGCTGATCTCGACTCCTTCCGGCACGAACCGCAGCCCGCGCTCGTTGCACTCGATCAGGATCGGCCGCCGCGCCGTCCCCGAGCGCCCGTCGTAGGGGACGAAGGCGAACCGGCTCGAGGCCTGCGCCGATTGCTGCCGGACCGTTGCGATCCGCCCGGACAGCCCGCGGATCTCGCCGGCGATCGCGCGCTGCGCGCCGACGAGCTTCGACAACGCGTCGGCCTGGTCGACTCGTTCCGCGGCGACCTGCCGCACGCGCTCCTCGGCGGACCGCGACTCGGCGTCGAGCCGTCGCGCCTCGTCGAGGACCGCCCGCAGTTCCGCCTGCCGCCGCGCCAGCTCCGCCCGCTCCGCCGCGGTCGCGTCGTCCAGGTGCGCGAGCTTCGCCCGCAGCTCCACGTTCGGATCGGGCACGTGGGGCAGGCTTTCCAGCCTGCCGCCGCTCGAGCGGGGGGCTTCGGGACGGACAGACAGGGATGTCTGCCCCACGGGGGCGGGCGGCGTGGGAGGGGCGTCCTGCGCGCGGGCCAGCGCGTCGGAGCGGATCTGCCGCGTCGTCACCAGCAACAGGAAGATCAGCGCCCCCATCGCGCAGACGAGCACCGCCAGAAACGGGAACAGCGAAACGCTGCCGGTGGAACGCGATCGAGACATGCGGGAGGGAGTTACGAGTTGCGAGTTACGAGTTGCGAGTTACGAGTGACGAGTGACGAGTTACGGTACTTCCAAGAGCGCGAGTCCGTCATTCCCGCGCAGGCGGGAATCCAGCCC
>JBBDNU010000231.1:0-9221 GCA_040877365.1 Planctomycetales bacterium
GCTGATAGCTGATAGCTGATAGCTGATAGCTGATAGCTGATAGCTGATAGCTCCCATGCACGAAACCTTCGACCACACCGCCGACGTGGGCCTGCGGATCAAGGCGCCATCGCTCGACGAGCTGTTCGCCGAGGCGGGACGCGGGTTCCTGTCGCTGCTGGTCGACAACCCCGAGGGGGTCCGCCCGGAACGGTCGTTCGAGCTGGAAATCCCCGGCGAGCGGCGCGACGACCTGCTGTTCGACTGGCTCAGCGAACTGCTGTACCGCTTCGAATCGGAGCGGCTGCTGCCCTGCGAGTTCGACGTGCAGGTGACGGACACCGGCCTGAAAGCGACCATTCGGGGCGAACCGATGGACGCCTCCCGGCATCGGATGGCATATGAAGTCAAGGCGATCACCTACCACCGGCTCCGCGTCGAGAAGTCGAACGGCGGCTGGGTGGCGGAGGTGATCGTCGATATTTGAAGCGACGCGTTGGGAGTGACAGTAGTTCCAAGAACGCGACTCCGTCATTCCCGCGCAGGCGGGAATCCAGCCCGTTGTCCGCGCGGCCGCTGGATGCCCGCCTTCGCGGGCATGACGCGCCGTCGCGAATTTGGAAGTACTGAGTGACGAGTTCAGCCGCGACCGACAGGGAGCGCGCTATTTCGGGGGAGTTCCATCATGTCGGCTCGGTTCCCCTACGGCGACGGTGCCTATGTGGAGGACCGCGCCACCTTCGAGCGGTGTCTCTTGTGCGGCGCAGCGGGACTGGTCGTCGGTTGGATTCTCGCGGGGGGAATCATGTCTGCCGACCTTGTGAGTCCGTGGCGCATCGCGGTGCTCTGCGGTCCGCTTGGATTGCTGGGAGGTTGCGATCGAATCGGCCTTGCGTTGTATTACGGCTCGCTGGGGGTCGTTGCGGCCTTGTCGTGCGAGGCGGGGAGACATCGCTGGACCGCATGGTGGCTCGCAGCGCATTGGTTGGCCGTCATCGGCAAGGTCGTGTACCTGGTCGCTGTTCGCCCCGACTTGATTAGTGGTTCTTCCGTCGAAGACGTGCGGAATCGTCTCGCGGACTGGTTCGCCCCCTACGGCATCCTGCTCGTTGCTCTCCATTGTTACGCCTTCTTCTGCTGGCGCACCGGCCGGCACCGATTCCACCGACAACGCGCGGCAGCAACTGGTCGTTCGCACGGTACGCGCTTCGACTGATCTCTGACCTCTGACTTCTGCCCTCTATCCACTACCCACCATCCACTACTCCCCCATGCCCTACTCCGGCCCCCTCGAAAAAGTCGACGACTACTGCTGGCGGATCCCCAAGTCCTACCGGCCCGGCATGCGCGTGGACGGGTTGATCTTCGCCGGTCCCAAGCTCATCGAGCAGATCCGCCACGACGAGGCCCCCGAGCAGGTCGCCAACGTCGCCTTCCTCCCCGGCATCCAGGTCGCGAGCCTCGCCATGCCGGACATCCACTGGGGCTACGGCTTCACCATCGGCGGCGTGTGCGCCACCGATCCCGACGAGGGGGGCGTGATCTCCCCCGGCGGCGTGGGCTACGACATCAACTGCGGCGTCCGCCTCGTCCGCTCGAAGCTCTTCGAGCGCGACGTGCAGCCCCGGCTCAAGCAGCTCATCGACCAGCTCTTCCGCGACGTGCCCACCGGCGTCGGCCAGTCCGGGCCGTTCACGTTCAACAAGGTCGAGCTGCGGCAACTGATGCGCGAAGGACCGCGCTGGCTCGTGAAACGGGGGCTCGCCGTCGAGCGCGACATCGAGCACACCGAGGCCCGCGGCTGCCTCGACGGGGCGGAACCGGAACTCGTCAGCGACCGCGCGCTGGAGCGCGGGGCGGACCAGTGCGGCACGCTCGGCGCGGGGAACCATTTCCTCGAAGTGCAGGTCGTCGATGAGGTCGTCGACGAGCAGGCCGCGCAGGCGATGGGGCTGCAGGAGGGAATGGTCTGCGTGATGATCCACTCCGGCTCGCGCGGCCTCGGCTACCAGGTGTGCGACGACGCGCTGCGATTGCTCCGCGGGGTGCCGGAGAAGTACGGCATCCAGCTTCCCGACCGGCAGCTCGCCTGCGCGCCGGTCAACAGTCCCGAAGGAGAACACTACCTCGGCGCGATGCGGGCGGCGGCGAACTACGCCTGGTGCAACCGCCAACTGCTGATGCACCAGGCGCGGATGGTGTTCGAGCGGGTGTTCGAGCAGTCGTGGGAGAAGCTCGGGATGGGGCTCGTGTACGACGTGGCGCATAACATCGCCAAGTTCGAGACGCACCGCATCGGCAATGTCGACAAGCGGGTTTGGGTCCACCGCAAGGGGGCGACCCGCGCCTTCCCGCCGCACCACCCCGAAACGCCCTCCGACTACAAGCAGATCGGCCAGCCGGTGCTCATTCCCGGCGACATGGGCCGCGCGAGCTGGGTGCTCGTCGGCCAGCCGGGGAGCATGGAGCGGAGTTTCGGCACGACTTGCCACGGGGCAGGGCGGCAGATGAGCCGCAGGGCGGCCATCAGAGCGTCGCAAGGGCGGCGGATCGACAAGGAGCTCCTGGAGAAGGGGATCATCGCCCGCGCGCGAAGCTGGAAGGGGCTCGCGGAAGAGCAGCCGGACGCCTACAAGGACGTGAGCCTCGTGGTGGACACCGTCCACCGCGCGGGCCTGTCGAAGAAGGTCGCCCGCATGCGGCCGATCGGGGTCATCAAGGGGTGAGCGGCTGGATGAGGGGGGCGCCGGCCTCCACGAGTGCAGACCATCGAGTCGTTCAGCACGAACCCGAAGCCACGCCCTGACCGAAGCGTCAGGGCGTGCCGCCCGACCGCACCGGCGGACAGCAGTCCGCCGCGCACTCGTCCGGCGCCGGACCGAAGCGGCCGAGCGACCGCCGCTCGCCCGTCTCCCGGACGCGCTCTTCGATCAGCTCGCCGATCATCTCCACGAACGCCGGGTGCGTCCCGACCGTGCCGGCGCGGACCATCGTCAATCCGAGTTCCCGCGCCCTCGCGGCCGCCTCCACGTCGAGGTCGTACAGCACCTCCACGTGGTCGGACAGAAAACCGATCGGCATCACGGCGACGTGCCCCGCGCCGCGCGCGGCGAGTGTCGCGAGCCGGTCGCCGATGTCCGGTTCGAGCCACGGGTCCTGCGGGCGGCCGCTGCGGCTCTGATACGCGAGGCTCCAGCGATCGGCTGGAATGCCGTGCGATGCGGAGACGAGCCGGCATGTTTCCAGAAGTTGCTGCTCGTAATCGGACGTCGCCGCCATGTCGGCGGGGATGCTGTGGGCCGTGTACACGACGTGCGCGGCGGTGCGATCGACGTCGGAGAGCCCGTCGCGCAGCCGCTCCGCGTTCGCGGCGACGAACAGCGGGTGATCGTAGAACAGCCGCACTTTGTCGATGACGGGCGCGGACGGGCCGACCTCCGTGCGGGCCGCGGCGATGTTCTCCAGGTACTGCCGGCAACTCGAATACGAGCCGTACGCCGCCAGCACCAACGCGAGCGCATGCTTCACGCCGTCATCGGCCATCTGCCGCACGACCCCGGGCAACAGCGGATGCCAATTGCGGTTTCCCCAGTACAGCGGCAGGGCGATTCCGCGGCGATCGAGCTCGGGCCGCAGCGCCGCCAGCAGCTCGCGCACCTGTCCATTGAGCGGACTCGCACCGCCGAGCCGATAGTAGTGCTCTGCGACTTCGAGCAGCCGCGCGCGCGGCACGTTGCGGCCGCGCGTCACGTTTTCGAGAAACGGCAGCACGTCTTCACTGCGTTCGGGTCCGCCGAACGCGACGACGAGAATGGCATCGTAGGGCATGGCAGGTAGAGAGTGGGCAGTGAACAGTGGGCAGTGAATGCCTCGCGATTTGCCTGCCACTATCCACTATCCACTATCCACTGACCACTCCGTTGTAACCTTTGCAAGCCTCCTGAAAATTCTTCCAAAGTCGGCTTGACCGATTTCGCGGAATCAACAGAATGCCGCCCGCTCGTTCGGACCACACGAACGGCGGCTGGCAGACAACTCTCCGGCTCTCGTCTCTCGACCTCGTCACATATTTCGGACCATGCGGCGCGACGGGGCACGCGGCCCGTCGCGAACGGTGTTCGCGCCGGGCGAATGCCGCAGCATCGGTCCGCATGCAGATTCGATACCATGCACCATCTCCTGTCCGAAGTCCACGGCGAAATGCGAGCGGGCCGTCTGGTCCGTCCCGCCGTGAGTCTCCGGCAGCTTTTCCCGCGGTCGAGCTTCGTCGGCTGCGCCGGCATTCACGTCTCCGACGCGGCCGAGCGGAGCCAGGAGTGCGCTCCCGGCTCGCTGTTCGCCGTCATCCGCGGAACGCGCGTGGACGGCACGCGGTTCGTGGGCGACGCGCTCGAGCGGGGCGCGGCGGCGCTGCTCGTCGAGCGGCCGATCGCGGGGGTCGCGGCGCCGCAGTGCGTCGTCCCCGACGTTCGCCGCGGCTACGCGGAACTGGTCGCCGCGCTGGCCGGCTCGCCTTCGCGGAAACTCAAGCTGGCCGGCGTGACGGGGACGAACGGCAAGACGACCGTCGCCTGGCTCGTGCGGTCGATCCTGCGGGCCGCGGGCCGGCAGGCGGGGCTGCTCGGCACGGTCGAATACGACGACGGCGTGCGGATCGGCGCGTCTTCTCTCACGACGCCCGATTCCAAATCGTTGTCGGCCTGGCTGGCGCGGATGGTCGCCTGCGGCACGACGCACGCAGCGATCGAGGTCTCCAGCCACGCCCTGCACCAGGGGCGGATCGCGGGGACGCAGCTCGACGTCGCCGTCGTCACCAACGTCACGCGGGACCATCTCGACTATCATCCCTCGTTCGAGGAGTACCGCGACAGCAAGGCCCGCATCCTCGGCCACTGCAAGACGGACGGCCTCGTCGTGCTCAACGCCGATGATCCGCACGCGGCGGAATTGCGGCGGCGCGTCGATCCGCGGCTCGACGTGACGACCTTCGGCCTCGAGGGACCGGCCGATTTCTCGGCGACGATCATCGCCGAGACGGTGGCCGGGGGCCGCTTCGTGCTCCATCAGGGGACCGCGTCGATCGAGATTTCCTCCCCGCTCGTCGGCCGGCACAACGTCGCGAACTGTCTGGCGGCGGCGGCGGTCGCGGGCCGGTTCGGCATTCCGCTGGACGCGGTGCGGTCGGGAATCGAGAGCTTTCCCGGCGTGCCGGGTCGGCTCGAGCGCGTCGATTGCGGGCAGCGGTTCGAGGTGTTCGTGGACTATGCGCATACCGACGACGCGCTGCGGCGTTCCATTCAGTGTCTCCGCGGTCTGGCCCGCGGCCGCGTGCTGTGCGTGTTCGGGGCGGGGGGCGACCGCGACCGCAGGAAGCGTCCGTTGCTCGGACAGGCCGGCGCCGAGGCGGACCTCGCGATCGTCACCAGCGACAACCCGCGGACCGAGGACCCGCAGCAGATCATCGACCAGATTCTGGAAGGCTTCCCCACGACCGGCAACGAGCCGTGCGTGATCGCCGACCGCGGGGAGGCCATTCGGCAGGCGATTCGAACCGCCCGTCCCGGCGACTGCGTGCTGATCGCCGGCAAGGGGCACGAGACGGAACAGATCCTCGGCACGGAGCGCATCCCGTTCGACGACCGCCAGGTCGTCCGCGAGGCGCTGCACGCCCGGCAGGAAGGCCGCGCCGCCCAGACCGTGCGGGTGGGGGCGTGACGGCGACTCGACCATTCGACAGGAAGAAATCTTCGACGCAAAGATGCAAAGAAGCGCAAAGTGGAAATCGCGTGGAAACAGCATCACCGAATGATGGGCAACCAACATCTTGTGCTCTTCTTCTTCACCTTCCTCTTCTTTGCGATCCTTGGCGCCTTCGCGCCTGTGCGTCGAAATCTTGAAGCGATACGAAACTCAAGGATGAGTCTGTTCGTTGCAACGGCAACCTGGCTACTGCTCGCCATGGATGGCGTAACGCTCCATCAGGTCGCCTCCGCCGTCGGCGGCGAGGCGGTCGGCATCAATCGGCCGGAGACGATCGTCTCGGGCGTGGCGATCGACTCGCGGAGCGTCCGGCCGGGCGAGTTGTTCTGGGCGCTCCGCGGCGACAGGCACGACGGACACGATTTCGCCCCCGAGGCGATTCGCCGCGGCGCGACCGCGGCCATTATCGAACACGGAAGGAAACTCGATCCGGCGATCCCGGCGGTCGCGGTCCCCGACACGCTCCGCGCCCTGTCCGACTTCGCCGCCTGGTATCGCCGGCAACAGGAGGCGTTGATCGTCGGCGTCACCGGCAGCTTCGGCAAGACGACCACCCGCGCCATGATCCACGCGGTCCTCTCCGCCGGATTTCCCGGAACGCAAAGCCCAGGGAACTATAACAATCACTTCGGCGTCCCGCTCAGCCTGCTCGAAGTCGAACGACGGCACGATTTCGCCGTCCTCGAATTCGGCGCGTCGAGCCTCGGCGAGATCGAAACGCTGTCGCGCATCGCGGCCCCGGAAGTCGGAGTCGTCACCGGCATCGCCCCGGCCCATCTCGAAGGCTTTGGCGGCATCGAACGAATCATCCAGGCCAAAGGCGAGCTATTGGAGTCGCTGCCCGCTGGCGGTTTCGCGGTGCTCCCCGGCGACGGCCCGATCGTGCGGAACATGGCGCCACGCGCCACCTGCCCCGTCCTCTTCGTCGGAGAACGAGATCACAACGACTTACGGGCGACGGACGTCGTCCTCGGCAACGGCCGCATCGCATTCACCGCGGATGGACATCGTTACGAACTGCACGCGACGGGGAGACATCACCTCCAGGCGGCATCGATCGCGCTGGCGATCGGCCGCGAGGTCGGGATGCGGCCCGCCGACATGGAGCGAGGATTGGAAATCTTTCGAAGCGTCCCCGGACGGTGCGTCACCGAGCGGATCGGCGCGTGGACCGTCATCGACGATACATACAACGCGAACCCCGCTTCGATGCGGGCCGCCTGCGAAACCCTCCGCGACTGGCGGACCGACGGCAATAAGCTGCTCGTCGCCGGCGACATGCTCGAACTGGGACACGAAGCAATCGACAGGCACCGCGAACTCGGACGCACGGCCGCGGAGTGCGGCATCGACCGGATCGCCGTGCACGGAGGACACTCGGGCGAGGTCGTCCGCGGCTGCCTGGAAGCGGGCCTGCCGGCGGACTGCCTCGCGGACTGCAAAGACATCGACGTGCTGCTGGCGGTCCTCGACTGCTGGCTCGAGGCAAACGACGTGCTGCTCGTGAAAGGCTCGCGCGGGATGAAGATGGAACGAGTGATCGACTGGCTGCGGAAACAAGCAGAACTCACGCGCAATGCCCGCGCCGCCTGAAACCTGAAAGCTGATAGCTGATAGCTGATAGCTGATAGCTGATAGCTCTACCAAGCCATTTCTGGAGTTCCGCTGAGTGCGTCAGGGTTTGCGGGGATCCGACGTGCCGGCTGGTTTGTCGCCGGCCGGAAGCGTTCATGTTCTCGGGGCGAGTGGTTACTGGGTCGACCACTTCCGGGAACAGCTTCGCAGCGGAGCTCTTTGACCGGGCGCCGGGGAGTCGCAAGGCTCCCCGGCGTCCGGGGATACACGCGGGCTAGTGGGTAGTGGGTAGTGGGTAGTGGGTAGTGATTAGTGGGCAGTGAGTGGTTGCAACGGTCTCACTGCCTTCTGCCGTCTGCTTTCTGCTTTCTGACTTCTGCTTTCTGACTTCTGACTTCTGCGCATGCTCTACTGGCTCCTCAACCGCTTCGCCCCGCTCCTGGAGCAGTTCGAGCTGCACTCCTCCGGCGACTCGCGCGTGTTCCTCACGCTCCGCGTCGCGCTGGCGAGCGTCACCTCGTTCCTGTTCGCGCTGGCGCTCGGGCCACGGGCCATCCGCTGGCTGCAGGCGCGGTTCCGCGAGCGGATCGGCAGCGACTCGCCGCGGCTCAACGAACTCCACGCGAACAAGTCGAACACCCCCACGATGGGGGGGATCTTCATCATGGCGGCCGTCGTGCTGGCGGTCCTCCTGTGGGGGGACCTTGCCAGCCGTTACGTCCAGATCGGACTGTTCGTCGCGATCGCCTTCGCCGCGCTTGGCGCCGCCGACGACTGGATCAAGCTCCGCACCACGCGGAACGGGCTGCGGCCCCGGCAGAAGCTGCTCGCGCAGCTCGTGCTGGCGGGGATCGCGGCGGGCGCGCTGTACGTCGAGCAAAGCCCGCGTCCGCTCGGGCTGTCGCTGATCTGGCCGTTCGGCGGATACGCCTTGGGCATCGGCGCGGCATTCGTCCCGTGGAGCATGTTCGTGATCGTCGGCAGCTCGAACGCGGTCAATCTCACCGACGGGCTCGACGGACTCGCCACCGGCTGCATGATCGTCGCCGGCTCGGCGTTCATCGCCCTCACGTATCTCGGCGGGCACGCGGTGATGGCGGACTACCTGAGCATCCCCTTCATCCCCGGCGCGGGGGAGCTGGCGATCGTGATGGGGGCCACGGTCGGGGCGCTGCTCGGCTTCCTGTGGTTCAACTGCTACCCGGCCCAGGTCTTCATGGGAGACACCGGGTCGCTGGCGATCGGGGCGCTCTTGGCGCTCGCGGCGCTCGTCACCCGGCAGGAGGTCCTGCTGCTGGTCGTCGGCGGCGTGTTCGTGATCGAAACGCTCAGCGTGCTGATGCAGGTCGGCTGGTTCCGCCTCACGGGCCACCGGCTCATCGCGTGCAGCCCGCTGCACAATCATTATCTCTTCAAGGGTCAACACGAACTCAAGATCGTGGTCCGCTTCTGGATCGGCTCGGCCCTGCTGGCGATCGTCGCCGTCGCAAGCCTGAAGATCCGATAGGCGGCGGTCAGCGATCAGAGAATGGAAAATGACGTTGGTTCGCATTCGATAGCTGGTAGCTGATAGCTGATAGCTGACAGCTGATCCATCGCATATTCAGGCGACGTCAGGGAGAGAGGGGACCGGAAGCCGGTTCGGCCCGTTACACGGCCGGACCGGCTTCCACCCTTTTGACGCCGCCTGACGCCCGACGGTGCATCGGCAGATCTTGCCGGTTGCATGGAGGCGGCAAGGGCGACTGATTGCAAAGCCGCCGTCCCGTCGATGGAGGCCGTAGTGAGTCCATGCATTGTAGGGTGGGCTGTGCCCACCAATCCGCGAGGGAAACCGTATCCACCGTACTGGTGGGCACAGCCCACCCTACAGTCTTTCACAACCACTGATCTCCGTCCTCTGTCCC
>JBBDNU010000232.1:0-12612 GCA_040877365.1 Planctomycetales bacterium
TGCGGAGTGCGGAGTGCGGAGTGCGGAGTGCGGAGTGCGGAGTGCGGAGTGCGGAAATTGAGATTGCTCCAGCGGAGCGAGACGGCATGATGAATTTCGACTTGATCGCCACGGCGACCTTCGGATTGGAGGCGGTCGTCGCCCGGGAGCTCGAACAGCTCGGCTATACGGAGCGGACCATCGAAGACGGCCGGGTGATCTTCGCGGGCGACGAAGCGACCGTCTGCCGGGCGAACCTGCGGCTCCGCTCCGCGGACCGGGTGCTGATCCGCGTCGGCGAGTTTCCCGCCCGCGATTTCGGCGAGCTGTTCGATCGCACCCGCGAGCTGCCGTGGGAGGAGTGGGTCCCCGTCGATGGCGAGTTCCCGGTCCGCGGGCGGTCGGCGCGGTCGCAACTGCACAGCGTGCCGCACTGCCAGTCCATCGTGAAGAAGGCGATCGTCGAGCGGCTGCGGGAGAAGCATGGGGCGAAGTGGTTTCAGGAGACCGGGGCGCTGTTCGGGATCGAAGTCGCCCTCAAGAAGGACGTGGCGACGCTCACGCTGGACACGACCGGCCCGGGATTGCACAAGCGAGGCTACCGCACGCTCGTGGGGGCGGCCCCGCTCAAGGAGACGCGGGCCGCGGGACTCGTCCAGCTCAGCTACTGGAACCGCGACCGGCCGCTGCTCGACCCGTTCTGCGGGTCGGGGACGATCCCGATCGAGGCGGCCCTCATCGCCCGCAATCGCGCCCCGGGATTGAACCGCGAGTTCGCCGCCGAAGGCTGGCGGCAGTTCCCCAGATCCCTCTGGAAACAGGCCCGCGACGAGTGCCGCGACCTCGAACGTCCGCCGGGCGAGGGGGTCATTCGCGGCTGTGATCGCGACCCGGCGGCGCTCGATCTGGCCCGGCGGCACGCACGGCAGGCGGGGGTCCCCGACGATGTCCGCTTCGAGCAGGCCGAGTTCCAGTCGCTCGAGATCGAGGGGGACTACGGCTGCGTGATCGCCAACCCCCCCTATGGCGAGCGGATCGGCGAGAAGCGCGAAACGGAGCAGCTTTACCGCGACATGGGGCGGATTCTCGGGCGGCTCGACACGTGGTCGGTCTACGTGCTGACGTCGCACCCCGGCTTCGAGAAGCTCTACGGCCGCCGGGCCGACCGCCGCCGCAAGCTGTACAACGGGCGGATCGAATGCACGTACTACCAATACTACGGGCCGCGGCCGCCGCGGAGCGGGGGCGATCGGAAATGAAGCATGTGGCGCGCTCCCCTGCGCTCGCGGGCTGCGCCCGCTCGACTTCGGGTCGCGGCTAACCCGGGATGCGGTGCGCTGTTCGCTGCGCGGTCTGTGCGTCATAATCGACCGCGCCATGTTCGGTCCGGTTGCTATTGTGGGAGAGGAGCGCGTCATGTCGCATCGAGTCGTGGGGAGCCTGGCGGTCGCGATTGCTTCGGCGTGGTCTGCGTCGAGCGTTCACGCCGGGATCGGCGATCCGACGGTGCGGACCGATCATCCGCAATACGCCGGCGAAGGGGCCTTCCAGGAGGTCGAGGACTGCGTGAAGTTCGCCACGCAGGGAGTCGAGAGCACGGTCGAAAGCCCGCAGGCGAAGGCGATCGCCCTGTACCTGTGGATCCTCAATCACCAGTACCACCTCATGACGCCGCGGGAGTGGAGCATTCCCGGGGCCGTCCCGGATAACGGCAAAGAGGGCGGGTTCGACAACCTCGTCTACGACGCCAACCGGGCGCGGTTCTCCTACGGCTACGCGCTGTGCGGCACCGTCCACGCCTGGAACGAGGTCTACTGGAAGGCGCTCGGCATGAACGCCCGCCGCCGCGGGTTCCCCGGGCACACCAACAGCGAGATCGCCTACGGCGGCTCGTGGCACGCCTACGACACCGACATGGCGGGACTCGTGTTCCGCAAGGACGGCGTGGTCGCCGGCTACGACGACATCATCCGCGACAAGCTGCTGCCGGAGAACGTCGACAACCTGCCGTGCTACCCGTTCGCCTGGCCGGCCGATTTCAAAGGGATGACCGACGGCTGGAAGCAGATCGCCGCGGGAGGGGAGTGGTATACGATGTACAACTCCGGCTACGAGGGGATGCCGGGGATCGTCCACCTGCGGTCGGGGGAGACGTTCACCCGCTACTTCGACCGCGACCATTTCGGCGGCCCGTCGAAGCGGCGGTTCTGGCACAACAAGGCGGGGGGGCCGGCCCGCGACTGGACCTTCGTCAACAGCGACACGCCCCGGCACGAGGGGAGCCAGCACAACGGCCGCGGGAACGCGAGCTACTGCAACGGGGAGTTCGTCTATGAACCGGATTTGACGTCGCCGAAGTACCGCGAAGGAACGGCGGCGCAAACGGACAACGTCGCGATCCGCTCCGCATCGCCGCGTCTGCACAGCGCGGACGGCGTAACGGCTTCCGTGACGTTCCAGCATTTTTCCCCCTACGTCATCGCCGGCGATCCGGCCGACGACGCGAACCCGATGTCGCAGCCCGCCACCGACGGTCTCGTCGTCGAAGGCCAAGCGGTCGGCGACGTGGAGATCGCCGTCTCGAACGACCAGGGGCAGACCTGGCACGACGCCGGCACACTGCGGGGAGAGTTCCGCAAGGACCTCACCGAGCAGACGAAGGGCCGCTACGGCTGGCAGGTGCAGTTCAAGTTGCCCCGCGGCGCGGGGCTGGATGCGGTGAAGTTCACCACCACCACGCAGGTCTCGCAGAGCATCTACCCGCGGCTCAAGGCGAACGGCTCGCAGGTGACGTACCGGGCCGCGAACCGCGCCGTCGTCGCGGTCGATCCGAATTTCGGATTACCACAATCGGCGCTCACCAATGGCGAGCCTCCCGCGTCAGCGGGGGGAGACCTCCGCGCGCCAAGCGTGGTCGCCGGGACGTCGGACAACGTGCAGTATTTCGGCCGAAGCCCGAAGTCGGACCAGGCCTTCCGCACGACGAACAACAAGCCGGGGCAGGTGACGTTCCGCGTCGAGTCGCCGGCTCCGCTGAAGGAAGTGCGGGCGGCGTTCCGGTACAAGGTCCGCGTCCCCCCGCCGGAGAACTGCGACTTCCATCTCGACGTTTCGACCGACGGCGGCAAGACGTGGCAGGAGTTCGCCCGTGCCGACGTCGCGAAAGACAACGACTATTCGAGCGGCTGGGCCTACGGCCGGGCCGACGCGAGCGCCGCGAACGCGAAGAGCGCGCTCGTCCGCGCCACCTTCTACCAGGACGGCTACCAGACCGGACTGTTCGACGCGGAAGTTTACGGCATCCATGAGACTCCCGCCCCGCAGGCGGCGAAGCTGACCTACGCCTGGAAGGAAGGGGGCCAGGTGAAGACGCACGTCGAGGCAATCCCGGCGGGCGCGAAGGAGAAGACATTTACGGTGCCGACCGGCGCGAAGATCGTCGACGAGTACGTCCGCATCGAGGCGCCGTGACCTTGTGAACTGAATGGGCGACGTAGTACGGACTTGAGTCCGTACTACGTCGCTTTCGCGGCTTGCGGAGGGAACATCTGGGGTCGCTACGCGCGGTTCGCGTTTTCCGTATAATCGACCGCTTCGCATCGCACCGGACACGAGCCGACATGAACGACTCCTTCGAGCAGGAAGCGCCCGACTCCGGTCCGGCGGGGACCGATCCCGAAGCGGCCCGCGAGCGCGAGGCGCAGGCGATCCGCGGGCTGGCGACGGCGTATCAGACGCTGCGCCGCGAGATCGGCAAGGTGATCATCGGGCAGCAGGAGATCGTCGATCAACTGCTGATCTCGATGTTCAGCCGCGGGCATTGCCTGCTGGTCGGCGTCCCGGGTCTGGCCAAGACGCTCTTGGTGAGCACGATCGCCCGCATCCTGCACCTGGCGTTCCGCCGGATCCAGTTCACGCCCGACCTGATGCCCTCGGACATCACCGGGACCGACGTGTTGCAGGACGACCCGGAGACGGGGCGGCGGACCTTCCAGTTCATGCAGGGGCCGTTGTTCACGAACGTGCTGCTGGCCGACGAGATCAACCGCACGCCGCCGAAGACGCAGGCGGCGTTGCTCGAGGCGATGCAGGAGCGGCACGTGACGGTGGGCACGAACACGTACCGGCTGCCTCAGCCGTTCTTCGTGCTCGCCACGCAGAACCCGATCGAGCAGGAGGGGACGTACCCGCTCCCCGAGGCGCAGCTCGACCGGTTCATGTTCAACGTGGTGGTCGATTACCCGAGCGCCGCGGAGGAATTGCGGATCCTCAAGCAGACGACGAGCGGCATCGAGCCGGAACTGACGGCGGCCCTCACCGGCAAGCAGATCCTCGCGCTACAGGAGGTGGTCCGCAAGGTCCCGGTCGCCGAGCACGTGTTCGTCTACGCCCGCGATCTCGTGCGGGCGACGCGGCCCAACGAGGAGGACGCGCCGAAGTTCGTAAAGGAATTCATCTCGTGGGGGGCGGGGCCGCGGGCCGGGCAGTACCTGATCCTGGGGGCGAAGGCGCGGGCGATCCTGGAGGGCCGGTTCCACGTCTCGACCGAGGACGTGAAGGCGGTGGCCCACCCGGTGCTGCGGCACCGGATCGTGACGAACTTCCACGCCGACAGCGCGAGCGTCTCGCCCGACCGAGTGGTCGACATGCTGCTGCAAGCGGTGCCGGTGGCGCTGCAGGAGCGGGCGCGACGGGCGGTGGGGGAGTGAGAACCTCAGCCTTTGCCTGAAATGAGATCCGCGACCCTGCAGCCGCGCGCATGCGGTCCTGGCGAGCGACAATGGCTGAGTACCGCCTCATTGGCGCAGCCTCGCGCTTCCGGCAGCCCTCGAACTCGCGAGCATCAGCCGCCACGCGCTTTCCTGCCGCGTCGCCGGGCTGCTTTCGTGCCGCTCGCCTTCGGGAGCCCCAGGCGGTTGCGCACCTCGGCGCTGGACAGTCCTCCTTCCGTCTCCAGCCGCTTTCGCGATCGCTCCAGGATCGCTTGGAACTTGGGGTTGATGCTCAGCAGCATGTCTTCCGCATCCTGTTCGTTGCCAGGAACGATGGTCGCAACGACGTGCCCGCGATCGGTGAGCAACAGCGGCTCATCTGCGCCAGCCTCGAGATGCTGCGCTAATGCCGAAACCTCGGCCAACTCGATCGTCTTCATAGGTTGATTTTCTCCTTGCCGAACCACAGTTCATTGTGCTGCTTGACGCCGACCGCTGCAATCCCGACCACGGGTTCCGGACTTTCCCGGACGTCATAGAACACTCGGATATCGCCCAGCCGCAGCACCCACGGCGCGATGGGATTGGGCCGCAGGAGTTTGCGCTTGCGGGTCGGCCGCGCCGGTTCGTTCGCGAGCTGCTCGTCCACCTGATCGACCACGAGGGCCTGCGTGGCTTTCGGAAGCTCCGCCAGATGCTCGAGCGCTTCCGGCGAATAGATGATTCGGAAGGCCATTCAGGGAATATGAACGGTCCGGCTGGATTTCGTCCAAGGCAAACCTGGCCATTCGATCGCCGCGGCCGCGGCCAGTCCAGCAGAAAACGCACCGGCCTCTCGCGGCGTCAGTGCGCCTCGACTTCCATGTCGGCCCCGGCCGCGTGCACGTGGGCGGGGTCGGCGTCCGATGCGAGCGCCGGCTCGGGAAACGCCGGACCGGAAGCGACCGTCGCCGGGGGCGCGGCGAAGACCGGGCCCGTCTGCGCCGAGATTTGGGGCGTGGCGGTCCACGCGCCCTGCACCACGAGGGGGGCTGCCGGAATGACCGGACGGGCCGCGATCACGGGAGCGGCGGTGGGCCGCCAGCCCGGTTGTTGCGGCTGGCGGAGCGATGCCAGCCGCGACTCGACCTGCGGCTGATACCAGTCGGAGTGCAGCGACCGCTGGTACATGGCGACGGCCCGGTCGTTCTGGCCGGTGTCCTGATAGAGCTGCCCGAGGTGGGCGAGTGCGGTGGGATGGTTGGGCTGCACCTGGAGCGCCTGCTGGAGGGAGTTCTCGGCCCCGGCGAAGTCGCCCGTCTCGCGCTGCAGCCAGGCCAGCTCGACGTGCGGGGCGGGGGTGTAGGGCTGCGTCTCGGACCACATCGCGAGCAGCTCATGCGCCTCCGGCTGCCGCCCCTGCTCCTTGAGCAGCAACGCCAGCCCGTGATACGACGGGTGGTGCGAGGGGTCGACGTTCAGGGCGTGCCGGTAGACCTGCTCCGCCCCGGCGACGTCCCCCTGCTTCCTCATCGCGGTGGCGAGGTTGTGGATGTAGTCGGCGTTCCACGGCTCGTCGGCGGCGGCCCGCTTGAAGTGCTCGCGGGCCAGCGCGTAGTTGCCCTGGTGATAGTAGGCCGTGCCCTCGGAGTTGCTCATCTGGCCCGAGAGCACGTTGCACCCGCCGGAAACGGCCGCCAGGCCGCCCAGCAGACACAGGCCGAGAAGACGCTCGCGTGTGGTGCGCATGACGGCACGACTCCGTGAAGTGGCGTTCGTGAGAGATTCGGGTTGTGTGGATCGGCAGGAAACCGGAATCGAGGCGTCCGCGGCACGCGAGACACGCGCCGGCGGAAGAGAGAGTCGAATTCCGAGTTCCTGGGTCGAGAGATGAGGAGCGGAAAGGTAGACGCTTCGCGAATCGGGTGCAAGACCGAATTGCACGAATCCGTTCGCCCCCCCGAATGTGGATCCCGACTGTTGCCGAGGCGTACACCCAGCGGTAGCATCAGGGATATGCGCCCGTCCGCGGCGCGACCTGTCCCCCGGCTCTCGTCCCTTGCGAATCGGAGAGTCTCATGGCTGCCGCACTCATCGCCCAGTGCCCCGAATGCGGAACGAAGCTCGCCGTCAAGGATCCCGCGGCGCTCGGGAAGAAGGCCCGCTGCGGCAAGTGCCGGCACGTGTTCGTGCTGAAGGCGTCGAGCAAGAAGCAGCCGCCGGTCGAGGACGAGATCAGCCTGGTGGAGGACGACGACGAGCTGGAGGACTTCGGCCGCCCCGCGCTCGCGCCTCGCCGCCCCGGCGGCGCGTCGAAGTCGAAGGGCAAGCGCAAGGGGAAGGGGAAGCAGTCGGGCGCCTGGGTCAAGCCGACGCTCATCGGCGGCGGCGTGGTCCTCGGCCTGGGCATCGTCGTGGGACTCGTCTACTTCCTCTCGGGTTCTTCCGGCGGGGACGGCGATGCGGTCGCGGCGACCACCGGAGACGGGAACGCCGCCGCCGGCGCCGGCGCGTCGAACGGCGATGGAAACGCGCCCGGCGCGGCGAACGCGGATCCGGCAAAGTCCGCTCTGCTCGGCTACCTGCCGGCCGATTCGGAGGTCGTGCTGACCGCCCGCGTCCGTGAAATGTTGCAGTCGCCGCAGCTCCAGAGACTCACCAAAGAAATGGCGCTGGACCAGCAGATGGAACAGGCCGGCGCGATGGGAATTCCCACGGGCGGGGCCGACGACCTGAAGCCGGACGACATCGAGTCGATCACGTTGGGCGTTGCGGGGGTTTCGGATCTCGCCGCCGCCCCCGAAGGCCAGAACCCGATCTCGAAGCTGCGGTTCGCGGTGGTCGTCCGCGCCGCGAAACCGGTCCCGGCCGAGCCGACTGATCCATCGGCCCCGTCCGAACTCGAAGAAGTGACGCACCAGGGAAAGACGTACCACCGGGCGAAGGAACCGCACTTCCTGATCGGCCTGCAGTTCGCGGTCTGGAAGCCGGACGACAAGACCGTCGTGTTCGGCACCGACGAATCGGTCCGCCAGGCGATCGAGCGCGGTAATTCGGCGGGCGATCTTGCGGGACGCTTCGACACGCTCGACTCGACCGCGCATCTCGCCGCCGCCTTCGTGCCGAAGGATCCCGCCCTGTTCCGCAGACTGAGTGAGCTCGAAGCGGAGATTCCGCCGCAGGCCCCGCGTCAAGTCCGCGACTTGATCGCCGCGCTGCGGGACAACGGCCGCGGCGTCGGTTTCGGCCTCACGCTGGGGGATGTGGTCCGCCCCTCGCTGAGCGCGAGCTTCGCTAGTGATGCCGCCGCCGCGTCGGCGGCCAAGAGTCTCGACGAGCTGCGGATCCAGGCCGATGGGCTGCTCAACGCCGCCGCCAACGATCCGGAGCTCTCGCCCAAGGACAAGCAGGGCGTTGAAGCGGTCCAGAAGTTGATGGCCGAGGTCAAGATCGCGGCATCCGGCAGCGCTGTCAGCCTGGCAGGCTCGATGCCGGCCGCCGCATTCGCCTCGCTTCAGGAACAGGCATTGGAAGGGGCGATGGCGGCACGCGGAGCCGCGCGGCAATCGGTCGGCAAGTCGAACCTGAGGGAGATCGCGATCGGAGTCCACAACCATCACGACACTTACCTGGCGCTTCCCTCGACTGGCTGGTATTCCACCGATGGGCAGCCGATGCTCAGTTGGCGCGCCGGGCCGATGCTGAATTTCCTCGACGAGTCGCCCCTGGCGCGGCAACTCCGTCGCGACGAGCCTTGGGACAGCGAGCACAACTCGCAATTCATCGAGCAGATGCCCGCGATCTACCAGGATCCCGCGATCGTCGGGATGACACCGCCCGGCCATACCACCATCTTGGGGTTCAGCGGCAGGGGCGCGATCTTCGACGACGAGGCATCCAGACCTGAAGCGAAGTTGCCGTTCACCGGATTCACGTTTCGTGATGTCTCGGATGGGCTGCACATGACCATCCTTTTTGTGCAGGCGGGGTACGACAAGGCTGTCCCGTGGTCCAAGCCGCAGGATCTGCCGTTCAACGACGACAGCAACCCGGTCGAGGCCTTGGGCAAGGTCCCGGCCACCGGCTTCCAAGTGGTCGCGGTGGACCACAGCGTCCACACGCTGCAGTCCGACATCGACCCACAGGCGCTGCGGGCGTTGATCACCCGCGGTGGTGGCGAGATCTTTGTGTTTCCCGACGAACCGGAGGAACGGCCCACACCCTCGGCCGCCTTCGGGCGCGATTCCGGCAGCTTGCCGCCGCCCGCAGTCGATTTCCCGCCGCGTCCGGTCGGCCCAAGCAGTTCGGAATTCACGTCTGGTCCGGTTCCCCGTCCCGCGCCTCCGGCTGACCGTGATTTCGTCGCCCCCCCCTCCGAACCCGACGACGGGGGCGCTTCGCCCCCCGCGGCGATCGACGCGCTGCGGCAGAAGGGGGTCGCCGTGAACCCCGCCGCGAGCGGCAAGGTCGGGGCGCTCACGCTTGCCGAGGGGCAGGTGGACGCCGCGGCGATGCAGCAGGTCGGGCAGTTGACCTCGCTCACCTCGCTCGCCGTCCGCGGCCGCGCCTTCGGAACCGGCGAGACGGTCCCCAGCATCATCCCGCTCAAGCAGTTGCGGAACCTGATCGTCGTCGATTCCTCCTTCAGCGACCCGGCGATGGCGGTCATGGAGCATTTCACGGAGCTGGTCCGCTTCGATCTCGTGAACGCCTCGGCCGTCACCGACGCCGGCCTCGAGCCGCTCTCGCGGAACCCGAAGCTGCAATCGCTGCGGCTGTCGGGGACCGGCGTGCAGGGGGCGGGGCTGTCGCACCTCGCGGCGCTCGCCGAATTGAAAAACCTCGACCTGTCCCGCTCGCCGATCACCGGGGCGGCGCTGCCGAACCTCAAGGCGCTCAACCGGCTGACCTCGCTCGATCTCTCCGGCGCCGCGCTGACGCAGGCCGAGGTGGACGACTTGAAGCAGGCGCTCCCCGGCGTCGCGATCACCGCCCAGAACCTGGGGGCGACACCCGTGCCGGCGGTCGCCGCGCCGGCCGGCGGCGTTCCCGGGGATCCGGCCGCGATCGCGCCCGGCCCGGTGCTGCCGACGGGGATCGCAGGGAACTGGTCCGTCGTTTCCCACCAGCAGCAGGGGGTGCAGACGCCGGGCGTCGCGGGGAACGTGACCGTCACGATCGGCGGCGGGAAGTTCACCGTGATCAGCGGTCCCGGCCAGCAGGCGGTGTACGACTACACGCTCGACGAAACGAAGTCCCCCAAGCAGATCGACCTGGCCTACAAAACCCGCGGCCGCGACTACGTGGACCGCGGAATCTACGAGATCCAGGGGGCGATGCTGCGGATCTGCCTGAGCAAGGGGACGAAGCGGGCGGAGGAGTTCGCGACGACCCGCCGGGACAACCCGATCCGCACGCTGATGGAGCTGCAATTCGCGCCGGGGGGCGGCCCGGGCGTCGACCCGAACGCGCCGCAGGCGTTTCCGCAACCGGCGCCGCAGCCGTTCCCGCAGCCGCCCGCGCAGCAGCCGCAGGCCGCCGCGCCGACCCTGCCGGCCCCGCAGCCAGCCGGTCAGCAGGAAGTGGTTCAAGTGACGGCCGAGGAACTGGGGAAGGAGCACGGACAGGACTACGACAGGTGGAGAACAACGAAGCTCAAGTACGTCGGCAAGCGGGTCCGGATCACCGGGACGGTCGAGACGGTGATCGGCGACTGGGTGCTTCTTTACACGACCGAGGATCGGAACGCCAAAAGCATCAGCATGCAAATCCAGTTGGCCCCGGGCGTCGATGCGACGATCCAGCCGGGCGCGAGAATCATGTTCGAGGCGGAGCTTCATCCGATCGGCGATATTTATCCCCGCTTCAGGAACGGAAAAATCATTCCGCCTCCATAGTCGTCGATCCGGACCGGGAGCCGATCGGCGGCGCGACCGTGACGCTCACCGAGGTCGTGGACGGTCCCGCGTCCGCCGGCGCCGACGAGGACACGACCGACGACTCGGGCGCGTTCACCGTAGCGATCACGCTCGAGCCCGACGAACCATGACTCATCTGGACCGGGGGAGCGGCGCCATGACCCCCGAACAGTTCCGCGCGACGTTGCATCAGCAGCCGTTTCGCCCGTTCACGATCCGGATGGCGGACGGACGGGCGTTCGACGTCTCGCATCGCGACTTCGTCGCGCTGTCGCCTTCGGGGCGGACCGCGATCGTGTTCCAGCCCGACGAGAATTACAGCGTGCTCGACCTGCTGCTGATGACGGAACTGCAGGTCGGCAACGGCCGACCGGCCTGACGCCCCCGCAAAGCGAACAAATCGGGATTCGATGCCACCTGCCCGGCCGGGTGGCCGGGCATCGCCGAGTCCCGGGCGAATCGGGACTCAGCGCTGGTAGATCGGCAGGTACTGGTATTCGACCGACAGGGCCAGCACCGCCATGCTGGTGCTGTAGATCAGGCCGGCGGAGCGCTCCCCGCCGGTCCGCGAGATCCACGAGCCGTCCGCCTCCTGGTGGCGTCGCAGGTCGGCGACGACCTGCGCGCGGGTCTCGTCCCAGTATTTCCCCCCCACCTGGAACATGCCGACCGTGCAGTAGTACGCGCCATAGAAGTAATAGTGCGTGTCGTATCGCAGCGGGTTGGCGAGGAGATACTCGGCGGCGGACATCGTCTCGGCGGTGTGGTGCTGGCCGCAGATCTCGAGCGCGAGGATCCCCGTGCCGGCCCGCGTGGGGGAGGGGGCGTGCGGGGACTGGTAGCCGAACCCGCCGCTGCCGGGGACCGCCAGCCGCCGCACGTACTCGACGGCGCGGTCGATGTTCTCGGCGGGGACGTCGCAGCCGAGGTTCTTGGCGGCCCGCAGCGCGAGGAGTTGCCAGGCGGTGACGCTCAGGTCGCTGTCGGTGCTTTTGGGCTGGTACCGCCAGCCGCCGGCGTGCATCCGCGACTTGTTCACGTTCTGCGATTCGAGGATCAGCTTAATCGCCTTTTCGAGGGCGGCGCGGAGCGGCTGGGCGCTCGCCGCGTCGGTCATCCCGGCGGCCTCGGCGAGCATCAGCGTGGCGATGCCGTGGCTGTACATCGGCCCGTGGCCGCGCTCGGAGACGAGCAGCCCGTTCTTCTGCTGCTGGGCGACGACCCAGGCGATCGCCCGCTCGAGCCGGTCGCCGTAGGGGCCCTCGCCGGGGACGTGGCCGGCGGCGAGGAAGGCCATCACGGCCAGCGAGGTGGCCGAGGTCGCCTCCCCTTCGTTCTGCAAGGTCCACGCGCCGGAGGGGCGCTGGCGTTCGGCGAGGAACTCGAGCGCCCGCACGATCGCCTCGTCGACTTCCTTGCGCTCGGCCGCGACGTTGACTTCGTCCTGCGCGACGACGCGCAGGGAACAGATTCCCGCGAGCGCGGCGAGGACCGCCGCGATCGCCACTCGCTTGCGGTTTCGCGTCGTCATGGCCGTCCTCCCTCCGCCGGCTTGCCGGTCTCGGCGATCTCCCTGAAATACAGCTTGATGAGCTGGGCGTAATCGCCGTTGGGCTTTCGCGAGGCGGCCTGGACGATGTCGGTCTGGAGGTTGCCGGGCAGTTGGCCCCATTGGCGGTGGGTGAGGCGGGCGATCTCGGATTCGAGACGGGCGAGGTCGACGCCGGTCTCGCCGACGCCGCCGCCGTCGCCGGTGGCGGAATCGGCGGCGAGCGGGGGGCGTGAGCCCCCCGGTGATTGACCGGCCGGTTCACGCCGGCCGCTCGCCTGGTTCTGCCCGTCCTGGCCGGGCTGTCCGCCGGGCTGCAATCCCTGGGCGGCCTGGGCGAGGGCCTCGGCCGCCTGGCGAAGGCTCTCGGCCGATTGGCCAAGCGGATCGTTGCTCGATTGCCCTTGTCCCGGTTGTCCCTGTCCCGGTTGACCTTGTCCCGGTTGACCTTGTCCCGGTTGACCTTGTCCCGGTT
>JBBDNU010000232.1:12712-45582 GCA_040877365.1 Planctomycetales bacterium
CCGGTTGACCTTGTCCCGGTTGACCTTGTCCCGGTTGACCTTGTCCCGGTTGACCCTGTCCCGGTTGGCCTTGTCCCGGTTGACCTTGCCCCGGTTGACCTTGCCCCGGTTGACCTTGCCCCGGTTGTCCCTGCCCCGGTTGGGCTTGTTGACTCTGGCCGGGCTGACCTTGTCCCTGCCGGGCGTTGGCGAGTTGTTGCATCGCCTGTTGCAGGCTGCGCGACGCATTGGCGACTTGCTCTCCGACCTGGCCGGGGACAGGCGAGCCGGGCTGGCCTTGTCCGGCGGCCTGTTGTTGAGCGTCGCCGGCGGCGCGGCGGAGGGCGTCGGCCGCGGCTTGCGCCGATTGGGCCGCCTGCCCCGCGTTTCCCTGGCCGATTTGCCCTGCGGCCTGTTGCATCGCCTGTTGGGCCTGCCCCGCGGCCTGGCCGGCGGCTTGCGCCTGCCGCCCTTGCGGCTCCAGGGAGAGGGGCCGGGCGGCGAGCCGGCGGGCGGCCTCGGCGAGTTGGTTTTCCAACCGCGCGGCCTGCTGCGCGAGACGGGCCTCGGCCTGGGCCTGGGCCTGCATCCGTTCCGAGGCGGAGCCGGCCGCCTGTTCGAATTCCTGGGCGACTTGCGCCTGCCGTTGCGCAAGCTGCTCGGCCTGCCGGCCGAGCGCCTCGCCCGGCGCGCCGGCGGTGTTCATCTGCCGGGCGGCCTGCTCGCCGGTGCGGGCCGCCTGTTGGGCGGTTTGCGCGGCTTGTTGCGGCTGACCGTCGGCGGCCTGCCGGCCGGCCTGGTTCGCCTGGCGGGCGAAGTCGGCGGTTTGCTGCGCGGCGGCGGATTCGGCCCCCTGCTGACGGGCGGCTTCGAGCGCGAGCCGGGCCGCCTCGCGGGCGATCTCCTGCTGCCGGGCCTGCGCCTGCTGCGTTGCCGACTGTTGTTGACCTGACTGCTGTTGACCTGACTGCTGTTGACCTGACTGCTGTTGACCTGACTGCTGTTGACCCGCTTGCTGCTGACCCGCTTGCTGCTGGCCCGCCTGTTGACCGGCGGGGCTTTGGCGCGGGTTCTGTTGCGCGACCTGGCGTTGCAACTCCTGCTGTCGGCGGGCGAGTTCGGCGGCCTGCTCGGCCGCCTGTTGTCGCTGCCGGGCCTGGGCCTCGGGATCGGCGGGTGGATTGGCGGCCGCTTGCGCCCGCGCTTCGGCCTGACGGGCGACGTCGCGGAGCGCCTCTTCCGCCCCGCGCTGGGCGCGGGTCGCCTCTTGCGATTCGCCGCGCTCGAGGGACCGCTGCGCCTCGGCGAGTTGCCGCATCGCTTCGGCGCGGGCGAGGGCCGCCTGATCGGCCGGCATCCGCTCCGCCTGCTCGCGCAATTGCGACTGAGCTTCGGCGAGTCGCCGCTGTTCGGCTTGCGCGGCGGCGGCGTCCTGCGGGCGGTCGCGCTCGAGCAGCTCGGTCTGCTCGCGGAGACGGGCCTGCTGTTCAGCCAACTCGCGGGCCTGGCTGGCGAGTTGCTCGGGAGCGAGCCGCTCTTGAGGGGCGTTCTCGCGGGCCAACTGCTCGGCCCGCTCGGCGGCGCGGCGACCCTCCTCGGCGAGCCGCTGCCGCGCTTCGTCGTCGTTCAGCTTGCGCTCCAACCGCGCGAGGGCCTCGGCGGCATCGCGCTGGGCCTCGGCGTTCCGCTTCAGCAGCCGCTGAAGTTCCTGTTCGGCATCGTCGGCGGGAGACTGGGCTGGAGGCTCGGGGGGGGTCGTCCGCGGCTCGGCGGCGTTCCGCGGTCCGTCGGCGGGCCCATTCTTGCGGAGGAAGTCTTCCTCGGCCCGGGCCAGCTCGCGGCGGGCCTGTTCGGCCTTGCGGAGCGTTTCGAGCGCATCCTCCTTCTCCGGTTGGGCGCGGTCGCCGACGCGAAGCCGCTCCGCGTCGCGGCGGAGGTCGCCGGCCTCTTCCTCGCGGGCCGCGCGTTCGGCGGCCTCGGCGGCGCGCTCGGCGAGCGCGGCGTCCTCCGCCTGCTCGCGCGCCTGTTGCTGGCGGCGGGCGAGTTCGGCGGCCTGCCGCGCGGGGTCGGGCTGCTGCGGGCCGAGCGCCCGCGCCAGCCGGTCGAGCGCGTCGTCGCTGCGCTCGGCCGCTGGCGCCAGTTGCTCGGGTGCAACGCCCGGCTTCATCGCCTGCGCGGTGTCATCGGCGGCGCGGCGGGCGGCCTGCTGCTCCGGCCGGGCCGCGGGAGCGTCGAGCCGGTCAATCCGTTCGGCGAGTTCCCGTTGCTCGTCGGCGCGCTGGGCGAGGGCGTCGGCGTCCTTCTGCCGCGCGGCCGCCTCCGCCTGCTTCGCAAGCTCCGCCTGCTCCTTCCGCAACGCCGCGACCTGTTCTTCGGGCGAAGGATCGCCGGCCAGACGGTTTTCAAGCCGGGCGAGCGCTTGCTGCGTTCGCTGTTGCGAACCGGGGGCGTCGGCGGCCCGTTCTTGTTCGAGGTCGCCCAACGCCGCGGCGGCTTCGCGGACCGAGGCCTGCCGTTCGGCCTCCGCGTCGGGGGCGTCGAGCTGGGCGAGCTCGCGGGCGAGCTGCTCCTGCTCTGGCGCGAGGCGGGCGAGTTGTTCGCGATGCGGGTCGTTCGGTTGTGCCGGACGGCCTGCTTCATCGACCTTTGTCGCGAGCGCCTCCTGCCGCTTGCGGAGCGCGGCGACCTGCTTCCGCGCGGCGGCGCGGCGCTCCTCCGGCGTGCCGATTTGCTCTGCGAGCTGCTGCAGTTTCTCGGCGGCGTCGGCGGCGGCCCGTCGGGCCTGCGGGGCGTCGGGGGCGAGCAGGCGCTCGACGGCTTGCGCCGCCTGCGCGACCGCTTCCTGCTGTTCGGGCCGGTTCTTTCGCGGGAGTTCCAGTTCGGCAAGCCCCGCCTGGATGGCCGCCTGCTCCGCGGCGAGCGGACGCAACTGGCGGCGCAGGGCATCGGCGTCGTCGGATGGCGCCGCACCGGGGGGCTGACGCCCCCCGCTCGCCTGGTCGATCTTGCGGCTCAATTCCGCCTGACGCTTCGCCAACTGCTCGACCGCCTGCTTGGGATCGGCGGGAAGTCGTTCGTTCCTGGCGAGCTCGGCGGAGAGCCGCGCGAGCTCCTGGGCGGCGTCGGCTTGCTCCTGCTGGGCCTGGTCGAGGTCGCCTTGGCGGAGGGCGTCGAGGGCCGCGCGGAGCGCCTGCGGATCGAGCGGGGCGACCGGATCGCGCGCGGCGAGCGCCTGCTGCTCGGCGGCAAGCTGCTCGGCTTCTCGCAACAGTTGCTGCTGCTGCTCGGCGAAGGGACGCGCCTGGTTCGCCTGCCCTTCCGCTTCCTCACGAAGCGCCTGGGCGAGCTCGTCCTGCGGCTCGGCCAGCTCGAGCGCCTGGCGGGACAGCTCCGCGAGGCGGTCGACGGCTTGGCGGCGGGCGGCGTCGAGGAGTTCCGGCCGCCTGTCGAGCAGCTCATTCAGCCGCTCATCGAGGGCCTGCTGGTCCTGCTGCAACTGCGCCTGCCTCTGGTCGAGCGCCTGTTGGCGGGGCTGCTGATCGGCGGCAGGCTCGTCGGCGGGGGGCGGGGCGTTGCGGTCGCGCTGCAACCGGGCGACTTCGTTCGCGAGCCGCCGCGCCTGCTCGGCGAGCCGCTCGAGTTCGAGCAGATCGTTTTCGAGTTCGGCGAGCTTCTCGAACTCCTCGGCGACCTTGGCGAGCGTCTCTTCCGCCTGTTTCACCGATTGCTGGGTGTCGCGGAGGATGGCCGCCTTCTCGAACAGGGGTGCGTCGGCCGCCTGTGCGAGCTTCGTCTTTCGCGGGTCGAGCTGCTCGCGGGCCGCGTCGCGCGTGTCCGGCGCGAGGTTCGCATACAGCGGATGCTCGGCGAACCGCCCGGCAAGCTGCTCGACGCGGCGGGCGAGCTCGTCCTGCCGGCCGGGGAGCGGGCGGACCTCGCCGTTCCGCTTGAATTCGAGCTGCATCAGCAGATCGCTCTCGGCCTCCTTGAGCACGCCCGCCATCTGCTCGCGGTGCGCCTCGACCCCCGCGCGGACCGCGGCCAGCTCCTGCCGCAACGATTCCTGCCGTTCGGCGGCGTCGTTGGCGCTGGGCGGCTTCGCGGTGCGGCGGACGACGAGCCGGCGGGGGTTCGACCAGACTTCGTTCGGCGCGGGGACAGGGCGTTCGTCGGCGGCCCGCACGCGGTACTCGACGACGCTCCCCTCGCGCACGCCGAGCGTGGAGACGTCGATCGCGAACTCGTGAGCGACCTGCATCCGCCCGAGCGCCGCGGGATCGACGGCGATGCGATCGGCCCCCCCGCCGTGCGCCTCCCAGTGCAATTCCAGCTGCGCCACGCCGACGTCGTCGGTCGCGGTCGCGGCGACGACGACGACTTCGCCCGGCAACACCTCGCGGTCGCGGTCGCTGCCGGCGAGTTCGAGCACCGGCGGCATGTCCGGCGCGACGGCCAGCACGCGGCGGGGCTCGGCCGAATTGTGCAGTCCGTGCTCGTCGGTCAGCCGGAAGGCGAACGCCCCGCCGACGACCGGCGCGAATTCGAGCGTCGCCGACTGGCCGTCGGCGGCGAGCAGGAGCCCGCGGTCCGACTCGCGCGGCGGCGATTCGGGGAGGTCGAAGGGGGAGCGCGTCGAGAGGGGGGGATCCGGAGACCCTCCCCCGGCCCCTCCCTGGAACGGAGGGGAGTTCGGCGCGCTCTCCCACAGCAACTCGGCCTTCGCGACCGGCTTGTTGAAGTCGAGCCGCAGCGCCAGCGCGCTCCGCTCGAACACGGTCGTCGTGCCGACGAGGCCGTCGTGTCGCGCGGCGGGGAGACCCGTGTACGGGGGAGGCTGCACGTGCAGGGCGACGGCGGCGATCTCGGGGCGCTCGACGACGTCGATGCGATATTGCCGCGAGCGCGCGCCGCGGGAGGCGATCTCGTAATCGAACGAGGTGAATACATGCGGCCGGTTCGCGGAGTATTCTCCCCGTTTCGCGTCGTAGGTCATGCGCAGCGCGTCGCGGACTCCGGCCGCGTCGGTCCACGCGAGTTCGACCAACTCGGGCGGCGCCTCGGGAGCGAGCCGCCAGGCGGGCTGCGCCTGAATCCGCACGTCCTCCCCGCGCGCGACGACGCGGTCCCCCTGCTCGACGACGAAGTACAGGTTGCCCGCCCGCTCGTGGTTGCCGCGCGGCTGGAGGAAGCGCGCCCAGAGCAGGCCATAACCGGATCGCGAGACCGCCAGCGGGGCGAGGAGCACGACGACGGCGGCGGCGCCGATCAGCGCCCAGCGGAGGGAGCGCCGCGCGGGGACCGCCTCGTTGAAATCGACCGTGCCGATCGAGCGCGTCGTTTGCCGCACGAGCATGTGCCGCATCAGGGGCGAGCCCTTGTGGGCCTCGGGCACGCCGGGATCGGCCAGTTCGACGGCCGAGGTGAGCCGCTCGCCCAGCTCGGGATGCGACCGCTCGACGAGGGCCGCGAGCTCCGCTTCAGCCGGGGCGCGCCACAGGGGCCGGATGATGCCGCGCCACACGCAGAAGGCCGCAGCGGCGACGACGCCGGCGAGGAGGGCGATCCGCGCGCTCCCGCTGAGATCCCATAGGAGATCCGCCCCGAAGGCGAGGGCCAGTCCCGCCACGAGGACCGTGACGGCGAGGCCCACCCCACGGATCGCCGCCAGCCACTGCACGCGGCGGCGCAATTGAAGGAACCGGGGCGACAGCTCAGCCGGCAGCTTGCCGATTCGGTCGCGGGCCATTCCCCATTCTCCTCGAAAAGAAAAGAGCAGTCCCCTGAAACGGCCCGGGCAATTCGGCGAGCATCAGCGCCGGTCGATGCGTGGCTTCATTGTATCGTCGGATTCGCGGGAGAACAGCGAAAAATGGCTTGCTGCCGGAGCTGGGAGTACAATGCCGGTGGAGGCGAGATGATGCTGGTGCCCCACGCGGACGCTCCGCCGACGATCGACGAGAAGTCGAGGCCCTCCAGCGGCCTGCGAGCTATCCCTGCGGCGCGTCCGGCGTGGAAGCGATCGAGACCCACATGTCGTGGGTGTTCCTGACCGATCGGCACGCCTTCAAGCTGAAGAAGCCGGTCCGCTACGATTCGCTCGACTTCAGCACGCTCGACCTCCGCCGCGCCGATTGCGACCGGGCAGTAGTCCTCAATCGGCGACTGGTGGCGGAGACGCTCTGGGACATCTACCGCGACACGCAACGGGACGATCCGTCGCCGTCGCTGTTGCGGTTCTACCGGAGCCAGCACGCCTGCACGCGAGCGAAAATCGCGGCGTGGCACTTGCAGGACGCGGCGACCGAAGACACCGCCAAGTGGCGGAACAAGGCGGCCCGCTACCTCGAACTCGCCGCGGAAGAGTAACTGCCCACACCAGCCCGCAGCGCAAGCAAGGTTTGCCCTCGCGGCGGCGTCGCGGGAAATCGCCGGCCCGATTCGGAAGGATGTCAAGTCGAGTCAGCCTTTATCCCCGGAACGGCAGGTATACGACGACTTGCGCCCGGATCTCGTCCTCCGACATGTACTCCGCGATGAGCAGGATGTCGTCGATGGCCGAGCCAATGGATTGTTCATTGGTGGTCGCAATCAGGCCGATCGAATCTCCCGACGCCACCCGCTGGTGAGCAATGCCGATCATCGTACTACGGTCGTTGGTGATGAGGATTCGGCTTTCCTCCGAGGCCCACGCCAGAACTTCGTGGTCGGGAGTGCCTTGCGGCAATGCGTCCTGGATGCGCACCAGGTCGATCTTCGGCAGGCGTCGGCGCAGGCCGCGGATGATCTCGCCGTGCACGTCGGCGTCACTGGCCAGTCGGAGCATCGGCCTTCTCCCTGGCGCTGCGGCGTGCCAGCAGCTCTTCCCGGGAGACGCGCGGACGCTCGGTCTCGATTTTCGCCCGCAAGGCCTCGGCTTCCTCTTCCCGCCGCTTCAGATAGCCGCGCACCTCGTCACGGTGCCGAAGGTAGTAAGCAATGACGGAATGGACATCGGCCAGCGCCAGCGTGTCGTAGGCGCGGACCATGTCTTCCGGCGTCATTCCGTTTTCGTACTGCTGCACGACCACATCGAGGCTGACGCGGCTGTTGCCGATGCGGACGGCGCCCCCTTCGTCCACTCGGAACGGAGGCCGATCGGCGTGGAGGGGAAGCAATTCGTTCGTCGCATGCTCGGCCATGGCCGATTCTCCGAGACCCTTCATCCGCCGAGGTGAGTCGCGAGCACCGATTGATAGTATATACCGGCACGGATCACGACGGTATGTCGACCGCTTCTATCTTCCTTTGCGAATCTTTGCGGCTTTGCGTCTAATCGATCAGCCGCTCCTCGAACCAGTCCGCCGCCAGCCGCGCGACTTCGTCCAGTTTTCCCGGCTCCTCGAACAGGTGGGTCGCGCCGGGGACGATCTCGAGGCGATGTTCCGCGGCGAGACGCTCGGCCGCCGCGCGGTTCATGCCGATCACCGGCTCGTCGTCGCCGCCGACGATCAGGAGCGTCGGGGCGCGGACCTGGGCGAGCGCGTCGCCGGCGAGATCGGGCCGCCCTCCGCGCGAGACGACGGCCCGGACCGCCTCGGGCCGCCGCGCCGCCGCGATCAGCGCGGCCGCCGCCCCCGTGCTGGCGCCGAACAGGCCGATCGGCAATCCGGCGGTATGCTCATCGCGTGAAGCCCAATCGACGGCGCCGGTGAGCCGGTCGGCGAGCAGCTCGATGTCGAACCGCAGCTCCCGCGTGACCTCGTCGATCTTTTCTTCGTCCGCAGTCAGGCAAACAAGGGAATTCGGCCGGTCGGGCGATTCTCCCTCGCTCGCGCGTCGGGCTAGGATGACACACGTCAATCGGCGTCAGCTTCATCGCTCCAGGCGTCTTGCAGCAGCCGGCGGACCTCGTCGTCGGTGGTTTGCGTGAAGTCGACGTAGAACTGGCCGATCCCGAAGAAGTCGGCCGGCGTTTCCGGGCAGACGACCTCGTCCGCCTCGGCGCGCAGCGCCGCGACGGTGTCCGGCGGGGCGACCGGCACGGCGACCACGACTTCCGCCGGATTTCCACGCCGCACCGCGCCGATCGCGGCCCGCATCGTGGAGCCGGTCGCGAGTCCGTCGTCCACGAGAATCACGCAGCGCCCCTCGACCGCGGGCCGCGGCCGATCTCGGCGATAAGCCTGTTCCCGGCGGCGGAGCTCCGCCAGCTCGCGCTGGGCGACCGCTGCGATCGTGTCCGCGGAGATGCCGGCCAGTCCGACCACGCGGTCGTTCAGCACGCGAAGGCCCCCGCTGGCGATGGCCCCCATCGCCAGTTCCTCCTGGCCGGGCAACCCCAGCTTGCGGACGATCATCAGGTCCAACTCGGCGCCCAGTGCCGCCGCGATCTCCCGCGCCACCGGCACGCCGCCGCGGGGCAGGGCCAGCACCAGCACGTCCTTCCGGTCGGCGTATTGCTTCAGATGTTCGGCCAGCCTCCGCCCGGCATCGATTCGGTCCGCGTAGGGTTGCAGCATGAGACTCCTCCCGCTCACGCCTCATTGAGTTCGACGATCGAGCCGCCGTCGTGCATCCGCCGGACCGCCTCGGCGAACATTCGCGACGCATCGAGGACCGTCACTTTCCGTTCGACGAACCGGGGCGACAGGCGGAACGGAGGGACAGTGTCGGTCACGACGATCGAATCGAGCGCCGGATCGTCGAGCTTCGCCTCGGCCTCGGGAGAGAACACGCCGTGCGTGGCGGCGCCGTGGACCGCCTTCGCCCCGCGCTTCTTGCAGGCCTGCGCCGCGCGGAGCAGCGTGGTCCCGCCGCTGATCAGGTCGTCGATGAGGATGGCCGTCCGGCCCTCCACATCGCCGACAAGCGCCTCCCCGCGGACGACCCCGCCGCTGCGCTGCTTTTCCATGAAGCCGCTGCCGGGGCTCGCGCCCAGCGCGCGGGCCAAGGCCTCGCGGAACTGTTCGGCCCGCTTGACGCCTCCCACGTCGGGAGAGACGACGACGAGGTCGTCCTCCCCGCGCAGCCGATCGGCGAAATGCTGGACGAACAGCTTCGTGGCCTGCAAGTGCTCGGGGCGCGTCCGGTCGAACGCGTTTTCGAAGGCGACCAGATTGTGTACGTCCATCGTCAGGATGCGGTCCGCCCCGACCGCTTCGAACAGCTTCGCCACGTACCGCGTCGTCACCGGATCGCGGGGCTTCGTCCGTCGGTCCTTCCGCGCGTAGCACAGGTAAGGCACGACGGCGGTCACCCGCCCCGCCGCGGCGTCGCGCAGCGCGCCGAGGAAAAACAGCAGCCGGCAGAGCTTGTCGTTGACCGTCTGCTCGGCGTCCCCGTACAGCGACTGAACGACGAACACGTCGCGGTCCCGCACGTTGACGAGAGACCGCGCCTTGTGCTCGCCATCCTCGAACTCGCGCTCTTCGTGGCCGCTGGGGGAAACTCCCAAGGCCTCGCTCACGGCGCGGCCGAAGTCGCGGCTCGCGTCGAGCGCGAACAGCGCCAAGCGTTCGCGATCCATCTCCGCCCCCTCTCGCGCGCGGCACGACGGCAGTTCCGGCGGTGGCGACTTCCATGCTATGGCCGCCCCGGAGGCTGTCAATACGGACATACCCCTGAACCTGCCTGGGGCGCGCGAGGCGGCTTGTGGCCGCGCGCTTCGTCCGCGGCGGTCCGTCCCGTCCGCCGGACGGGTGCTCGCTCGTTGGCACGGCGTCCTTCAGCGGAGGGCGGCCGGACCACACGCCCGGCATGCGGAGCGTGTTCCGACGGGCGCCTCGCAGCTTGCGGCAACCGTGTCGCCGGACACGAGTTCCGTCCCGCCGGAACGGAACGACAGGCGGCCGCGCTCAGACCGGTTCGTGCCGGCCGTCCGGATACCGGCGGAATCCCGGGCCGGTATCCGGAGGCGGCACGGAATACAGTTGCAGCCGCACCGGGTTGTCGTCGATCCGGCCTTCGACCGTGATCGACGAAGGCCCGGCGGCGACGTTCTCGACCTCGCCGTCGGCCGCGCACAGGGCGGTCCAGCGAAAGCGTTCGATCGGCCCGAACAGCTCCACGAGGGCGAGCAGGTCGAAGCGGAAGTCCGACATCCGCCGCTGGCCGTCCCCCGGCCCCCCGACCAGTTCGGTGCTGCCGAGATACATCTCCACGATCCAGCACTCGTCGGAGAGATGGCAGTCGAAGCCGACGCGGCCGATCCCTTCGAGGGGCTCGAACAATTCGGCGACGCGGTCGATGAGGCGGGAGACCCATGCGGGACGCACGTCGCGGTCGCTTCCCTTGGGTTGGAAGTTCTCGATCTGCTTCATGAGGTGCCTGACCGGCAGGTGCGAATGAACCAAGGTGCCTGTTCCCGTGAGTGCCGCCCGGCTGGACCGCCCGTCGTCCGATTACGGGAATCTTATCGGGATCGCACGCCGTGCGTTTCAGCGGAATCCGTCCGCGGGAGGACAATGCGGCGAGTCCCGATCGCATCGGGCCGGACGTTCCCATGGGGACGGATATTGCGGGGGCGCGTGCCGATGCGATAATCCGGGCATGCCGCCCGAAGAATCGAAAATGCTCGTCTACGCGGCGCTTGCGGATCTCGCCCGCCGCCGGCGGCAGTACGGAGGGAGCGACCGCTTCCTGGTGCTGGCGGGGGCGGCGGCGTGCCGGGCCGGCTGGCCCGCGGTCGCCGACCGCTGCCGGGAGCTCGTCCTCGCCGACAACCCGGCGCATCTCGTCGGGCGCTGGCCGACGTTCGCGGACGCGCTCCGCGATTCGGACTTCGCCCCGTTCCTGAAGCGGCTGGAACGGTTCTGCCCGCTGGAGCGGGGCGAGCTGATCCTGCGCGAGCTGGACGAGCCTCCCGTCGCCGCGGGAACTCAAGAGGGAGATCCGGGGACGCGAGCCCTTGTCCGACTCGCGGGCAGCCATTGGGACGACTGAACGGAGCACCAATCAGCCGCCGGAGACGGCCCCGACGACCAGGAACGGCTCCGCTCCCGACGCGACGGCGTCGGGCAGCGGCGTGTCGGGCGGGTCGTGAGATGCGTCCTCTCCGCAGACGAAGAACCGCAGAAACGGCCGCCGCTCTCCCGTGGCGTGATCGCGAATCGTTCCGCGGAGCACCGGATAACGGGCCTCGAGCGCATCGAGCACCGAACGCTGCGTGACCGGTCCGGCGACTTCGAGCGACACTTCGCCCTGAACCTTGGCGAGCGTGCGGAGGTGGTATGGAAGGGCGACGCGGATCATGCGACGTGGGGCAGGCTTTCCAGCCTGCCTGTACTGCCTTTGTCGGGTTTCATGCGAAGCTCGGATCAGTTGTCTGCGGCGGAAGATCAGCCGGCCGGTAACGCCTGGCCGTATGGAATCCGGTATCGCGCCCGGTCACAGGCGGAAGAGAATTTCCAATCTTCGCGGCGCGCGACGAGGCCGGCTTTCACGGGATTGTTTTCGATGTAGTCGATGATCCGGAACAACTCTTCCTGGTCTCGAACCACGTGATCGTAGGACTCATCCTGCCAGAACGCTCCGCTCAGACCAAGCAGCTTATTGCACCCGCGGGCCGTATAGCCCTTGACGCTTTGCATGATGCGCTCCCTCGCAGTCCGGTGGAGCGGCCGTCCCGCAGATCCGGATTCTGGAGGACGCACTACGCTCCCCGCGCGGGCAGACAAGGATGTCTGCCCCACGGACGATTGCGCATTTCGCGACTCCCGAAGGCCCGCCTGGACCCACTCCTCGCGCGGATGGAAAAGCCAATGAAAGTGGCTTGGCATGACCACGAAGGCGATCAGATCATAATGCTCCCCGCTGAAGTGACGCAGGCTTTCCTCCACGATCGCAGCGGCCCGCGGGTCGGCGAGGTGACGCACCGCAGGCTGCCGGTCGATGATGTCGTCGAATCGCGCGAAGATCAACTTGTGCTTCCGAGCCTCCCACTCCTCGCGCGAAATTCCGTCCGGTGCATGACGACGTTCGAGTTCTTCGCGAAAGCTCTGCAAGCGGAGTAGCCCCCGTGCCGGGATGCTGCCTGCGAGGCATGCAGTGACGAAGTAGGTCGCATCATCGACATCCCAATGCGGCAACCGCCGTCGTCGAAATAGACCTTCCAACATTGGAGAATCTCCGGTAACTGTGGGGCAGGCTTTCCAGCCTGCCCGTGCTCGGGTCGCCATTCAGGAGTTCACGGGCAGACAAGGATGTCTGCCCCACGTCACCGCAGCGTCTGCGCCTCCACCGACAGCACCGCCGGCAGGTCGCGGACGATCGGCTCCCATCTGTCGCCTCCGTCCGGAGAGCAGTACACCTGGCCGCCGGTCGTGCCGAAATAGATGCCGCACTCGTCCAGCGAGTCGGCCGCCATCGCGTCGCGGAGCACGTTCACGAAGCAGTTCTCCTGGGGCAGACCCTTCGTGAGCGGCTCCCAGTCGTTCCCCCCAGTGCGGCTGCGGTAGACGCGCAGCTTCCCTTCCGGCGGGTAGTGCTCCGAATCGCTCTTGATCGGGACGACGTAAATCGTCTCCGGCTCGTGCGCGTGGACTTCGATCGGGAAGCCGAAGTCGGTCGGCAGGTTGCCGCTGACCTCGTGCCACTGGTCTCCGGCGTCGTCGCTGCGCATCACGTCCCAGTGCTTCTGCATGTAGAGCACGTTCGGCCGCGATGGGTGCATCGCGATGCGGTGGACGCAGTGGCCGACCTCGGCGTCGGGATCGGGAATGTACTGAGACTTGAGGCCGCGGTTGATCGGCTTCCACGTCGCGCCGCCGTCGTCGGTGCGGAAGACGCCCGCGGCCGAGATGGCGATGTAGATGCGATTCGGGTTCGTCGGATCGAGGAGAATGGTGTGCAGCCCCATCCCGCCGGCGCCGGGCGCCCATTGCGGACCGGTGCCGTGGCCGCGCAGCCCGGCCATCTCCTGCCAACTCGTCGCGCCGTCGGTCGAGCGGAAGATCGCCGCGTCCTCGACGCCGGCGTAAACGACCTCGGGATCATCGAGCGACGGCTCGAGGTGCCAGACGCGCTTGAACTCCCAGGGGTGCTGCGTGCCGTCGTACCACTGGTGCGTGGTGAGCGGCTTGCCGTCCGGCGGTTCGGTGTCGTAGACGAACTTGTTGCTCACGCCGGCCGGCGGAGCGGAGGGATCGGGCATCTTCTCGCCGCCGGGGGTTTCCCAGGTCTGGCCGCCGTCGCTGGAGCGCTGAATGATCTGCCCGAACCAGGAACTCGACTGCGAGGCGTAGATGCGGTCGGGATCGGCGGGGGAGCCTTTCAGGTGGTAAATCTCCCACCCGGCGAACAACGGCCCCTCGACGTCCCAATTCTTGCGCTTGGCATCCGCCGTGAGGATGAAAGCGCCCTTCTTCGTGCCGACGAGGACTCGCACGCCGCTCATGGGTGTTTCTCCGATGATGAATTCGATGTCGTTCTATAGGGACGTCCATTCCGGGACCATCCCCACGTCCTTCGTGACAAGCCAGACCTGTTCACTCCCCGGCAGCTTCTCAGACAACCTTTTCACCGCCGCCTCTGCCTCTTCCTCGGTGGCGAAGCGAAGCTGGGGGCGTTCGGGATCCAGCAATACCGAAGCGCCCTCTTCGATCATCGCGTTGCGACAGTCTTCCAACGTCAACGGATCGCTTTTGCGAAGTGCCGTCACGACTTCGTACGGCAACATGCCTGCGGCATGTGCTTCCGGAACGGTCAAGCCGCTCGCGAGTGCGATTCGTTCGGCGTATTGCTTGCCTTCCGCCTTCTCGAAAGCGCGCACGACCGTCGAGGTTCGTTCCTCCAGAGGGATCTGCTCCCAATCATCCCAGATGACATTGACGCGCAACCGTCCGGTCGGAAATTCCTCCTCGTCGATCCAGGGCTGGCCGGATTGCCGGTTCGCTTTCAATTCGTCGACCAATCGCTCGACGAGAGCGCCGACAGCTCGCCGCGGAGCGTTGGTGAAGCGGCGTTGTGAACGAGGCATCGGATGACCTCAGAGTTCTTCGGAATTGGCGAGCAACCACGACGCTGCCTCGCGCACCTGGCGGACTTCGTGCAAGTAGGCCCGGTTCTTATGGTAACGGAGAGTCTCATTCCAGAGCTGCTGGATTCGCTGACCGCATGACTGCACCTGCCGGGCGAACGATGGAGTAAAGGGATCGCCGGGGGCCGCGGAACGCTCGGCGACCAACAACTCCGCCCACGCGCGAACGTTGTGGCCTTGTCCCCGATGAGGCCACGCCACTCTCAACGCACGTCCCCGATCGATGGCCGGGTTGATGTCTCGCCGGACATCGATCGGATCGGTTTCGCCGAACCCGATGAAAGCGAAGTATCCGGCCTTGAGCGTCATTTCCGCCGTGTAGCCCCACAGATAGATCGCCGAGGTTCGGTTTCCTGCGGCGGCGAGAGCCAGCCCGTCATCATAGCGCTGCCTTGCCGCTGCGCGGAATTCATGGATACTGTCCGGGCGACAACGATCGATCAATCGTCGTGGCATCCGATTCGTCCTTCATGATAGCGACTGCACTTCACGCCGACAGACATGCTCGATGGAACCCGCACGCTACGCCCCCGTCTTCTTCCGCGTCATCTCGACGCTCATCATCTGGAACTCCTTGCCGCTCTTCGGGTCGATGCCGAACGCGACGAGGGTCCTCGTGTCGGGACCGGTGATGGTTTCGATCTCGCGCATCACGGTCGGCTTCTTCGTGATCGGGCAGTTGTAGGTGTACTTCCAGGTCAGCGTCTTGCCGTCCTTCGAAAGCTCGCCCGTGCCGGTCATGATGTCGGTGCTGTGATTGTCGATGAACGTGGCGACGAACTTCCGCGAGACGTTGTCGAAGCCGTAGACACCGGAGGCGAGGTAGGGTCCCATGCCCGGGATTTCGCCTTTGATCTCGCACTTCGTGTAGCGGCCGTCCATCACCGAGGTCACGGTCATCGTGCCTCCGCTTTGCATCGGCTCGGTGCCGGGGGCCATCCACATCGTCGTCTTGCAGTCCCACACGCCGACCCCCTGGGCGAGGTGCTCGTGCTCCTTGCCGGGAGTGCCGGCGAGCAGGCACGCCTGGAAGTCGGCCTCGGTCCAGCCGGGCGGCAGCTTGAACTCCGGCTGGCCGGTGATCTTGGGCTCCTGGGGCGGATCGGCGATCGCCATCGTCCCCAGCAACATGGCCGCCACGGCCGCACCGACGCACGCGAACGCAAACAGTTTCCTGCCGTTCATGGGAACCTCCGGGAATGAATGGGGCCCGCCGCCGCACGCGGGCGGATCGGACCGGTCCTGATGTCGACCGCCAGTACGATTCCAGTCGATTTCGACCACGGATTCCACTGATGGGCACTGATGAGGAAAGATCGCTCGGGGTGAAAGAGTTCGCCTGCCTACTCGGTCGGTGGCGCATCATCAAGCGGAGCCAGATAGAGGTAGTCAAGAGCGAACTGGTGTTCTTCGCGCGACTCGGAATTGGCGCCTTCGATCTTGATCGTGAGGCGGTGGTCGCCCGCCGAGAGTTCGTGCGTGCCGAGGGAGAGGGGGCCGGTGGGTTGTGGTTCGGGGTGATGCAGGTCGAGGGGGCCGCGGGCGAGGGGGGTGTCGTCGAGGGTCAGGCGGACCGTCGCCTGGTTCGGACCGCGGGCGAAGGAGGCGAAGAGTTCGTAGCGGCCCGATTCCCGCACCGGGAGCGCGAGGGTCAGCGTGTCGTCCGGGCGGGCGCCGGTCCAGGCGCCGGTGCGGGACCGGCTGAAGCGCGCGTCGGGGGAGTTCTCCATGCGCTGTTCGCGAAAACGGCCTCGCGAAACCGCCAGCGTGCGCAATGTCTCGCCTTCGATCGCGCCGCGGACTTGGCCGGTGCGCTCGTCGAGCGGGGGGACCTGGCCGGGGCGGGGGACTTGCCAGGGGGCCGCGAGGTACGCGATCAGGTCGCGGACTTCGTCCGGCCGCATCGGGTCGAGTTGGCCGTCCGGCATGATCGACACGCTCGACGCGACGCGCTGCTCCACGTCCCGCTTCGGCACGACGAGCGGCTCGTTCAGGGTGTGCAGCACGATCGCCGACTCGTTCTCCTCGGCGATCAATCCCGAGAGGGCGCGGCCGTCGGCGAGGAGGAGCGTCGTCATCTGGTATTCGCGCTCGACGATCGCGCTCGGGTCGAGGATGTTCTCGAGGATGTAATCGAGGTTCGTCCGCTGTGAGCCGGTGATGTCCGGGCCGATCTCGCCCCCCGCGCCGAACATGCGATGGCACTTGGCGCACGTGTTCTCGAAGAGGAGCCGGCCCCGCGCGAGGTCCGCCAAGGCGAGCGCGTCGGGAGTCAGCCGCGCCTTGTGCTCGAAGATTCTTCGGCGCTTCGCCTCCGTGGTCGTGCGGATGGTTCCCCACACGTCGTTGAGCTTCTTGACGAGGGCGGGTTCGTCGAACTGCTGGAGCTGCCGGACCGTGAAGGCGGAAAGGTCGCTCCGCGGCACGTCTCCGTTTCCGATCGCGTCGAGCAGCGCGAGCGCGTAGGGGGGGCGGGAGGCGAGCGTGGCGACCGCATCCCCCTTCTCGTCGGCGTCGAGCTTCGAGTAGCGGGCGAGGATCGCCCCCGGAGTTTCAGCGGAGTCGTAACGGGCGAGTCCGCGGAGCGCCGCGCCGCGGAGCTCCGCATCGTCGAGCAGCGCCACGAGCACGGGCGGGAGTTCGGCGTCCTTGCCTTCGAGCAGCGTGTCGAGCGCGGTGCGGCGGGAAGCGGTCTTTGCCAATGGATCCGCGACGATCTTTCGCAGCGCGGGAAAGATCGAGCGGTCGCCGAACTTCACGGTGACGAACTGCGCCTGCTCGCGGACCGTCGCGTCGTCGCTGTCTTCCAGCGTCGCGTAGACGGCGTCCCATCCGGCGGGGGCTTGCAGTCCCGATTGCGGACGGACCGCCTGGACGACTTCGGCGAGCATCAGCTTCCGGCGGGCGATGTCGTCCGTCTTGCCGAGTGACGCGAGGACTTCGTGCAGTCCGCGCGGATCGGCTGCCGCGCGGCGGACGACGTACCGCCGCACCTCGTGCAGCTTCGATGCGAAGCCGAGTTCGAGCGCCTTCGCCGGGTTCGCCGGCACAAGCGGCTCGATGCCGTACCACGCCATCAGCGGCAGGTTCGCATCGGCGTTGTCCTCGTCGTGCGCGAGCAATCCGCGGGCGATCCCCCAGCGCTCGTCGAGCGGCAACCGTTGCAGCGCGCTGGCGAGGTGCAGCCGGACGAACGGCGACGGATCGCTCGCGGCCATCCGCTCGAAGTCGGCGAGCGCCGGCGACTGCTCCCCCTCCTTCGCAGGGAGGGGGCGGTGGGAGGGTGGCGGATTGGCGGTTCGACTGGAAGACCCTCCCCCGGCCCCTCCCTGGGAGGGAGGGGAGGGCAGCCGCTCGCACAACAGCCGCACGCACCAGGCGCGGACGTACTCGCTTTCGTGCACGAGCTGCCCGCGCAGCCACGGCTCGTCGACGCGGCCGGTGACGTGCAGCACCCACAACGCCCGCAGCTTGCGCGTCACATCGGGGTGGTCGCGGAACATCGCTCGGCACTTCTCATGCACATGGGACATGTCGCCGCCCGCGGCGGCGCGCTCGTGCAGGACTCGCCGCGCGTGCCGGACGTGCCAGTCGTTCTTGTGCAATTGCAGCGCGACCAGTTCGTCGTTCGAAAGCTTCGCGACGTCGACTTGGAACGGTTGCGGCTCGCCGTAGCTGATGCGGAAGATGCGGCCGGTGTCGCGCCGCGTGTTGCGGTAGCTGTGGCATTCCCCCGTGTCGTTCCAGTCGCTGACGAACACGTCGCCGGCGGGACCGGTTTCGAGCGTGACCCCCATGAACCACGGATCGGCCGCGACGAACAGGTCGCGTCCGTGCCCGGCGGTGTAACCCGAGCCGCGGCGTTCGACGAGATCGTGATTGATCCGCCGCCCATGGACGTTGCACAGGAAGGCGGTGTTGCGATAGCGGTCGGGCCAGTTGTCGCCGAGATAGATCAAAATGCCGCAATGCGCGTGTCCGCCGCCGACCGCGAGCTGCTCCGGCTTGCCGCCGCGGGTGCCGTCGAGCGTCGCCCCGGCCCAGTGCGCGTGATCGGCGATGCTTGGGAGGCGGCGATAAGCGTACCGGCTGGAAGGCCGGCCGCGCCACGGCTCGTAGTGCCCCCCCTGGATCATGTGGTACAGGTGCGGATCGACGCAGTTCGACGTGAAGGCCTGGCCGTAATCGTCGAAGTCCACTCCCCACGGGTTCGTCGTCCCGTCGGAGAAGCCCTCGAAGACGTGCCGCGTCGGATGATAGCGGTACACGCCGCCGTCGAAGTGAATGCGTTCCGCCGCCGGCGTGCCAGGTTTGCCGACGTCGGAGGGCGAAGTCCGCCCGTGTCCGGCGTACAACCAGCCGTCCGGTCCCCAGGTGAAGCCGTTGGCGATGTTGTGGGCGCTCGGCTGATGTCCGAATCCGTCGAGCAGCACGCGGGGCGGGCCGTCGGGGACGGCGTCGCCGTCGGCGTCGGGGATGAACAGCAGCTCGGGCGGGGACATGACCCACACGCCGCCGAAGCCCACTTCGACGCCGGTCACGTAGCCCAGCTTGTCGAAGAACACGGTCCGCTTGTCGGCCCGGCCGTCGCCGTCGGTGTCTTCGAGGCAGAGGATGCGGTCCTTCGGTTCCTGCCCGCGGACGGGGTAGTTGAACGCCTCGGCGACCCACACCCGGCCGCGATCGTCGATGCAGAACGAGATCGGCTGCATGACCATCGGCTCGGCGGCGAAGAGCGAGACGCGGAAGCCGTCCGGGACGATCGCCCGCCGTGCGGCGAGCTGCGCGTCGAGCGGAGCGTCCTCGTCGGCATCGGCGGCGAGACACGCCGCGGCGAGCAGGATGTGGGCGAGCATGGCGAATGGTCCGCTGTCCGCTGTCCGCTGTCCGCTGTCCGTTGTCCGTGGTGCGCTGCCACGAGCGTAATGGTCGGACGGCGGATCCCGCAATGGCATGCTGCAACGGCTGAGGATATGGTCCGCGGATCTCGCACCGTGCGGCGAGTCGCAGCGGTTGCTCCCGCGGACGCCGGCGCCGCTCGAGACGAACGGTCTCCGGAATAAGGTCCCGACGGCCATCGAAGACGGCGGTCACGGGCCGATCCAATTCACGGTGATGCTCGACGGGCCGCACACCGGCTCGAAGATCGTCACAACGATCCACGGCTTGGGCCGCACTCTGACGGTTCGTTCGCCGTCGGCGAGTTCCCACGCTTCCGCGATCGTCGTCGCCTGGCGCTGGCCCGGCAGGACGGCGGCATTGGCCATCGCGACGTACCGCGCGATCCCTTCCGGTCCGCCGGCGTATATTTCGTTCCGCAATCGTTCGAGCCGGTTCCGCACCTCCGCCACCTGCAGCACGACCAGCGCGATGTTCGGCCGCGTGAGATCGTCGATTTCATGCCGCGCTTCGATTCGTTTGCCGTCGGCATCGATGACGAGCTCGACCGGCGCCGGATTCTCGGGGGCCTTCGCGTCGGCCTTTCGTGTCGCGGCGAGGTCCCACCGCACCCGTTCGGCGTCGTACTCCGCGAGGTTCTGCTCCACCAGGATGAAGTGCAGCAGTTCCCGCAGCTCTTCGCGCGAAATGGTTGTTTCGAGTCGTTTCAGGCCACTCCGCCGAAAAGCCGTGCTTCCCAGCGCGACCCGGCCGTCGGCGTGGATGACCATCGACGGCTCGTCGCTCGACGGCGGCGCGTCGCCTCCCCGATAGCGAAGGAGGATGACCGGTCCGGGCTCGAACAGGGCGTCGGGGATCCGGTCCGCCTCCGACGGCGGCGAATCGTCCTCCTGGCCCGCGCAGCCCGCCACGGTCCCGAGCACCGCCAAGATCCCCGATGAGCACAGGATGAGTGCGCCGATTCGAAATCGCGTGCGCGCCATGAGCGTAGTCTCCCGGCGACCTGACGGGTCGCGGTCATTGTACACTCCCGAGTTGACGCTCGTCATGATCGGGCGATAATGCTCGTTCGGTTCTCGACTCCGGTTGGCTGGCAGTATCTGGCGGCTTGCCCTCATTCCGTAGTGAACGACTCCATGCCCCTTCTCGGCGCCCACATGTCGATCGCCGGCGGATATCACAAGGCCGTCGACGCGGCCGCCGCGCTCGGCATGGACTGCGTGCAGATCTTCACCAAGAACAACAACCAGTGGCGGGCCAAGCCGCTGTCCGACGAGGACGTGGGGCTGTTTCGCGAGGCGCTCGAACGGACCGGGGTGCGCGAGCCGTGCGCGCACGACAGCTATCTCATCAATCTCGCCAGTCCCGCGGACGAGCTGTGGCGGAAATCGCTCGAAGCGTTCGTCGTCGAGTTGGAGCGGGCCGAGGCGCTGGGGTTGAAGGGGCTGGTGATGCACCCCGGCAGCTACACGACGACCGACGAGGAAGCGGGGCTTCAGCGGATCGTCCGCGCGCTCGACGAGGCGCTCGACCGCACCGCCGGGCAGTCGGTCGAGATCTGGCTCGAGAACACCGCGGGCCAGGGGACGAACCTCGGCCATCGCTTCGAGCACCTGCGGTACCTCATCGACAACGTGCAGGACGCGGGCCGTATCGGCGCGTGCATCGACTCGTGCCATCTGCTCGCGGCCGGCTATCCGCTCGTCGAACGCGCGGACTACCTGGCGACGATGAAGGAGCTGGACCGCGTCCTGGGCCTGGACCGCGTGCGGGCCTTCCATCTCAACGACAGCAAACGCGAGTTGGGAAGCCGGGTCGATCGGCACGCGCACATCGGCCAAGGATGCCTCGGGAGGGAGGCGTTCCGGCACATCGTCAACGACCGCCGCTTCCGTCGCCTGCCGATGTACCTGGAGACGCCCAAGGGGGAGCGGGAGGGGGCGAATCTCGACGCGATCAATCTCGCGGCCCTGCGGGGACTCGTCGAGCCGCGTCCGGCGCGGCGACCGAAGGCGGTCGCCGCCGGCGAATGAGCCGCAGGACGGACTTACGGTCGGGTGGCACGCCCTGAGGCTCTGGGAAGGGCGTGTTGCGGCCGCGCCGTTCGGAGCGGCGCCGATCGTCGCGATCGCTACGACCGGCAAAGTCGCCGGGACCGCGCGCGGCGGACATAACCGGCACGACGCGACCGCGAAGCCGGCGCATCGCTCAATGGCCGCACGACGGTCCCGATCGGCTTCACGCGCGCGGCCGGTCCTCGTCGAAAGGATCCGGGAAGGCGGAACAGTCCGTCCGAGTTTCCCGATCCGAAGACGAGGAACAGTCCCGTGGCTGCACGGAACCAAACCCTGCGGTGCGCCCGGGGCGTCGTCGCCATCGTGGCGTGCGGCAGCGCGCTGGCGATGCCCGACTGCGGCTTCGGCGCCGAGATCCATGCTTCGCAACCGATCCTCGGACGTTCCGCCGCCGGGCGGACGACCGTCATCGACGAGCCCCGGCTGGTGCAGTCGAACTATCAACGGCCCACGCTGAGGCGGTCGAGAATCGTCGCCGCGCCGGCACACAGCCGAAACGACGCCCCCGGCATCGCGCACGTCGACGGGATCCAACCGCAGGAGCAGCCGCGCGGTGGCCTGCTCGGCATGTTCGGCCGCAATCAGCCGGCGGAAGACGAGATGGTCGATCCGTTCCTCGCGGCGGAGGCCGGCCGCGCGAGGGTCGCCGCTCCGGTGCCGCAGCGCGCGGCGGAAGGCGACGGGCGATTCGCCGCCGAGCCGGATTCCCAGTTGAGCCGGCTGCGGCGGTACTTGATCGACGGCGACGCGGAGCCTGCCGGCCAGGCCGCGGCCGATCGAGCGGCGGCCGGCGCAGTTCCCGGAGCGCCGCGGGTCGAACTCGGCGAGGCGGCGCCGATCTCGCCGGGCTTGCTGGACGGGGGCCGGTCGGCCATGCCGCGGCAGCGGACGTCGCCGCGGCCGCCGGCCGATCCGCGCCTGGCCGAGTTGGAGCGGATCATCGTGCGGACGCCGGTCGCACGGGCGAACCGCGGCGCGATGGTGCCGGTAGAGTTCACGGAGACGGCGTTCGCGTCGGACGTGACGACGGGCTGGAAGCCGGTCGTGGACTTGCCGCCGGAAATTTCGGACGGGACGCTGCGGATGGCGGCGAACTCGATCCGGCCGATCATGGTCGTCAGCGATCAGGCGGAGCCGGTCGCGACGCGGTCCGCAGCACAGATTCTATCCGACGCGGGGATGGACGACGGACCGCTGCGGACGGACCTCGCGGGGCGGCCGGGCGAGCTGGCGGCGGACGATGCGGACGGGCCGTTCGGCTCGGCGCTGGCGAAGACCGCGCCCCCCCCGCCCGCGACCCGCCTCGCCGATCTGGACGTGGACGAAGCGGCGCTGTTGGACGATTCGGCGGCGGGGGCCGCGTTGTCGCTGCCGGCGCAGATCGGCATCGCCTTCGGGCTGTTGGCGCTGCTCGGCCTGCTGCTGCGGAAGCGGCGCGTGCGTGGTCGGCATCGGCTGGCGGTCCACGTCCCTGCACCGGACCGCGCGCCTCGGACTGCCGCGAATGCCCCGCGCGATTCCGAGCGCGCGGCCGCCTGAAGCCCGTTCTCCAGCCGCGAACGCCGAATCCACTGCATGCGTTGGGGCGTTCGTGCGGGTTGTTCCGCCGGTTCGGGAATGGGGCGAAGCGTCAACGGGTCGCCGGAAAGAAACCGCGGGAGTGTGGTCGCACGGATCGCGCCGCGATCTACGATTGAGCGTGCCGGGACGCGGGCCGCCCGATTCGACGCGAATGCGATTTGCCGACCTTCTCTCGCGGAGCGAACCCCATGAGCGACCCCTGGAGCCGTCCCACCATCAAGGACCTGCACGATGTGCTCGAGAGCATCGAAGATTCCGGGCAGGAGAACCACCGGTCGGCGGAGCGGCTCGACCTGTGCGTCCCCGCCGAGATCACCACGCAACGCGGTAACGTGATTGCCGCGATGACGCGGGAGATCAGCCGGCACGGCATGGGGTTGCTGCACCGCGGCGCGGTGCAGCCGTGCGAGGTGCGGGTCAAGATGGCCAGCGAGACCCGCGAGTTCGAGTACCGGCTGCTCGTCGAATGGTGCTACCCCTGCGGGAACGGGATGTTCATGAGCGGCGGCCGGTTTCTGGGCAAGGCGGACGAGGCGGAATAGCCGCTGAATCCGGCAGGACCGGCCTGCGGCGTGGCGCAGTCGTGCGGATCGCGCGGGACGGCTGAAGAATCGCGCGGCGCGCCGCCCGCGGGCCGCGGTTTCGGCTGACATCGCCCGCGGCGATCGTTCGATAACTCGACTGACAGCCCCTTCCGCACGCCGCCGTCGAAGACGCCCCTCCGTCTTCCTGACCCACGGCGGCGACGACGCGCGCAGCCGGCGGCTGAGCTGCGCCGGCCGCCTGGTGATCCATGATCTCGCGCCTCTACCGCTACTACAGCAAGCCGCTCTTGTGGGCCGTCTGCCTGTCGTTTCCCTTCCTGTACCACGCGGCCGAGACGATCCCCTCGAACAACGACATCGAGACCTGGCTCCCGCGGGAGTCGCCGGTCCGCGCGACGTACAACGACTTCAAGCGCGAGTTCGGGGCCGAGGAGGTCATCCTCGTGGGGCTCCCCGGCTGCGGAGAGGACGACGCGCTGGTCGAGTCGCTGGCGACGCGGCTGGACCGCCTGCCGGGCATCCGCCGCGCCTGGACCCCGGCGCGACTTCGCGCCGCGATGCGCGAGATGCAGGTGCCGGACGCGGAAATCGACGCGCACTTGCGCGGACTGGCGGTTTCGGACGACGGAAAGCTGATCGGGCTGGTCGCGCTCCTGTCGGACGAGGGATTGCAGGACCGCGCCGGGACCGTCGGCCAGGTCCGCGACGCGCTCGACTACTGCCAGTTGAACGAGGACCGCGTCTGCCTCGCGGGGGCGCCGGTGGTGGTGAGCGAGCTCGACCGGCTGGGGAACCGGGCCAGCAACAAGAAGTTGTTCGTCATCACGCTGCTGATCAGCCTGGGGCTGTTGCACTGGTCGATCCGCCAGTGGAAGCTGAGCCTGAGCCTGCTGGGGCTGACGATCTGGGCGATCAACGCCACGATGGCGCTCATCAAGCTCGCCGGCGGCGAGATGAACTTCATCCTCGGCGCGCTGTCCGTGATGGTGATGGTGTTCACGCTGGCGATCGCCATCCACTTCCTGCACTACTATCGCTCGTCGCTCGACAAGCCCGACCCGCTGGGGGCCGCGCTCGCGATGGCCTGGAAGCCGTGCGCTCTCGCCACGCTCACCACGGCGATCGGGCTGGTCTCGCTGGCGATGAGCGACATCGGGCCGGTCTGCCAGTTCGGATACGGCGCGGCCCTGGGGTCGCTGGTGGCGATGTTCACGGGACTGGGGCTCACCCCGGCGGTGATCACCGTCTGCCCGCCGCTGTCGCGAACCTCGAATGAGGCCGGCCGCGGAATCGCCTGGACCTCGTACTGGATCAGCAACCATCCCGCCAAGGTGACTGTGGCGACGCTCGCGCTGGTGGCGGTGACGAGCGTGGGGGTGCTGCGGCTGAAGTCGCGGATCGACCCGCTCGATTTCCTCCCGGCCGACGGACGCGTCCGCAGCGACGTGGCCCGCATCGAGGAACATCTCACCAATGCGAATTCGATCGAGGCGGTGGTCGATTTCGGCGGCCGCGATCTGGCGTTCGTCGATCAGTTGAGCGAGGTCCGCCGGCTGGACGAGCGGATCGCCGCGCATCCCGCGGTCCGCCATACGACGTCGGTCGCGAGCTTCTTCCCGCGCGAGATGCCGCAGGGCTTCGCCGCCGCCGCGCTGCTGTCGAAGGCCCGCGAGCGGCAGGGGGAGAGCGATTTCGTCTCGGCGGGGGGAAACCTGTGGCGGATCTCGGCCCGCATTTCGGCGGGGGCGGGGGAGCGGACGCGCGTGCTCCGCGAGTTGGAAGAGCTGACCGCCGGCGCGCCGATCGCCTTCACGGGCGTCGCCCCGCTGCTCGAGCACGCCCAGCACACGATCTTTCGCGGGTTCTGGGAGAGCTTCTCGACCGCGTTCCTGATCATCACCGGCGTGATGATCGTCTCGCTCCGCTCGCTCAAGACGGGACTGCTGGCGATGGTCCCCAACCTCACGCCGATCTGCATCGTGTTCGGCATCCTGGGCTGGATCGATTTCCCGGTGGACATCGGGATGATGATGACCGGCAGCATCGCCCTGGGGATCGCGGTCGACGGGACGTTTCACTTCCTCGTCCGGTTCGAGGAGCACCGCCGCCGCGTCCGCGATCGGCGAAAAGCGTCGATGCTGGCCCTGTTGCAGACCGGCACGCCGATCGCGAGCGCCGCGGTGATCGCCAGCATCGGCATGCTCGCGCTCGCGCTGAGCAACTTCTCGCCCACGGCGCGGTTCGGCTACCTGATGGCCACGCTGCTGCTGACCGCGCTGCTCGGCGACCTGGTGCTGCTCCCCGCGCTGCTCGCGATCCGCGGCCGCCGCCGACGTCGGCGGAGACGACCGGACGCCCCGCACCTCGCCCGCCACGGCAGCCGCGCGCTCCGCCGGGAACGCGCCGGCGCCAGCCTGTAGTGGCACGAGACAGCCGGCGGGAAACTTCCCGCCGGCGCTCGCTCTCGCGGTCTCGATTGCCCACGCGGCCGCACGACGGCAGGGCGAGTTGGCGAGCCTCGCACGGAGTCAGCGGATTCGCCGGAACCGCCGCTTACTTCGTGCGCGGCTCCGCGGGGAAGAACCCTCACGCGGCGGCGGGTTCGGGACCGATGCTCTTCGTCCCCTTCCCCGCGCGGGCCTTCAAGTCGAACAGGCCGAAGATTTCCGACGCGCTCAAACTCAGCGAGGCGTTCGTGTTGTCGTCGCCGCCGAGGATCGCGTGGAACAACTCGCGCTTCTGTTGCAGCACGACGTCGATCCGCTCTTCGATTGCGCGGGTCATCATCGTCGCGCCGGAACGCTCGTGAACGAACCCGAGGAGAGGTCAATGAAAGCCTTTGCGAGCCTTGTAATCGTGGGCGTGCTGTTCGCGTCGCCATCCGCTGCCGTTGCATCTGTGAGCCTCCAAGAGGTCACGAAGGCGAAGCAGGAAGCGGACGGCATCGATGTGTTCCGGCTCACTGCCGAGGAGCTACCGGACGGGTCAATTCGTATCCATGTCGATGTGCCGAAGCAGGGAAGTAGCCGGATCGCGAGGGTCGATGTGGCGATCGTCGTGAAGGGCAAGCGACTGTTGGCGGTTCCCGTTCAGGTGCGCGTCGAAAAAGCGGGGGCGTGGTTTGATTTCTCCGGAGATGCGGAAATGCTGGCGAATTCCCAAATCCACCTGTTGATCGACCTGGCCGATCCCGAACGAGGCGACGTCGGCACGGTCTACAAAATCCATGTCGGCAGCTACCTCCCCGAGAATCGCCGTCCAACGCGCGCAAGTCCGTGACATCGAGCTCGACGGGCGCGGAGCTTGTCGATCTCAAGCGGCGGCCGGCTCGGGGCCGATGCTCTTCGTCCCCTTCCCCGAGCGGGCCTTCAGGTCGAACAGGCCGAAGATCTCCGACGCCGTGAGGCTCAGCGAGGCGTTCGTGTTGTCGTCGTCGCCGAGGATCGCCCGGAACAGCTCGCGCTTCTGCTGGAGCACGAGGTCGATCCGCTCCTCGATCGTGTCCTTCGAGATGAATTTGGTCACGATCACCGGGTTCTTCTGGCCGATGCGATGCGCCCGGTTGATCGCCTGGTCCTCCACCGCCGGGTTCCACCAGCGGTCGAACAGGAACACGTACCCCGCGAACTGCAGGTTGAGCCCCACGGCGCCGGTCCCGTAGCTCATTAGCAGCAGGTGCGCGCGCGGATCGTCGCGGAAACGGGCGAGGATCGGCTCGCGCTGCTTCTGCGGCACGCCGCCGTGATACACGAGCGTCCCGAACCGTCCCAGCCGGGCGGCGAGCCAGTCGAGCGTCTTCGTCCACTGGCTGAACAGGATCGCCTTCCCGCCGCACTCGGCGATTTCCTCCATCTCGGCCGTCAGCCGGTCGAACTTGGCGCTCTCGCCGGTGAACGGGTCGTAGTTCGTGATCTGCTTGAGCCGCAGCACGAGTTCGAACACGTGCTGGATGCTGATCGAGTCTCCCATCTCGTCGAGCTGGAACACCCCCTCTTTCTCAGCCGTCTGATAGGCGAGCTTCTGCGCGGGGGCGAGCTCGAGGTACTCGTCCCGGTCGAGCCGCGGCGGTAGATCGGTGAGTACGAGGTCCTTCGTCCGCCGCAGGATGTAGTCCTTCGCCAGCCGCGAGAGCTGCCGGAGGTCGGGCGTCCCCCGCGGGGGAACGACTTCCAGGTACTCGAACAGCGCCGCCAGCTCTTCGGGCCGGTTTTCGATGGGCGTGCCGGTCAGGGCCCAGCTCCGCTTGCGTCCGATGCTGCGGGCGGTCTCGGCGGTGCGCGAGTCGCGGTTCTTGATCCGCTGGGCCTCGTCGAGCACGACCAGATCAAACATCGGCCGCTCTTCGTCCGCGAGCATCTCGAAGTCCCGCACGAGCAACTCGTAATTCGCGATGCGGATTGGAATGCCGGGCATCGTCCACAGCATCCGCCGCCGGGCCGCGTCCCCTTCGATGGTGACGATCGGCAGCTCCTCGGCCCACAGCCGGAACTCGCGCTGCCAGTTCGGAATCAGCGGCTTCGGGCAGATGAGGAGCACCTTCCGCACCTGCCCGCTCCGCAGCAACAGGCGGATCGCCGTGATCGACTGCATCGTCTTTCCCAGCCCCATCTCGTCCGCGAGCAACGCCGACTTCTGCGAGAACAGCCAGGCGATCCCCTCGTACTGATAGGGGAACGGCTCGAAGGGCATGATCAATTCCTGCCCCGCCAGCCAGCTCTGCAGCGGCGGCTGAAGCACGTAGAACAGGCGGTCTTCGAGCGACAACGCGTCCGCCGGCGGCTTGATCCGCGTCGCCTTCCGCCGCGATTCCCCTCCGGCTTCCGCCGGCGGTCGGCGCGGCGGCGCGAGCGGACGGAGCTTCTCCGCATCCGCCGCCTGTTCCTCCTGCTTCGGCAGGAACTCGGCCCCGTCGGGGAAGGCCAGGCCGACTGTGTGTACCCGCGGCCAGTGCGGCTTCCACGACGGGACGAACGCCGCCTTGCCGAGCACCGGGAACTCGCGGCAGTCGAACTTCGGCAACCGGGCGAGCGCGCCGTTCAGGCCGGCGGGGAACACGTCGGTCGCGAGCCCGAGCGGGATCGCGTGGCTGTCGGCGGGCGGGATTTCGACGCAAAGGCGCAGAGGCGCAAAGGGACCGACCTCCGCATCGCCGTCATCCGCGGCATATGATCCATCGACCATGGATGGAACCAGTCTCGCGGCGCCGGAACCGAAGCAAGTTTTCACCACGGATGGGCACGGATGAGCACGGATATTCATTTTTCATCAGTGCCCATCAGTGAAATCCGTGGTCGAAGCGGTTCCGCCGAAGTCGAATCGACTTGCGCCGCCTTTGCGTTGAAGAATCATCGCACCGCTCCCGCGGTGAGCGTTTCGTTCAAGGCCTCGCGGACGCGCTCGAACGGCTCGAGGAGGTCGGCATCGACCGGGACCGCCTCCGCCGCAATCTTCAACGCCGCGAGGTCGCCCGGATGATCTCCGTGCAGCCGGACCTTCTGCCGGCCGAGCGAAGGGAGCCCGGCGTCGTCGCGCGGCGCGTCTTCAGGCGGCAGGCAGCCGACGGGGATCGCCACGTGCGCCCGCAGTTCGAGCAGCTCGGGTCGATCGACGAGGAGCAGCTCGGGCTTGACGCCGATCCGCTCGACCAGCGTGCGGCCGATCAGCTCGGCGAGGATGAACGGGACCAGCGTGGGACCGTAGAGGATCTCCTGCGTGCGGTTCGGGCGGACGGGCGTGGTGCACTGGAACTCGAGCGGACGGCCGAGGCGGTTCGTGACCAACAGCCCGCCGACGTAGGCCCCTTCCCCGATCCGGACGGCGGTGAGGAACCCCAGCCGGAACCGGTCGTGCGCTCGTTGCTCCGCCATGCAGCAGTCACCCCGCGGCGTCTCGAAGCAGGATCGCGGCGCGGAGCGCGACCACGCGCCGCACCGGCTACTGCTGGGATCGACCGTCCGGCCCCGTGGACTTGAGGGTCGATGGTCGAAGGTCGAAGGTCGATGGTTGAGGGTTGAGGGTCGATGGTTGAGGGTTGAGGGTTGAGGGTGGAGGGTGGAGGGTTGAGGGTTGGAAATGCAGGATGGTTCGAGAGGAACACGGTGCATGAACTGAGGGGCTTTTCGTGCGATCATTACGCCGTAAAATGGAACTGCGCACCGCGAGGGAAAACAAGAGCCCGGTCCGCATCGTGAGCCGTCCTCGATCCTGACCGCCTCAACTCTCGACCCTCGACCCTCGACCCTCAACCCTCAACCCTCAACCTCCCCCATGATCCGCCGCCAGACCTGTCCCGTCTGCGAGAAGGAGCTGCCCCCCGAGACCGGCGGCGATTCTCCGCTGTTCCCGTTCTGCAGCGTCCGCTGCCGGCAGGTCGATCTTTACCGCTGGATGCAGGGCAAGTACGCGATCGTCGACCCGCTCGACCCGCGCGAGATCGACCCGGAGGCGCTCGACCCGGACGCGGGCGGGCCGCGGGACGGTGGGGAGTAAGAATGTAGGGTGGGCTGTGCCCACCAGCACGGTGGATACGGTTTCACTCGCGGTTTGGTGGGCACAGCCCACCCTACAATGCATGGTCGCCGAATTCTTTCACAAGCTCTCAGAAGGCAGAAGGCAGTGGGGCCGAAAGCTCCGCGGTTCCGCGTTTCACACTCCGCACTCCCCATTCCCGATTCCACACTCCATCATGCCCGCGTTCACCCATCACCTGTTCATCTGCTGCAATCGCCGCTCGCCCGAGCACCGCCGCGGGTGCTGCGATCCGGAAGGGAGCGAGGCGCTGCGGAACGCGTTCGCCGCGGCGATCAAGCGCCGCGGGCTGGGGCCGCTCGTGCGCGCGAACCGCGCCGGCTGCCTCGAACAGTGCGAGCACGGGCCGACGGTCGCGATCTACCCGCAGGGCATCTTCTACAGCAACGTCGCTCTCGCGGACGTCGAGCGGATCGTCGAGGAGACGGTGCTCGGCGGGCGGGTGCTCGACGACTTGCGGATCCCGGACGAGTGCCTCAACAATCCGCAGTGCGCGCACATCGCGGCGACTCGATCTCGTCCCGAAGGGCCGGTCGTGTAGAATGTCCCCGAAGGAGTCTCGATGTCGCTGATTCACCCGGGGATCCTCTACGGGCTCGGCCTCGCCGCGATCCCGATCATCCTGCACCTGCTCCTGCGCCCGAAGCCGAAGAGGCTCCTGTTTCCGGCGTTGCGGCTCGTGCAGGCGCGGCGGAAGACGAACGTGCGGCGGATGCGGCTGCGGCACCTGTGGCTGCTGTTGTTGCGGATCGCCGTGCTGGCGCTGATCGTGCTGGCGATCGCCCGCCCCTCGCTCCCCGCTGCCGATTACGCCCTCGACCTCCGCGAGACGCTCGCGCTCGCCGGGATCGCCGCGGTCGCCGTCGCGGCATACGCCGGGACGATCGGGCTGTGGGGCCGCCGCGCGCTCCCCCGGCACGAGTTCGCCTATCGCCGCACGCTGCTCCGCGCGGGAACCGGGACCGGCGCGCTGCTGCTGGCGCTGCTGCTCGTCGGCTGGCCGTACGCGCGGCGGGTCGCGGCCGACCTGTCCGGCGAGACGACGGTCGTCTCCGACGAACTCCCCGCCGCCGCCGTGTTCCTGTTCGACACGAGCCTCAGCCTGGACTACCGGCTCGAGAACCGGACGCGATTGGAAGCGGCGCAGGAAGTGGCGCGGACGCACCTCGCGCGGCTGCCGGGGCGCAGCCGGGCCGCGGTGCTCGATTCCTCCCGCAGCGATTCGCTGTCGGCGACGATGTTCCATGCGGACCGGTCGGCGGCGCGGTCGAGGATCGAGGGACTGACGGTCGCCCCGCGGGGAGACCCGCTCGACGACGCGGTGCGGATCGCGGTCCGCTTGCAGGAGATGGATCGGCGCCGCAGCCTCGCCGGGGACGAAGCGGCCGCACAGGCCGCCGATCCCCGCGATCCGTATCACCGCGAGATCTACGTCTTTACCGACCTCGCCCGCACGGCATGGCGGGACGACGCGGCCGGCCGCCTGCGGGCCGAGCTCGACCGCGTGCCGTGGCTGCAGCTCTACCTCATCGACGTCGGGGTCGAGGGGCCGCGGAACGTCTCGATCGCCAACGTGCGGCTGTCGCAGCAAGCGGTGTCGGAACACGCGGACGTCTCGGTGACGGCTGAAATCTCGGTGCAGGGCGAAACGGAGATCCCGCCCTCCGTCGAGCTGCTCGCGATGCCGGCCGCGGGGGGCGCGGCGGTCAAGCAGGGGCACGCGGCGATCAAGTCGGGCAAGCAGGAAGTCGGCTTCACGCTCCCGCGGGCCTCCGGGGAGCTCGTGCAGGGGGAACTGCGGCTGACCTCGACCGACCCGTTTCCCGCGGACGACGTGGGCTGGTTCACGGTCCGCGTGCAGCCGCCGCCGGAAGTGCTCATCGTGGCCGAGTCTTCCGGCGAAGCGCACTTCTGGAGCACGGCCCTCAAGGTGACCGGCGCGAAGTGTACCGAGTCGCGGCCCCGCGAGGTCGATGCTCTGCGACCGGCGGAACTGGCGAAGTACGACGCCGTCTGCCTGATGAACGTCCGCCGCCCGAGCGACGACCTGTGGCGGTCGCTGGCGAGTTACGTCGAGGCGGGGGGCGGGTTGCTCGTGTTCCTCGGCACGGACGAGATCGACGAGTCGGCCTACGACGGCGAACTGCCGCGGACGCTCCTGCCGGGCGAGCTGGTCGCGCCGCGCCCCTTCCGCGGCGAGCCGGCGTACCTGGCGTTCGGCGACCGCAATCATCCGCTGTTGCGGAAGTTCCAGCCTCCGTGGGGGTTCGGCGACCTCGTCACCCGTCCGGTCTTCTGGTGCTGGAACGTGACCCCCGCCGACAACGCCGGCGTGATCGCCCGCTTCGCGGTCGAGGGGGACGCGCGGCTCCCCGCGCTGCTCGAGCGAGGCCGCGGGAAGGGGCGCGTATTGATGTTCGCCACCGCCGTCGATCGCCGCGGCTGGAGCGAGCTGCCGCTCGCCGACTGGTGGTTCGTCGCACTCGCCGACCAGACGGTCCGCTACGCGGCAGGACGGGGGACGGCCCGGTTCAATTACATCATGGGCGAGCCGGTCGCGGTCCCGCTCGACGCCGACCCGCCTCCCGAGCGATACCTGCTCCGCGAGCCGGGCGCGGAGGGGCGGCAAGTCGCGCGGGACGTGCCGCCGGGCGCGGCGGAATTGCCGATCGACTCCGCCGACGTCGCCCGCACCGGCCACTATGCCATTCTCCCCGCGGCGGGGGAGGCGAGCGAGTTCCATTCCGGCTTCAGCGTCAACCCGCCTCCCGGCGAAAGCGACTTCACCCGATTGGCGGAAGCCGACCTCGACCGGCTGTTCGGCGCGAAGCGCTATCAGGTCGCCCGCGACCCGGCGGAGCTCGAATCGGTCATCCAGCAGGGAAGAATTGGTAAGGAAATGTACTCCGCGGTGCTGCTGTTCCTGCTCCTGTTCTTCGGCGGGGAAATGCTGGTCTCCAATCGGTTCTATGGGGTTGAGAGTTGAGAGTTGAGAGTCGAGAGTCGAGAGTCGAGGCGGTCAGGATCGAGGACGGCTCACGATGCGGACCTGGCTGTTGTCTTCCCCCGCGGTGCGCAGTCCCATCTTGCGGCCTGAAGATCGCACGAAAAGCCCCTCCGTTCACGCGCCGCGTTCCTCGGAGCCATCCTCCATTTCCAACTCTCAACTCTCAACCCTCAACCATCGACCAACTGCTGATAGCTGATAGCTGATAGCTGATAGCTGATAGCTGATAGCTGATAGCTGAT
>JBBDNU010000233.1:0-584 GCA_040877365.1 Planctomycetales bacterium
GTCCGGCGGACTGGAGCTACTTCTCCGGTCCCTCGCCGATCCAGCCGTCTGCTGCGTACGTCTTCCGCAGCGCGGCGAGCACGCCGTCGTGCAGGCGGCCGTTCGTGGCGAGGATGCCGCGGTTCGCGGCGAGCGTCGCGCCGTGCGTCCATTCGAGGGGCCGTCCGAAGAGGTCGGTGACGCGGCCCCCCGCCTCCTCGACGAGCAGCGCGCCCCCCGCGTGGTCCCAGATCTTCTCCTCGTAGCCCCGCCGCGTCGGGAGGCGGAGATACACGTCCGCCTCCCCGCGGGCGACGACGGCGTACTTCGCCTGGCTGTCGAGCCGGACCGGATCGCCGGCGACTTCCAACAATGCCGCGACGCGGGCCGAGCGGCCATGCGCGCTGTGCGCCGACTCGACCGATTCGCACATCCGCAGCCGCCGCGGATCGTCGGTCGCGCTGACGCGGATCGGCGTCGGCTCGCGAACCGAGTACTCAGTGCTGTCGAGCGGCCGGACCATCGCCCCCCGCCCGCGCACGGCCGAGAAGACCGCTCCCGTGGATCGCCGGGGGGGCACCCCCCCCCCGGGGGGGGGGGGGGGG
>JBBDNU010000233.1:594-9105 GCA_040877365.1 Planctomycetales bacterium
GCTCCCGTGGATCGCCGGGCGGCACCCGCCGCCGGGCCGGCGGACGGTTGTCCGCCGGCTATCAGCGGATCGACCGGCAGGTTCGGGCAGCCGAGCACTGCGACCTCGATCCGCCCCGCGACGATCAGCGCCAGCGAGACGGCGTACTGTTCGCCACGGAGAAAGCCCTTCGTGCCGTCGATCGGGTCGAGCGTCCAGAACCGTTGCGCGAAGGCGTTCGCGTTGCCGCGGTCGATCCAATCGCAGATTTCCGTCCCGGCGGCGGGCACGCCGGCCGCTTCGAGTTCGCGAACGATCCGCGCGAGGTGCGGGGCGTAGGCGGGCGTGCGGAGCGCGGCCGCATCTTCCTCGGCGATCAAGGGATCAACGGGAAAGGCGGCGGCGAGCGCCCGGCCGACGACCGCCTGGCTGGCGAAGTCCGCGACCGTCACCGGGCTTTTGTCGTCCTTCTCGATCGCCTCCGCCCGGATCCCGGCCTGCACGTTCCGGCAGACGCGGCCCGCCGTCCGCACGGCCTCCAAGGCGACTTCGAGCTCGTACGAGTAATCCGCGGGCATCGTTGGTCCTTGTCTCATCGCTCACATTCCCAGCGCCGCGACCGTCACGGCTGCGTCCAATCCTCGACCATCAGCCCCGGCACGCGGGCAAACTCGCGGACGTTGTTCGTCACCAGGATCAGCCGATGCGCGCTCGCCTGCGCCGCGATCAGCGTGTCGAGACTGCCGATCGGCAATCCCTGAGACTCCAGATCAGCGCGGATGTGTCCGTAGGCGTCGGCTGCCGCTTCGTCGAACGGCAGCGTGTCGAGCGGCAGGAGAAACTGGTCGAGCGCCTGCTGGTTCTGCGCCGGTCTCGCGCTGCGTTCGGCGCCGTATCGGAGCTCGGCGACCGTGATTGTAGAGACGCCAACGTCCACCACCGGTTGGCTCATCAGTCGCGCCAACGTCTGCGGCGAACGCCGACGGATCAACTCGACGCAGACGTTCGTGTCGAGCAGATACTTCACTCGAATGACTCCGCGCGTGTCTGCGCGGGAGGCTGGTGGCGATCTGCCAGGAAGTCGTCCGAAAACTGCGGCAGGCTGTCAGCCAGCGATTGCCACGGATCCTGCTCCGGAATGAGGACGAGGGCGTTTCCCAGCCGCTTCAGGAAGACTTTCGTTCCCTGCAAGCGATATTCCTTCGGGAGCCGGATCGCCTGGCTGTTGCCGCTTCGAAAGATTTTCGCAGTGTCCATGACATCAGGCCGCGGGTTGCCAGAAGGTGTATACAGCAAAGATATACATGGGCGACGAAATGAGTCAACGGCTGCGACCATCCCGAGTCAGGGACGTTCCATTTCGTTTCACGTGAAACGCTCGCGCCGGTCACGCGGCCGCCCGTCGAGCGGTCGAGGACTTGATTCCGCCGGCCGGCAGGCGGTCAAGGATCGCGTCCGCGGCGCAGGCCGTCGCGCCGGTCCGCACGACTTCCGCCTTCAGTCTCCGCAGCGCGCCTGTCGTCAGCTCCATCAGCGTGGCGTCGGCGAGCCAGCCGTCGAGGATCCCCGTCATGATGTTGATCTGCTCGGCCGGTCTGCCGACGATCAGGTGTTCCGGGAGGATCGCCCGGCCGGCCATCAGGTTCGGGAGCGACATGAACTTGCACGCGACGAGCATCCGCGCGATCCAGTAGGTGAGGTGGTCGGTGCGGTACATCACGACGGCCGGCGTCTCCCGCGCGAGCAACTCGAGGCTCACCGAGCCGGAGACCATCAGGCAGCACTCGGCCGCGTCGATGATTTCCGAAGTCCGCCCGACGTGCAGCTCGATGGGCAGCTCGCCGCCGCGGACCGCGATCATCCGCGCGCACGCCGCGCGGTGCGCTTCCTTGTAGCACGCCACGACGAACCGCAGGTTCGGGTGCCGCAGCGTCAATTGCTCCATGACTTCGAGCATCACCGGAAAGTTGCGGCCGACCTCGTGGTTCCGCGAGCCGGGAAGGACGCCCACGGTCCGCGTCTCGGGGGAGCGGATCGAATCGCAGAACTCGTCGTCGAGCCGGCGATCGGCGACGTCGTCGAAGAACGGGTGCCCGACGTATTCCACCTGCACGCCGTGCTCCGCGTACCAGTCGCGCTCGAAGGGGAGCGCGCTGAGGACGCAATCCACGAACCGCCGCACCTTGTTCACCCGCCACGAGGCCCACGCCCACAGTTGCGGGGGCATGTAGTAGAACACGGGGATGCCGGCCGCCTTCGCCTTGCGGGCGATCCACCAGTTGAAGCCGGGGAAATCGACGAGCACGACGGCGTCCGGGGGCGATTCTCGAAACGAGCGGCCTGCCCGGCGGACGAGTGCCAGAAACTTCCACAACAGCGGGACTACCCGCCAGATGCCCATCACCGCGAGGTCGGTGAGCGGGAAGTCGAGCCGGCAACCGGCCCGTTCCATCAGCGGCCCGCCGTAACCGCTGAACTCGACGCCGGGCCGCCGCTGGCGCAGCTCGTGCATCAGGTGCGCGGCGTGCTGATCGCCGCTGGGCTCGCCGGCGGAAAAGAAAATTCTCATGCGGCGGGGGTTCTTGGTTCGCGATCAGGCGGCGGCCCGGCCGCGATCGGCGGACCGGAGCACGGCGCGGGCGCAGCAGGCGCGGTCCTGGACCGGCTCGTGCAGGGGGAAGTCGGGAACGAGGACGGCGCCGTCGTGGGGGAGGCGGAGCGTCGTGGCGAACCATCCCGCCTCCGGCGCTTCTCCGCGGAGCCGCTGCCAGAGCGTCCCTTCCGAAATCTCCTCGCAGTCCACCGTGCCGGAGAACCGGGCCAGCAGACCTCGGCAGCAAGACAGCGCGTGTCCGGCGGGACGGCCGTCGGCGTCCCGCGCGGCGAGCAGGACCAGGGCGCCTCCCGGCTTCAGCCGCGAGACCCACTCGGACACGGCGGCCACGGTCGGCCGCGCGCGCAGGTTCCCGAAGAAGGGATGGCCGCCGTGCGCCAGCACGAGGTCGAAGCCGCGGGCGTCGCGTTCCTCGGCGGGCATCGTGCCGTCTCCGCGGCAGGCGTCGCCGGGGGTCAGTTCGACCGTCTCGATCCCGAGATCGGCGAATGCGGGAGCGAAGCCCGGCGCCGTCGCGGCCACCTCGAGCACCCGCGCGCCGAACCGCAGGTGGCATGCCGACACCAGGTGCCGCAGCAACCGGAGCGAAACTCCGGACGGCGGCCACGGGGGCGTCGAGTCGAGTTCCCAACGTTCCAACCAGGCCACGCACGGCCTCCTTGCCGAAGTGGTGCGGCGATGTGCCACGCAGACGGCGGAATCCGCCGCTCGATAGGGGGCGGTAATCTAGTGGCGAGGTGGAACGAGGTCAAGATGGAACGAGGCGGAATCGACCTGGGGCGGCGTCGGGGCCAAGTCGGTTTTCAAGAGGGCGGCGCCTCCGATCTCGAGCATGAAGAACCGGCCTGCCCCGCGTTGAGGAGGTTTTCCGTTTCCCTCGCTCACTCCCCGCGGTATCATCGGGCGTTCCTCGGATCCGCGCGTGGGAGGTGAACCATGCTCGAGCTTCACGACGGCACGTCCGCCCGCGATTGCAGCGGCGCTTCGCGGCGCGACTTCCTGAAGGTCGGGGCGCTCGGAATCGCGGGCTGCGGGCTGTCCCGGCTGATCGGCGGGACGCCCGCGCTCGCGGCCGCCGCCAACGCCGACCGCCGGAAATCGGTCGTGCTCCTCTTTCTCTGCGGCGGCGCGAGCCACCTCGAGATGTTCGACCCGAAGCGCGGCCGGCCCGGCGATCACCAGAGCGTGATCGGCACGGTCCCCACGGCGATCTCCGGCGTACACTTCGGCAGCGTTTACGAAGGACTCGCCCGGCGGGCCGACCGCCTCGCCGTCGTCCGCTCGTTCGCGCCGCACGGCATCAGCGATCACGCCCAGGCGATCAAGCACCTGCTCACGACCGGCGACGCCGAGGGAACGAGCATCGGCGCGCGGTTCGCCCGGATCGACGGCCCGAGCGATGCCGCGACCGGCATGCCGACTTACGCCGCGCTCATCCAGCAGGACGAGGCCGATTCGCAGTACCGCGAGGACCGGGACCGGATGAACGTCGGCAGCCGCCCCGGCGGGCTGGGGAGCGCCTACGCGCCGTTCGCGCCGGATGGCGGCGACCTCGCCGAGAACATGACGCTCCGACTCCCGCTCGCCCGGCTCGACGACCGCCGCAGCCTGCTCGACGCGCTCGACCGCATGCGCCGCGAGGCCGACCGCAGCGAGGCGATCGGCGCGCTCGATCACCTCGAACAACAGGCGTTCGACGCGCTCGTCGGCGGCCGGGTGCGAAAGGCGCTCGATCTTTCCGGCGAACACCCGGAGACCGTCCGCCGCTACGACACCTCCCGCTTTCAGGTCGGCTGGACGGCGAAGCAGCCCTCGACGCTCGGGAAGCGGCTGCTGTTGGCGCGGCGACTGGTCCAGGCGGGCTGCCGGTTCATCACCGTGGGCAATGCCGGATGGGACAATCACGCCAACGCGAACCATCCGAACGTCTACCACGGGATGCACCTGCTCGGGCGGCCGCTCGACCAGGCGCTCTCCGCCTTTCTCGACGACCTCGCCGAGCAGGGGCTTTCGGATGACGTGCTGCTCGTCGTCACCAGCGAGTTCGGCCGCACCCCGAAGCTCGACAAGAACGGCGGCCGCGACCACTGGCCCGGCGTGACGACGCTGCTGTTCGCCGGCGGGGGATTGCGGATGGGGCAGGTCATCGGCGAGACGACCGCGCGGGGCGAGGAGCCGAAGGGGGAGCCGCTCGGCTACGACGCGCTCCTCGGCACGCTGTGGCACGCGATGTTCGACGTGGGACAGGTCCGGCTGCGGCAGGGACTGCCCGGCGACCTGTTGCGGCAGATCGAACGCGCGCAGCCGATCCCGGGCCTCGTGTGACGACGCGGCGCCGTCGGCGGTTCGGGCCGGATATTCTCGACGCAAAGGCGCGAAGGCGCAAAGAACCGCAAAGGCACGATCGAGACGACGAACAGGTTGAACCTGGTGGATCATGCATTTTCCTTTCGGGGCCCGCTGATGAACCTCCGCCGCGCGTTGATCGTCTTTGCTTTCGCCCTGCTCGCCGCCGGCCCGCTTCGCGCGGCCGATTGGCCGCAGTTCCGCGGGCCGCTTGGGACCGGCGTCTCCGCCGACAAGAACGTGCCGACCGAGTGGAGCGGCGCGAAACACGTCCGCTGGAAAGCGGCGCTGGAGGGGAAGGGGAACGGCAGCCCGATCGTCTCGGCGGGGCGGGTGTTCCTCACCACCGCGGCGGAGCAGGGGGCGCAGCGGACCCTCCGCTGCTTCGACCGCGCGGACGGCAAGCAGTTGTGGGAGCGGACCGTCGCATGGAAGCCCGAGGAGCCGACGCACGGCACGAACCCCTATGCCGCCACCACGCCCGCCGCCGACGGCCGCCGCGTCGTCGTCTGGCACGGCTCGGGGGGCTTGTTCTGCTACGACTTCGACGGCAAGGAACTGTGGCAGCGGGATCTCGGCGAGTTCATCCACATCTGGGGCTACGGCACGTCGCCGGTGCTGCACGAGGGAAAGGTGCTGCTCAACACCGGGCCGGGAAAGGACCGCTCGTTCGTCGCCGCGTTCGCGCTCGACGATGGCCGTCCTTTGTGGCGGACCGACGAGCCGCTCGAACCCGGCGGTGGACAGCGCGGCTTCTTCGGCTCGTGGAGCACGCCGAACGTGGTGAAGATCGAGGGCAAGGACCACGTCCTGTGCAGCATGCCCGGCCGCGTGAAATGCTACGACATCGAAACGGGCGAGGTCGTGTGGCACTGCGACGGCCTGAACCGTCTCGTTTACACCTCGATCGTCCCCGGCGACGGGTTCGGCGTCGCGATGGGGGGCTACAACGGACCGGCGATCGGCTTCACCTATGGCGGCCGGGGGGACGTCACCGAGACGAACCGCTTGTGGCGCGTCGAGAAAGGCAACCCGCAGCGAATCGGCTCGGGGATGCTCGTCGGCGACTACATCTATATGGCCAACGCCGGCCCGAGCATCATCCAGTGCATTGAGGCGAGGACCGGTCGCGAAGTGTGGAAGGACCGGCTTCCCGGCGGCGACGCCTGGGCCTCGATCGTCGCGACAGGAGACGGGCTGCTGTACGCCACCTCCCAGAGCGTGACGACGACCGTCTTCCGCCCGAATCCCGAGAAGTTCGACGTCGTCGCGACCAACAAGCTCCCCGGCCACACGAACGCGACCCCCGCGATTTCCGATGGGGATATCTTCCTCCGCACCGACGACGCGCTGTATTGCATCGCGACGAAGGCGGCGGAGTGACCGTTACTTCGCCCGAAAGTCCTCGTGGCAGAAGTCGCAGGCGCGGATGCCGGCGGCGTAGGCGGTGCGGGCGGCCGCCGGGTCGTTCGTGCGGAGCGCCTCGGCGACCTTGCTCATGCTTTCGCGATAGGTCGTCGCGTACTTCTTCCACTGCGGGACTTTGGCCGGGTCCGTCACGGGGTGCGTGTCGATCTCGATCACGGCGGCGAGCACGGCGAGCGTCGTCGCGTCGCGGACCGCCTCGTCGACGTCGCGCGGACGGCGGACGGCGCGGCCTAGCAGGGCGCTCCGCGCGTTGACCTCCTCCATCATATTGTACATGTCGCTGAGCTTGGTCCAGTCGTGCTCGATCGCCCCCGCTTCGCCCATCCCGGCGAGCGCCGCCTTGACCTGCGCGTGGGCGGCTTGCGCCTCTTCATAGCTCTTGGCTTGCTGCACGGCGAGCCCCGCGTCGCGGAGGGCCGTCGCGTTGATCTTCGTCTTCTCCTTCTCGGGGTGCTCGGCGATCGTCTGGCCGACGATCGAGATGATCCCCCCCGCCTGCGGGACGAGCCGGGCCTTCATCCGGTCTGCCTGCAGCGCCTCGTACCCCTCCTTCGTGGCGAGCAGCTCGCCGAGCTTCGCCGACTGGGCCTCGACTTCCGCGGCGAGAATCTCGACCTTGGCCGGCCCGAACAGCTCGGCGGGGGCCTTGGCGTACACGGGATACAGCGCGGCCAGCATCAGCAGGAGGGCGGCGGAGGCGAGAATTCGGCGGGTCACGGTCGGCTCCTCGAATTTTCGGATTCGTCGGCGGGCGTCGATGGCGGGAACGAAAATCGGCGGCGGGACGGTGCAGCGCATTCTGGGGCGCGGCGGCGCGGATTGTCAAGACGCACGCGGGCCGCTTGTTCGCCGCCGCGCCGCTCTATAGAATCGCCCGAAACGTCGCATCGACTCAGTGCCAAGGAGCGCCATCGTGTCTGCCGTCAAAGTCGGAATCAACGGGTTCGGCCGGATCGGCCGCATCACCTTTCGCGCCATGGCCGCCCGCGCGGACGAGTTCGACGTGGTCGCCATCAACGACCTCGGAGACCCCAAGCACCTGGCGCTGCTCCTCAAGTACGACAGCGTGCACGGCCGCTTTCCCGGCAGCGTGGAAGTCGACGGGAACGTCCTTGTCGTGAACGGCAAGAAGGTCCGCGTCGTCGCCGAGAAGGACCCCCGGAACCTCCCCTGGAAGGAGCTCGGCGTCGCGGTCGCGCTCGAGTCGACCGGGTTCTTCACGAATCGGGAGAAGGAGGGCAAGCCGGGTTACGACAGCCACCTCACCGCCGGCGCCCGCAAGGTCGTGCTCTCCGCCCCGGCGAAGGACAAGCCGGACCTCACCGTCGTGCTCGGCGTCAACGACGACAAGCTGACCCCGGAGCACCGGTGCGTGTCGAACGCGAGCTGCACCACGAACTGCCTGGCCCCGATGGTCAAGATCCTGCACGAGAACTTCGGCATCGTCCACGGGCTGATGACGACCTGCCACGCCTACACGAACGACCAGCGCGTCGCCGACCAGCTCCACAGCGACCCGCACCGGGCGCGGGCCGCGGCGATCAACATCATCCCCACCACCACCGGGGCGGCCAAGGCGGTGGGCGAGGTCCTCCCGGCCCTCGACGGCAAGCTGACCGGCATCTCGCTCCGCGTCCCCGTCCCCGCCGGAAGCATCACCGACCTGGTCGCCGTCCTCGACAAGGACGCGACCGCCGAGGCGATCAACGCCGCGATGAAGGCCGCCTCCCAGGGGCCGCTCAAGGGAATCCTCGAATACAACGAGGACCCGATCGTGTCGAGCGACGTGATCGGCAACCCGCACAGTTGCGTGTTCGACGCCCCGTGGACGACGGTGATCGGAAAGCGGATGGTCAAGGTGCTTGGCTGGTACGACAACGAGATGGGCTACTCGCACCGCACCGCGGACCTCATCGCCCGCATGGCGAAGCTGTGAGGGCGGCGGCATCGTAGGACGGACCGCCGGTCCGTCCCGCGCCGGCGCGGCCGGGTCTGGAGCGCAACGGTGCCCCGGCGTTTGCCGGACAGGGGTTCGCCGGACCGGGGCTTCGCGTTGCTCCAGCCCCGGCCGCCCGTCGTAGGACGAATTGGCGATCCGTCCCACGTCGTGGGGCAGGCTTTCCAGCCTGCCGCCGCTGGAGCGG
>JBBDNU010000234.1:0-45545 GCA_040877365.1 Planctomycetales bacterium
TAGCGCTGTAGTACTAGGTGCGTCCGCACAAAGCCTTGACGCACCCTACAGGATTCACGCCACCCCCGCCGGCTCCAGCATCTCCCTCACGTCGGTCACGTGGCCTGCGATCGCGGCGGCGGCGACCATGGCGGGGGACATCAGGAGCGTGCGGCCGGTGGGGCTGCCTTGTCTCCCCTTGAAGTTGCGGTTGCTGGACGACGCGCACATCTCGCGGCCGACGAGCTTGTCCGGGTTCATCGCCAGGCACATCGAGCAGCCCGCCTCGCGCCACTCGAAGCCCGCCTCGCTGAAGATGCGGTCGAGACCTTCCGCCATCGCCTGCTTGCGGACGAGTTGCGATCCCGGCACGACGAGCGCGCGGACGCCTTCCGCCACGTGTCGGCCGCGGACCACTTCCGCCGCTTCGCGCAGGTCGGAAATCCGCGAGTTGGTGCACGAGCCGATGAAGGCGACGTCGATCTTCACCCCCTCGATCGGCTGCCCTTCCTCCAGACCCATGAAGTCGAACGCCTCGCGGATCGCCTTTTTCTCGGCGACGCCCATGCGATCGGTCGTCGGCAACAGTTCGCCGATGCCGACCGATTGGCCGGGGTTGATGCCCCACGTGACCGTCGGCTCGATGTCGCCGCCGTCGATCACGACGAGGTCGTCGAACTCGGCGTCGGGACCGGAGGCGAGGCTGAGCCACCATTCGGCCGCCTTTTCGAACGCTTCACCCTTGGGAGCGAATGGGCGGCCGCGGAGGTATTCGACGGTCGTTTCGTCGGGGTTGACGTACCCGCAGCGGGCGCCCCCTTCGATGCTCATGTTGCAGACGGTCATCCGCTCTTCCATGGTCATCCGGTCGAAGACCTCGCCCGCGAATTCGTAGGCGTAGCCCACGCCTCCCTGCACGCCGAGTTGGCGGATGATGTGCAGGGCGACGTCCTTGGCATAGACGCCGGGGTTCAGCTCGCCGTCGACCTCGATGCGGCGGACCTTGGCGCGGCCGAGAGCCATCGTCTGCGAGGCGAGCACCTGCGCGACCTGGCTGGTGCCGATCCCCATCGCGATCGTGCCGAACGCCCCATGCGTGCTGGTGTGGCTGTCGCCGCAGACGATCGTCATTCCCGGCTGCGTCAATCCCTGCTCCGGCCCGACGACGTGGACGATCCCCTGCCGCTCGTCGTCGAGGTTCAAGAGCGTGACGCCGAACTCGCGGCAGTTCTTCTCGATGGCCGACATCATCTGTTCGGCGAGCGAGTCGGCGAAGGGGCGGGCCTGGTTGTCGGTGGGGACGATGTGATCGACGGTGGCGATCGTCCGCTCGGGGTAGGGGACGTCGAGGCCGCGGTCGCGGAGCATCTCGAACGCCTGCGGGCTGGTGACTTCGTGGATCAGGTGCAGGCCGATGAACAACTGCGTCTGCCCCGAGGGGAGCGTGCCGACGGTGTGCAGGTCCCAGACCTTGTCGAACAGATTTCTGCGGTCGCTCATGGAGTGTCCGTAGGTCGAAAAGAAGAACGGAAGCCGAAGCGGGACGATGAATTATAGCGGGTCGGACGCCGGCGGGGGAAGATGCCGATCGCCAGACGCGCTCCCCTGCGCTCGCGGGCTGCGCCCGCTCGACTTCGGGTCGCGGCTAACCCGGCGGCGGGTCGCGGGCTTCGGGGGCGAAAAAAGGCGGGGCGGTTCCGTTGTCAAGCCGCGGGTTCGCCTCTAGAATGTCCCGTTCGTCTCAACGTCTTTGCAAGCCGGAGCTTGCACGATTCGCACTCCGGCGGGCGCGGAGCGTCCGTCATTATCGGGCCTCCACGGGGGTTGGCCAGGGCCATGTTCGAAGGCATCACGAAGAACCTCACCGGCGCGCTGTCCGTCTTCCGTCGCCAGGGGAAGCTGACGGAAGCGAACATCCGCGAGGGGATGGGCGAAGTCCGCCAGGCCCTCCTCGAAGCCGACGTCCAATACGACGTCGCCGGGGACTTCGTGCGCAGAGTGACCGAGCAGGCGGTCGGCGAGCGCGTCCTCAAGTCGCTCAACCCCAGCGAGCAGATCGTCGGCATCGTCTACCAGGAGCTCATCGATCTGATGGGCCCGGTGGACCACTCGCTCCACCTGAGGCGCGACGGCGTCACCGTGCTGATGATGTGCGGGCTGCAAGGGAGCGGCAAGACGACCACCTGCGGCAAACTCGCGAAGATGCTCAAGGAGGCGGGCCGCAAGCCGATGCTCGTCGCCGCCGACCTGCAGCGTCCCGCGGCCGTCGAACAGCTCAAGGTGATCGGGGCGCAGGTCGGCGTGCCGGTGTACGCGGAAGACCCGGCCAGGAGCAATCCGGTCCAGGTCTGCCGCAACGGGCGGAAGGAAGCCGAGCGGCAGGGGGCGAACGTCCTGATCCTCGACACCGCCGGCCGGCTGCACATCGACGACGCGCTGATGGCCGAATTGCGGTCCATCGACAATAAGCTCGAACCGGACCAGGCGCTGCTCGTCTGCGACGCGATGACCGGGCAGGACGCCGTCAACAGCGCCAAGGCGTTCAACGAGGCGCTCGAGCTGGACGGCGTGGTCCTGACCAAGATGGACGGCGACACCCGCGGGGGCGCGGCGCTGTCCGTCAAGGCGGTCACCGGCGTGCCGATCAAGTACATCGGCGTCGGCGAGCAGCTCGACAAGCTCCAGGAGTTCCATCCGGACCGGATGGCCTCGCGGATCCTCGGTGGGGGCGACCTCGCCTCGCTGGCCGAGATGGCCGCGGGGAAAATGTCCCAGGAGGACATGGAGGACCAGCAGCGGAAGATGCTCGAGGGGAAGTTCACCCTCGACGATTTCCGCAAGCAGATGGGGATGATCCGCAAGCTGGGATCGATGGGCGAGGTCCTGAAGATGCTCCCCGGGATGGGGAACATCGCCGACTCGCTCGCCGGAATGAACCCCGAGAAGGACATGGGCCGCGTCGAGGCGATGATCGGCTCGATGACCCTCGACGAGCGGCAGCGCCCGGACCTCATCGACCGCAGCCGCCGCAACCGCATCGCCCGCGGCAGCGGGACCGAGCCGGCCGAGGTCAACAAGCTGCTGAAGGATTTCAAGGCCATGGGCGGCATGATGCAGGCGATGGCCGGCTTGGGCGTGCGGGACCGGATGCGGATGGTGAAGGAACTCTCCGCGATGGCGGCGCAGAACCCGGATGCCGGCCTCCGCCGGGAGAAACAGCGGAGCAAGCGCGGTCCGGTGGACAAGCTCGTGCTCCGCGAGAAGCGGAAGAAGCAACGCAAGGAAGCCCGGAAACAACGGCGGCGAAATCGTTGAAGAAGAGTGGACGGTGGGGAGTGGACAGTGGGCAGAGAAGACGATGCCTCGTTCTGTCCACTGTCCACTATCCACCGACCACTGACAATCAAGGAGACGCGCGTGGCAGTACGAATTCGAATGAAGCGGATGGGGCGGACGCATCGTCCCTTCTTTCGCGTGTGCGTGATGGACTCGCGGAATCCGCGCGACGGCAAGGCGATCGAGGAGGTCGGCCATTACGACCCGATGGTCCGCGACAAGTCGCAGCGGGCGCAGTTGAACCTGGAGCGGATCGACTACTGGATCTCGGTCGGGGCGCAACCCAGCCCGAAGGTCGCGGTCCTGATCAAAAAGGTGAAGACCAACAAGTTCGGCGTGGCCAGGCAGCCCCCGCCGCTCACCCCGCCCAAGGCGCCCCCGCCGCCGGCGGAACCCGAGGCCGCGGCCGAGCCGGAAGCCGCCGCGACGGAATGACCAACGAAAGACCAATGTCCAATGTCCAAAACGGCGAGTTGACTGTCGGCTTTCATTGGTCATTGGGATTTGGACCTTGGGATTTGGTCATTGAGATTTGGACCTTGGGATTTTCCCCCGATGCGTTTCGACATCCTCACCCTGTTCCCGGAGATCTTCGACGGCTGGCTCGGGCAGAGCCTGCTGAAGCTCGCGATCCAGCGCAAGCTCGTCGGGATCCACCGCTGGAACTTCCGCGACTGGACCGCCGACAAGCACGGCAAGGTCGACGACCGCCCCTACGGCGGCGGCCCGGGCATGCTCATCGTCTGCCAGCCCGTGTTCGACTGCGTCGAGGCGGTCCAGCGGGAGGGGGACGCGCCGGGCCGGATCGTGCTGCTCACTCCGACCGGACGCCGGCTTGACCAGCAACTCGTCCGCGAGCTGGCCGAATACGACCGGCTGGTGCTCCTCTGCGGGCGGTACGAGGGGTTCGACGACCGCATCCGGGAGGGGCTCGAGCCGCTGGAGATCTCCGTCGGCGACTTCATCGCCAACGGCGGCGAAGTCCCGGCGATGCTGCTGATCGACACCGTGATCCGCCTGGTCCCCGGCGTGCTGGGGGACGAAACCAGCAGCAAGTACGAATCCTTCGAAGAAGGACTCCTGGAGTACCCGCAGTACACCCGCCCGCCGGAATATCGCGGGATGCGCGTGCCCGAAGTCCTGCTGAGCGGCAACCACGCCGAGATCGCCCGCTGGCGAGACGAACGCAGCCGGGAAAGAACGAGAGCGATCGCGGGCGGGGAATGTCGTTCGTAGCGAAAAAGCAGGCGGCCATACAAGTAGGGTGGGCTGTGCCCACCACATCGCGACGGAAACCGGATCCACATGCCGGTGGGCACAGCCCACCCTACAACCGACAACGGGACCAACCCATGCACCCCCTACTCAAACTCACCGAAGAATCCAGCCTCCGCGACAACGACCTCGAGTTCGAGATCGGGGACACGGTGGACGTCCACACGCGGATCCTCGAAGGGGACAAGGAGCGGATCCAGGTCTTCAGCGGGATCGTCATCGCCCGCCGCGCCGGCGGGATGCGGGAGTCGTTCACCGTCCGCCGCATCGTCGCCGGGGAAGGGGTCGAGCGGACCTTCCCGCTGCACTCGCCGAAGGTGGCGAAGCTGGTGGTGAAGAGCCACGGCCGCGTCCGCCGGGCGAAGCTGTTCTACCTCCGCGAGCGGACCGGCAAGGCGACCCGCCTCACGGAGCGCCGCCGCCCCCGCAAGACGGACGAAGCGGGCGAATAGCCGGCGGTCCGCAGCGAGCGCGATCATCCGCAGACAACGCAGAAGGCGCGAAACGGACGAACGAATCAACCTGCGCCGGGCTTGATGCGCGAGTCCCATTTCCGCGAACTCTGCGAATCTTGCGGCTTGCCAGTGCGCTATGCCGCTGTATGCTGGAGCGAGTCGCCCCCGTGTGCCCGGAGGTCGTCTCATGCCCGCTTGAAAGCCATTGGAATGATCGGCTGGATCCGCAAGCTGCTGGGCAACCGCGGGGAGCGGGCGGCGGCGCGGTTTCTGCGCCGGCAGGGCTATCGCATCCTCGCTCGGCAGCATGCGTCGCGGTTCGGCGAGATCGACCTGATCGCCCGCGACGGCGAGTGGATCGTGTTCGTCGAGGTCAAGACCCGCCGCTCCGACGCCGCCGGACTCCCCGTCGAAGCGGTCGACCAGCGGAAACAACGCCAGATGACCCGCGCCGCCCTCGCCTGGCTCAAGCGCCGCGGCCTCCTCGACCACCGCAGCCGCTTCGACGTGATCGGCATCCTTTGGCCGGAAGGCTCGCGGCAGCCACGGATCGACCATTACCGGAATGCGTTTCCGGGAGTCGAATGAGGGTCGAGCGTCAGGAAGCGAGCAGGCATCCGGCAACACCAAACGTGGAACGTCCACTTGCTTCAAGCAAGACCGGCGAATAGAATGCGACTCCTCCGCTGTGGTGCCCGAGCGCGGGACGGTAGCCCGTGGAACACTACACGCGAGGGTGGGTGCAGAGGGTTTGGACCCCCTCTTCAGGGCTTTGGACGCTCACACTTGATGGAGGGGGCTTCCTCCATCAAGCACCTTTCAGATTCATGGCCATCCATGATGGCTTTCGTCACCCATTCCCTGCGTGCAGCCATTAGGCGTTCGCTCTGCCACTGTTCGTTTCTGCCAACACCTTGACTGTGTTGAGCATCGCTTCCACGAGTGGATAGTGTTCCATCGTCAGGTCCGACCGAATCCTGATGAAACCTGTCTTGTCGCCCATTGGGATCGGGAAGTCGATCATCCCGGACGGCGTGTCAACCGTTCGCTGCGCGTCGATCGTCGAATTCGGAACAGACGGTGGAACTGTGTCTCGCAATTTGTTCCGTTCCTTTGGCGGACCGTTCTTGCGAGCACCCGAGCCACGCGGCCTCCGCTTTCCGACATGCGGCGAGACCGGGATTCCCGCTTCGCGCATTCCGCGGACATAAAATCGAACTGCACGATCGAGCATCGATTTCTCGACGCTGAACGCCTTCTTGAAGGCGTCTCGCAGTTTCCGGTCGGTTGTGTTGCTGATATCGACTTCGTCCGACACGTCCGAGTAGGCGGACTTCAAGGTCGCGTCAAGTGCAGGTTTCCACTCCGAAGTTCCATGTGCCGCTACAAGTTGCCTGAATTCTTCCCGAACTGCATCGTCCTTTCCATGCACCAGTCCGAGAAACCGCAGCGCGGAGAGGAGGTGGCTTTGTACGCCGCCAGCCATTCCGTCCATCATGCCGCGGTCGATATGCTGCGGGACGATGGAGTCCTTCAGACTGCCAACGAAGCTAAGAAACGTGTCGAACGACACATACGCAGGAATCGTCTTCTGGCCGGCTTCACCAATCGACATGCCGATACCCTCCTCTCGGATTCCGCGATGTCGAATACACAGCCCAATGATACCGTCTATGTCGTCGGCGTCAACTATTGCAGCAGTCGAATTCCTGCGATTTCGCGAAAATTGCCGACGCAAGAAAATCGCCCGGTCGGATGCCGCTTTCGGGAGCATTCCTTTGACCGCAGTCACCGCTTCCTAATGAGTCAACTTCAACCCCATGAAAATCGGCCTCGTCGGATACCAGGGCGGCGGCAAGAGCACGCTGTTCGAATTGCTCACGGGCACGAAGCCCGACATCGCCAAGGTGCAATCCGGGCAGGTCGGCATCGCCATCGTCCCGGACGAGCGCTTCGACCGGCTCGTCGCCCATCACAAGCCGAAGAAGACGGTCCCGGCCCGCATCGAGTTGTTCGACACCCCCGGCCTCAGCCGCGACGAACATGGGGTCAACCCGCAACGGCTGGGCGTGATCCGCGAGGCGGCGGGGCTGGTGCAGGCGATCGGCGTGTTCGCGGGGAGCGATCCGCTCGCCGAGGCGGCCGCCTTTCAGGAAGATCTCGTCCTCGCCGACCTCCAAGTGGTGACGAACCGCGTCGAGCGTCTGCGGAAGGACATCTTGAAGTCGCGTCCCGACCGCGCCAAGCTCCAGGAAGAGCTGGATCTGCTCGGGCCGGTCCACGCGCTCCTCGAGGAGGGGCGGCCGCTGCGTGGCGTCGAGTTCAGCCGCGAGCAGGAGCAGGCGTGCCGGTCGTTCGCGCTCCTCACGCGGAAGCCGGGGCTGGTGGTGCTCAATACGGCTGACGCGGACTGCGACCCGAAGCTGCTCGCGGCGTTCGAGTCGCAGGGGGTGCGGGCGCTCGCCGCGCCGGTCGGACTCGAGCTCGAAGTGCAGGCGCTGCCGGAGGAGGACCGGGCGGTGTTCGCGGCCGAGATGGGACTGGGCGAGCCGTGCCGCGAGCGGTTGCTGAAAGCGATTTTCGCCGTCACCGACCAGATCACCTTCTATACCAGCGACGTGAAGGAAGTCCACGCCTGGCTGCTGCCGCGCGGCGCGACGGCGCTCGAAGCCGCCGATACGATCCACAGCGACCTGGCCCGCGGGTTCATCCGGGCGGAGGTGATGTCGGTGGAGGACCTGCTGCGGCTCGGTTCGGAGCGGGAAGTCAAGGCGGCGGGGCTGTATCATCTCGAGGGCAAGGACTACGTCGTCCGCGACGGCGACGAGATCGTGATCCGCTCGGGCGTGTGAGCTTCGATGTTTCGCATCCGCCGCGTCCACGATGATGTCGCGCCGGCCAACCAGCAGGCGATCGCGGAGGCCCAGGCGATGCTCCGCGAGCACTTCCCGGGCGCGCGGACCGAGGAGATCGACAGCCTGCCGGAAAAGCTCGGCAATCCCTTCAAGCAGCGGTTCGTGACGCTGCTGTACGTGGCGGAAGGGGGCCGCGGCCGCGTGCAGGGGCTGGCGCTCGTGCTGCACGATCCGGAATTGCGGTTCTGCTTCCTCGACTATCTGGTTTCATCGAAGGGGCGGGCGGGGCGGGGGATCGGCGGGGCGCTTTACGAGCGCGTCCGCGACGAGGCGCTGGCCATGCACGTGCGGGGCCTGTTCTTCGAGTGCCTCCCCGACGATCCCGCCGACTGTCCCGACCCCTTGCTGCGCAAGCACAACGCGGCCCGGCTCAAGTTCTATGAGCGGTACGGCGCCCGCCCGATCGTGGGGACCGCCTACGAAACCCCCGTCGCGCCGGGCGACCGCTGCCAGCCGCACCTCGTGTTCGACGGCCTCGGCCGCGACGAACCGCTTCGACGCGACTTCGCCCGCAAGGTCGTGCGCGCGATTCTCGAGCGGAAGTACGGCTATCTGTGCCCGCCGGAATACGTCGAGCGGGTCGTGAACTCCTTCCGCGACGATCCGGTCCGCCGCCGCGAGTTCCGCTACGCGAAGCCGCAGCCGGTCCAACCCGCCGCTCCGACGCGACGCCCGGGGATCGCGTTCGTCGTGACCGACCGGCACGAGATCCACCACGTCCGCGAGCGGGGCTATGTCGAATCTCCCGTGCGGATCAAGGCGATCCAGTCGGAGCTCGAGCCGACCGGACGGTTCGAGAAAATCGCGCCCCGCGACTTTCCCGACCGGCACATCACCGCGGTCCACAGCCGCGACTATTTCGATTACATCCGCCGCGCCTGCGCCGGCGTGCCGGCCGGAAAGTCGGTCTATCCTTACGTCTTCCCGATCCGCAACACGGCCCGTCCGCCGCGCGAGCTGTCGGTCCGGGCGGGTTACTACTGCATCGACACCTTCACGCCGCTCAACCCGAGCGTCATCGTGGCGGCCCGCCGCGCCGTCGATTGCGCGCTGACGGCGGCGGAGGGGGTGCTCGACGGCCGCCGGTTCGCATACGCGCTCGTGCGGCCTCCCGGGCATCATGCCGAGTCGCGGTCGTTCGGCGGGTTCTGCTACTTCAACAACGCGGCGATCGCGGCGCAGTTCCTGGCGCGGTTCGGGAAGGTCGCGGTCCTCGACGTCGATTACCACCACGGCAACGGGCAGCAGGAAATCTTCTACGAGCGGAACGATGTGCTGACCATCTCGATCCACGGCAACCCGGCGTTCGCGTATCCGTACTTCACCGGTTTCGCCGACGAGCGCGGCAGCGGCGCGGGCGCGGGGTTCAACCTGAACCTCCCGCTTCCCGAGGCGCAGAACGGCGAGCAGTACCGCAAGGCCCTCGCGAAGGCGATCCGGCTCGTGACGCAGTTCGAGCCCGCGTTCCTCGTCGTTGCGCTCGGACTCGATCCGGCCAAGGGCGACCCCACCGGCACCTGGTCGCTCGGCGCCAGGGATTTCGAACTCAACGGGCAGATGATCGGCGCGTTGCGACTGCCGACGCTCGTCGTCCAGGAGGGGGGCTACCGCACGCGGACCTTGGGCACCAACGCCCGCCATTTCTTCCTGGGGCTCGAGTCGGGCGGACCTCCGCATGCTCCTCGGAAGCCCGCACGCTAGCCCGGATCATTCACCAGTCGGCCGCGATCGACCACCCGGCGCGTCACGGACCGCCTCCGGAAACCCGGGCGCCCTGCTCACAGTGCGAGGACGGGCGTCTCGATACAGGTCCGCGCACTGATTCGCCGCAGCTTGACTGAACTTTCCAGGCAGGAAGTCCTTCGGCGGGAGTCACGACCTGCCACGCATCGGCAATCGGATCGAAGATGAACAATCCATGAGCGGAGCTTCCGATGTAGAGCTTGTCGCCGTTTCCGCAGGAACGTCGCGCGGATCGGCCGGGGCGAATGGGGGCCGGCCAGTCGCTCGAGACGATGTCCAGTGGGACATGCCGGAACTTCAGGGTGCGGTTGTCGTCCGGCGTGCGTCGATTCAGTTGGCGCGAAGCTGGCTCGTGTCGAAGAAGAAGTCGATGAACTCGCGCTGCCGCTGATCGAGGGAGATCCCGGTCGTGCCGTAGAGTTGGCCGCCATCCACGGGGAACACGCGCCCGACGTTCCAGGCCGGGAGACCGTCGTCCGGGGTGACGATCTTCCACGAGTCCTCTCGCGGGCCGTAGATGAGCAGCCCCTGCGAGGAGGTCGCGATGTAGAACTTGCCCCGCCAGTTCCGCAGCCACGTCACGTGCAGCGGGCCAGGGCGAAGCGCCTTCGGCCAGGCGATGGGAGTGATGCTCGACCACCGAATTGCGCCGAACTGCGACCGCGTGAAGTCAACGGTCGCGGTCGCCGGCGGCGGCTCCGCGGCTGATCTCCTTGCGAATTCGATCGATTTCCCAGGTTCGCGGCCCGGATTCGTGCTCGAAGCGAGCGGTCATCTGCTCGAATCGTGCCTGAGCTGCTGGCCACCGCTGATGGGTCCGATAGAAGTCGATCAGTCGGCGCAATCCGGTGTAGGCCGCCTGATCGTCCTCGTGCGCCGCCAGGCGGAGGAAGTACGACTCCGCCTCGCCGTGCGGCTCGACGTGGTTCGCTTCATGCAACCCGCCGAGCAACAGCAGGACGTCGGCCCGGTTCGGATCGTCGGCTTCGATCTTCTTCAAAGCCACGCGAGCGCGTTGGAACTCGCCGGCGACGATCCAATAGACGGCCTGCTGGAACGCATCGGTCTTGACGGTGAATTCACGGCCTCCCCGCGCGACCGTGAATGTCTCGGCCGTCTCGATGAAGTTCCGCCTCCAGCCATGATATCGGTCGAGTGTCCAGACATTCCCGGACGCCTTCGCCGCGGCGATCAGGTCATCGAGCCTGGTGTAGATCACCCCTTGGTTGAAGGTCCACAGTCCGATTTCGGTTCCGAGGCTGTACTTGCCGTTTCCCTCGAACGGGCCATACCAGGTTTCGGTCTCCGGATCGAAGAGCGTCGTGCCGCCGATCACGCCGATCACGAGATACTTGCCGGCGACCGTCAGCGGCAAGTCCAACGAAGTTGGACTAGGGAAGGGCGATTCGTCGCCGGCTTGGACAGCGAACTCCCCGGCTGCCGAGTAGAACTGAGTACGCCAGCCGCGCCAGGAGCGAATGATTCGCCCATCGGCATCGATTTCACGGATTTGCTCTTTCCACCACACGAAGCGACGCGGCCCGACTTCCGCGACGAGCGAGACGAACCGCAGGCGGTCGTCTCGGCGGCTGTGTCTGTTCCGGAATGCGTCTTCGTCCGCATCGTCGCCCCGGTGCGGCAGGCCATGAAAGAGGTCGGGGAGTGCGCCGCTCCCGCTCCATCCAGACCATTTTTCGACATTCTTCCAGATGCCTTCGAGGCGGAAATCATAGAAGCGTTTGCCGTTCGCGGCGGAGCGGTGGATGAGAGTCACCTTCCCATCGGTCAGACCGAGTGTGTAGTGCGCTTCATCCGCGGAAAATGGTTTCTCGCCGGCAACGAGGGCCGTGCAGTAGAGCGTGTCGTCGTCGAGGGGGAAGAAGGAGTCCACCGACCACGACGGCAAACCCTGTTCGGGACCGAATACGCTCCATGTCTCCTCCGCGGGATCGAACACCAACAACCCGTGCACCGTGGTTCCCACGTACAAGCGATTCCCAACCATTCGCGCGCCCGTGATGCGGAGTTCGTCCTTGCCGGGCGACACCGGCTTCTCGGAACGGAGCGGTGCGGCGGGCAGCCTGGTGATTGCGTCCCAGGCCCGCCCGAACTTTCGACCGGGGACGACGACTTCCTTGCCCTTCGGGCTGCCGTCGGCGTTCAGCGGAACATAGGCGAACACCGGCGTCGGCACGACATGCAGCAGCACGTACAATCGATCCTTGGTGACCGCGAGGGGCCAGATGTCCGAGGGCAGCAGCGGGCCGGAATCGGGCCGGTTATAATGCACGTCGATCCGGGGCGCCTCGGGCTTCTCCAGCGCGAGATACCGGGCGGGACTCTCCAGCCGAACCGACAGCCCGCGGGCGGGAATCTTCGTCGGCTGGAGGCCGAATGCGCGATCGAACTCGGCCAGGTCGTCGGGATCGTCGAAGAACTGGAACAGGCGCCGCGTCGACTGGAAATAGTACTCCTGGAGAGGGTCGTTCTCGGCCTCTTCCCGGAAGCCGTGTTTCGCCAGCAGATTCCGTGCGGTGTTCGCCAGCTCGCGGGCGCGCTGCGAGCGCCCCTCCTCCAGCGCCAGGGTGGCCGCGGCGATCACCAATTGCACGTGCTTTCCGCCGAATGACCGGATTTCGAATGATCGGAGATCCGCGTTCTTCTTGCCGAGCAGCTTGCGGCTGTGCCGCTCGGCCTCCGCCAGCAGGCCGTCGACCCAGGCGTCGCGCCCCTCGATGGGGCGCCCGCGCGAACGCATGCCGCGATAGACGATCACGACCTCCGGAAATACGTCGCCGAGTTCCCGCTTCAGCGCGGCGTCCAGCACGAACTTCATGTCGTCAAGGAGCGCGGCCAGGTCGCCATCGACGGCTAGCGCCACGTCCCCCCTGTGCATTTCGAGCAGCGGGGGCGACATGTTCACGCTGCGGAGAAAGCCGGGCAGTTCCTCGATACTAGGCGCACCGGGACCGAAGCGTTCCAGATAAACGCGGACTTCGGCCAGCAGCCGACGGCTGCGCGACAGATTCCCCTCCGATTTCCGCGCCGCGTAGGCTTCTTCCTTCAGCGCCTGGAGGTAGGCGTAATGAATCTCCACCGAGGCGGGATCGAGCTTGACGGCGGCCGCGGCGTGCTGGACGGCCACTGCGGGAGAGTTCGCACGTCCCGCCGCCTCCACTTCGATTTCGGCCTGGCGGCGGCGTTCGGCCAGTTCGCCCTGAACGTCGTCGATCTTGCGCGGCGGCGACTGCGTCACCCGCCGCAATGTCTCCGACCAAACCTCGGCCGCCAGCTTGTCGAACTCCTTCACCCTGCCCGTGAAGGTTCGCCATTCCGATTCCTCCTCCGATCGGCGGCGGACGCGCACGCCGAGGGTGATCGGCGTATCGTCGAACGTCTTGCCGACCGCCGCCTGTTCCTCGATCCGCAACTCGATGGAATAGTCGGACTCCGGCTCGAACCGGCGCTCGTCCGCCAGTCGGCTGTGCCCCATCAGCAGCAACAACGATTCCTCCTTGGCGGTCGCCGCTTCCAGATGTTCGACGATCCGCACTTCCGGCGCATTTCCGAGCGAATCCCGCAGGTTCGCCGTCAACCTTCGGGCGAAAGGCGCCATCCGCGCGGAACGGGTCACGTTCCGCGGCGGTGTGAGCCGCACCTTCACGATCCGGCGGTCGGTCTTGGCATCAATGGCGACTGCCTCGCGGCAGGCGGCGACCCACCGCTGCAAATCCGTCTTGCGGGCCGGCCAGGGAGCCGACACGTCGCCGACCGCCGTTCCTGTCGACAGTTCGACGAGCGTCAGCCGCGCCCGCGGCGCCAGGCGATCGGCGTCGATGTCCAGGCGCATCAGCAGGTCGTATGCAAGCACCGGTCCGGCCGGAGCGGTCGACAGGTTCCGTTCCCGCAGGACGCGGTCCAGTTCGTCGCGGTCGACGACGCGGGCGATCTTCGCCGTCTCGAGAGCCGCGGCGAGATGGTCCGACACCGCGTCCGCCAGCAGTTGCTCCGAACGGCGGGCCGAGGCCGAGACCTTCGGCGGGAGAACGACCACCTGCCGCAGCGGAGTCGGCGGCACCGGTGCACCGTCGGCATATGTGGCTGGTTCGACGGCCGGATTCCGTCCCTCGGTCGCGAGATAGGTTCGCGGATCGGGAAGTTCGTCGGCGTTGAGAATTTCATCGGTTTCCAGCGGAACGATCTCGGGAATCGGTCCGGCACTGCCGATTCCGCGTGGATCGATCAGCCTCTGAAACCGGATGGGGAGGAGCGGCTTCATCCAGCGGGGAGGCAGCGAACTTCCGCCGATCCGCTGTTGATCGCGCGTCAGGCGAACCTCCGGCACACGGGCGAGCGTCGGCAGCGGCGGAGCCAAGGCGAAACTCAGCCGCCCCGCCAGAAGGGAAGGCTCCGTCGGCTTCAGCTCACCGTCCACGCGTGTGAACCGCCCTCCATTCGACGAATAGTCGACAGCACCGACTTGGCAGCCTCGCGTTTCGATGCGTCGCCCAGCTCCGCCAGTGACGATTTCAATCGCTCGACGGACAGGTCGGATTCGAACAATGCGGACTCGAGAATCGCGATTTCATTTCGCGGATCAGCTTCCGCCGACGCTGAGGAGTGGTTCCCCAGCGCGATCGACATGAGAAGTGATGCGACCACGACGAATCGACGATGAACCGGCTGCGGCATGTTTTCACCTGTTCTTGTCGGCTTCCGCCATCCAGTTCCGAACGTAGCGGAGGGACCGCTCGTCGAGGCCGGGGTAACGTCGAGTCAATTCCTCGCCGAGGGCCAGCACTTCGTTCCACCGTTTGGCATTGCGGTGCAGGGCGATCGAATGCAGCAGACCGGTGGCGACGGCCGAATCGTCGGCCAGTTCGGTCAGTCGCCGGTAATGCTCCAGCGCGACGTCCGGCTTGTTCCGCGCGCCGCGATCGTGCATCAACGCCAGCAGGTAGATCGCGATTCGATCGTCGGGCTTTTCTGCGAGCGCTTCGTCGAGCAACCGCTCGCAGGCGTCGAAATCGCGGAGCATGAACTCGATCTGCGCCTGCACCAGGACGGACCTGCGGGATGCGAACTTCCGCCAGAGAGTGCCGGCCTCGCGCGAGGTGGCGACGCAGCCCCATTCCTTCGCGCGCCGCAGCAGGTCGTCGGTCGTCATGTACGCGGCGATGTTTTGAGCGTTCCATTGCCCGGTATCGAGCACCAGCCACACGCCGGCCGGTGCCCCAACGGCGTGCATCACGTGCGATTGCGAACGCGGCAATGGCGCGAAGTGCCAGGTATCGGCCTGCGGATCGAAGAGGGTGATCCCGCCTCCCACGTTGAAGAACACGAGATACTCGCCGGCCTGCACCATATAGCCGGAATGCGGCGCGGCGTTGCCGATCCGGGAAAGCGACCCGCCCGGGAGAAACGGGATCTCCGTAGTCCGCATGTCCTGCCAACTTCGCAGAATGTTTCCTTCCGAATCGTGCTCATGCAATTCGCTCTCGGCGCTGTTCACTCGCTCGGTGGTGAAGAAGAAGCGTTCGCCGATCCGCGCGGCGGCATTCGTCCTGCGGAAAACTTGCGCCGACTTGCCTTCCCGCCGCTGCGGCGCCTCCGACAACAGGTCGATCGACCAGCCGTCCACGAGCTTGTACTCGTGCTTCCAGATCGGCACGAGACGATGCGAAAACCGCTCGGTCTCGCCGAACTCGACGCGGTGCAGGAGTTCGACGGTCCCGGTTTCGAGATCGATGGTGAAATGAACGTTACGGCTCCGCGAGCGGTCGCTGAGTTCCTGCACTCCAACGCAATACAATCGGCGATCATCGAGAAAATGAAACCCCGTGATGCCCGGCGTGGGGTTCCCCTGTTCCGGTCCGAAAACGCGCCAGGAGTCCTTCTCCGGATCGTAGATGAACAGCCCATCGTGGTCGGTGGCGAGGTAGAGCTTTCCACCGCGTGCCTCGGCGACGACCGACCTCTGGCTTCGCATCGCCGGCTGGCCATCCGGGATGATCGCGCCCTCCCAATCCCGGATCGGGTATTCCCGGTGAATGGCAGGGCTGATTCCCGGCACGTCGACCAGCTTCCCGATCGGTCGGCCCTCCGCGTCGAGCGGGATCATCACCAGCGTATAGGGGCCGGCGGATCGATAGGCACGGTTTCCATAACCCCACTCGACGGAGGCTCTGGGCGATGCGAGCAGGTAGGCGTATTTGCGGTCGACGGCGATGGGGGACAACGGCACGATTGCCCGATTTTCGCTGCGGCGATAATCGAGGCGGACCACGTGCAGTTCGGGCGGCTCCTCGGGACTCCGCGGCGTCGCGCCCGGAACGACGGTGTAAGGCCAGTTGATCCGCAGCGCTGGGATGTAGGGGCGCTTGTCGGACGGCGATGGCGATTTCGACGCTACCGCCTGTCCCGTCGGCTGCGCGACCGATCGGGCTGGTTCATCGGCTTCGGCAAAGGTCATGATTCGAGCCTGCACCCGGCGCAGATCCTCCATGTCCGATTTGCGAACCAACTCCTGATTCATCCGGTCCGCGTGCGGCGCCAGTTCGGCCAACCAGGCGCGCCGCTCTTCGTTCGAGTAGCCGGTGAACTTCATGCCGCGCCAAACGATGACGACGCCCCCCTCCAAGCGGGACGTCGAGTTGATGTCCTCCGCGGCACTCGTGAATGTCTGGGTGACGACAACTTTCATCGCGTCCACCAGCGGCCGCGTGAGTTTCGTCCGCTGCGGGGTCTTCTTCTTCTCGTCGTAGGCCGTATCGGTGAAGCCGCGCAGCGACGTGTAAATAGAGGAGTACAGGCACCAGACATAGGCCCTGTCCTTCATGGCCGGATCGCAGTCCGGATGCGTGACGTACGTCACTGCCGACTGGAGCGATCGCAACGCGACCGGCTCGATGTGCGCGATCTCGGGGTCCCCGTTTGCATCGACGTCCTTGTCGCCGATTGCCTTGTACCAGGTACGCAGACACTGGGCATTGAAGTACGGCAGAATCTCGAAATGCGGCTGGGCGAAGGTGGGATCGATCTTCATCGCCGTTTCGAGATGTTCGATCGCCTCGGCGATCTTTTCCGGAGGCGATGTGCTGGACGGATCGGGACACACGCTCTTGGCGGCGCGGAGTTCCGCTTCCGCCTGTTGGCGGCGGGTGGCGAACTCCTTAAGCACGTCGGCCGCCGAGATGCCGCGGACCGCGTCGAGCCGTTCCGCCGTGCTCTCCCAGGCGCGAACGATGAGTTGGTCGAAATCGCGCACCTTGGCGGTCGATTCGCTCCAGTCGATCTCTCCGCCGCCGCCGTCGTGAAGTCCGACGCCGAGCACGACGGTCGTCTGATCGAACGTCTTGCCGACGGCGTCGCGTTCTTCGAGCTTCAGCTCGATCGCCGCGTCCGCCTGCGGAGCGAACTGTTTGCCGCCGGGAAGGCGGGCCAGTCCCATCGACAACAGCAGCGATTCCTCCCAACTCGATGCCGCCTCGAGATGCTGCACCAGCACCACGTGCTCCGACTTCCGGAGCGACTCGCGGAACGCGTTTTCGAGCCGATAGGCGAGCGGGCGGAGCCGCACGTTCCCCTGGAGATCGTTGACCGGCAGCAAGCGGACCTTGCGCTTTCCCGCAGTCGCGGTCGCTGCCTCGGCGAGCGCGGCACGGCAGAACTTCCGCATCGGCTTCACGTCCGGTTCGGTCAGCGGCCAGGGAAACTCCCGCTCGCCGAGCGGATTTCCGGTCGCCAGGTCGACGACCTGCAACCGCGTGCGTCCTTCAGCCGCACCACCCGAGACTTCGAGACGCAGCATCGCGGAAAGGGCGGTGATCGGCGGCTGATTCGATCCCGCGAGCTTGCGCTCGTCGAGAATACGGACCAGGTTCCCGCGATCGACCACCTGCACCTTTCCGCCCGCGGCAAGCTCCTGCGCGAGGCGGTCGCAGGCGGCTTCGGCCGCGGTAAGCGTCGCCGGGTTCGCCTCTCCCTCGATCCGCGGCGGCAGGACGACGACGGAGAGCGCCGTCGCGGGCGCAGCCACCGTCGGACCGGTGTAGGGCGCCAGCGGCGGCTGTGGCGCTTCCTGCGGTCGCGCGACTTCTTCCCCCCGCACTGACGGGAAGGCGGCGCCGAGCGCCACCAGCCACGCGATCGCAACGGCCGATGCGGATTTGGAGTTCATGGTTCGGAGGTTCTCAAGGCTTCGCTGTCTGTTTGGCCGACGGCTGGTATCCCTCGATGTCGAGCTGCAGTTGCCGGTCGAGGATTTTCGGGAACCGGCGCAACAGTTCGTCGCGCAGGGAGACGGCTTCGGTGGTTTTTCCGGTGGCGATCCGCAGTCGAAACTCGCCGTAGAGTCCGGTGAACGCCGCATTCGGATCGTCGCGGGCGCCCAATCGGCGATAGAACTCGACGGCCTTCTCCGGCCGCTTGCCGCTCCACGTGTCGTTCGCCCAGCCCGCGAGCAGAAGCGGCTCGGCGTCGTCCGGATCGGATGCGAGCGCTTCGTCGAGCGCTCGGGCGGCTTCGTCGAACCGGCGCAGAGAAAACAGCCTCTTGGCTTGGTCGAGCGGCTCGCCGGCGGCAGTCCGATCTTTCAGCCGCTGCTGGAACTCGGCGGTTGAGTAGGCCCGGCCCGTCTCGCGGGCGACTCGCGGAATGTCCTCGACGTCGATCCAGCCGACGCTCTGGCGGCCGGCGAACCAGACGCCGCCTCGTCCGCCGCGGATCGACGGGCTCGGGATTCGCAGCGGACCGAACCAGGTCTCGGTGCGAGGATCGAATCCGGTCAACGTGAAGATCTCGACGGAATAGGCGCCGCTCGAAGGGAGCCGCCGGACCGTGCGCTGCGAAACCAGCAAGCCGCCGGCCTTCGTCAGCGATCGAAATGCGGGCGCCTTGCCGGGCAGCTCGATTTCGGCGTTCTTCCACGCGGAGCCGGCCAGGAGCACGTTATGCCGGCCGAGCCAGTTCCGCAGCGGCCGCCCGCCGGGGTCGAGCTCGAACAGTCCCTGCCAGGTGGTGTAGTAGTGGCGTCCGTCGAGTTCGGCCGCGTCGGCGGCCCAGGTTCCGAGCTGATTCGCGAACTCGGCGCGCCATCCGTGAACGGACCGCGTGGGATACTTGTGCCGCGAAGGCGCAGCGTCGAGCAGGTCATCGCGAAACGCCAGCATCGACAGCGCCCGCAGCTTGCCGTCATGCAGCCAGGCGTGCTTTACCGGAACGTCGAACAGGAACTGGATTCCCTTGCTGCGATCGGTGCGCTGCAACAGCGTCACCTCTCCCGTCGCGGCGTCGAACACGTAATACACCGGCCGCTGGTCGATGTCGGCTCCGCACAAGAGGCGTCCGTCGCCGAAGGGGGTGATCGAATCGACGCGCAACGCAGGCAGCCCCTGTTCCGGGCCATACGGCGACCAGCGCTCCTCCTTCGGGTCGAAAGCGATCAGACCGTGGCTTCGTGTCCCGACGATCAACCGGCCGCCGACGAAGGCCGACGCAGTGATCAGGAACCTCTTGTCCGCCATCGGGGTGATCGCGCGGAACTCGCGTCGCAGCGGATCGTCCTCGACGGGCTGGGCATCGCCCATGGGACGCCCCCGCGCGTCGATCGGCAGCGAGGCGAGGCGATGTTCCGAACGCCCGAGCACGCTCAGCCGCACGTACAGTCGATCGTCTCCCTCCACGAGCGGAACGCAGTCGTACCACCGCCAATTGCGGTCCCCGTCGAGCGGCTGGCCCGGCTTGTCCAGCGTGTGGATCTGGATCCACGGCGGCTGCGTCGCCTCGTCCTCGACCGCATCGACTTCCGGCCACGTCGGCTTCAACAGCCGCACCGGCTGGTCCGCGATTGGCCGCGGCGATTCGATCGCGGGGCGCGGCCTTGGTCGTTCTTCGGCAGGGATCGCGGCGACCCGGCGGGCGACTTGCTTGCGGACATCCTCGAGCTCCCGCGCCTGGGACGAGTCGAGCTCGAAGCGGTCCCGGATGCGCTCGAGGCAGTCGAGCGCGTCTCTCCAGCGCTTGTTCGCTTGGTAGAACTCGGCGAGCCGGCGGAGCCCGCTGTAGGCGGCCTGGGAGTCCTTGTGGCGCGCCAGGCCGAGAAAGTAGTCCTCGGCCGCGGCGTGAGGCGCGACGAACTTCGCTTCGTGCAGACCACCCAGCAGCAGCAGGACGTCGGGCCGGTTCGGATCGTCGGCGTCGAGTTGCTTCAGCAACGCGTGGGCGCGATCGAACTCCCGCTCGCCGATCCGGTAGATCGCCTCGTCGAAAGGCTCGGCCTGTTCGACGAAAGCCCGCTTTCGCTCGCGGTAGCTCTCCGGCGTGAACACGTTGCCGGCCGCTTCCGCCGCGGCGAGCACGTCCTTCAGTGAGGCGTAGGAAACGCCTTGCCCGAATTCGGAAAACGTCCACAAGCCGGTGTCGGTCCCGTAGCCGCACGAAGCGGACGTTCCAATCGGGCCGAACCAGGTTTCGGTTTTCGGATCGAACAAGGTGACGCCCCCGCTGAGAATCGCCAGATAGTCGCCCACGACGGCCAGCGGCGGCTCGAGATCGCCGAGCGGGCTGCGGAAGGGAGATTCGCTCGCCTTGTCGACCGACAGTTTCTGCCAGCCGTAGACGAACCGGTCGCGCCAGCCACGCCACGAGCGGATGATCCGGCCGTCGACGTCGATCTCGCAGACCTCGTAGTTCCGCCACACGAACCGCCGCCCGCCGACCTCCGCCAGGTTCGGGACGAAGCGGAATCGCTCGTTGCGGCGGGCATACTGGCTGCGGAAGTCCGCATCGCTCGGCCTGGGATCGGGATCGAAGATGTCGCCGACCGGCCCCGTGCCGCTCCAGCCGGTCCACTTCTCGCCGTTCTTCCAGATCGCTTCGAATCGGTATTCGTAGAACCGCTTGCGATCGCGATCGGTGCGATGGACGATCGTCACGCCGCCCGCGGGGAAGTCCAGTGTGAAGTGCGCTTCGTCGCGCGACTCGGTGGTCCCGACCTTCAACAGCGTCGTGCAGTACAGCGTGTCGTCGTCGAGCGGAAACAGCGAATCGACCGACCAGCCGGGGAGTCCCTGCGGCGGGCCGAGCGCGCTCCAGCTTTCGTTCGCGGGATCGAAGATCAGCAACCCGTGCTGAGTGGTTCCCACGAACAACCGCTCGCGCCAGTAACAGGCCCCGGTGATCCGCAGTTCCTTCTGGGCGATCGGCAGCTCGCTCTCGGGCCGGAGCGGCAGCGGCGGAAGCTGGGTCACGGTATCCCATGCCTTCCTGCCGGGTCGCCCGGGGACGACCTTCCCTCGCGGGCTTCCGTCGTCGTTCAACGGAATGTACGAGACCCGCGGCACCGGGCGAGTGTGCAGCAGGACGTACAGCCGCTCGCTCGTCCGCGCCAGCGGCCAGATCGCGGAACCGGTCGGGCCGCTGTCTTCGCGAAAATACGGCAGGTGCACGAATGGATTTTCCCCGCGCTCGCGGGTGAGCGGATCGCCGGGGCTGGCGAATCGCACCGCGAGCGACTGCGCCGGCACCCGGGCCGGACCGAAGATCCGGTCGAGTTCGCCGAGGAACTCCGGATCGTCGAACAACAGGAACAGCCGCCGCGTCGCCTGGAAGGTGACGCGTTCGATCGTTCCGCTTTCCGGCCGATCGTTGATGCCGTAGCGTTCCGCGAGTTCCCGCGACAGAGTCGCCAATCGGCGAGCCCGCGGCGGGCGGCCTTCGTCGAGCGCAAGGCTCGCCGCGGCCAGCGCCAGCGTGAGGTGATTTCGCCGGAGCCACTTCGCCGCCTCGGCGGTCGGGATCGTGCCGATCGACTTGGCCTTCACGGCAGCGATCTCGGTCGCCTGCCGCTCCGACATCGCCAGCATTTCATCGACCCACGCATCGCGTTCGACTTCCGGCCGGCCGAAAGCGTGCATCGCCCGCTGCACGACGACGAACTCCTGCCACGATTCACCGAAGCTCCCTTCGGTCGCCTTCACGCGGTCGAGCGCCGGGATGCTCAGATTCATCTCGAGGGCGAACTTCATGTTCTCGATCAGCTCGGCCATTTCGTCGTCGAGGGCGATCGCCTTGCTCAGGTGCAAGCGCATCAACGGCGGCGACGAAACGAGCGCGGCGCGGCCGACCTCGGTCGTGTGCCGGGCCCTGTCGCCGAACCGCTCGGAATAGGCGCGATACTCCGCGAGCAGCCGGCCGGCGCGCTCCAGAGCGCCGGGCTGCGAGTGCAACTCCCACGCCTCCCGCCGCAGCGCCTGCAGGTAGGCGTGGTGAATCGGCTCCGACGCGGGATCGAGCTTGAGGGCGGCCGCCCCCCGCCGCGCCGCTTCGCTCGCATCGGCCGCCTTGTCGATCGCCTCCAGCTCGATCCGTGCCTGGCGGCGGCGCTCGTCGAAATCGGCCAGCAGACTCTCCGCCACCCGCGGGGGCGCTTGGTCGATCCGGCCCGAAATGTCGCTCCACGCCCGCAGGACCAGCGCGTCCAACTCGCCGACGGTTCCCGAATACGTCTGCCACCGCGGCTCCGCTTCCGACCGGGCGCGGACCCGCAGACCGAGTTCGATCGGCGTCGCCTCGAACGTCTTGCCGCGCGCGTCGCGTTCCTCGATTCGCAGTTCGACCGTGTAATCGGCTTCGGGTTCGAAACGGCTTCCTTCCGCGGGACGGCTCAACCCCATCAACAGCAGCAGCGATTCCTCCTTGGCGGTGGCCGCCTCGAGGTGCTCGACGATTCGCACCCGGGGCGATCGGGACAGGGACTCGCGCAGGAGTTCCACCATGCGCTCGGCGAGCGGCTGAATCCGGGCGGCGCCGGTCACGTTGAGAGTCGGCGTGAGGCGGACCTTCACGATCCGTTCATCGACTGCCTCGCTTCTCTTCGCGACCGACGCGCGGCAGCCGGCGACCCACCGCTTCAGATCCTCCGGCCGCAGGGGCCAAGAGGCCGTGACCTCGCCGTGAATACTTCCCGTCGAGAGGTCGATCAGCGACAATCGCGCCCGCGGTGCGAATCGCTCGGTGTCGACGTGCAGGCGCAGCATCAGATCGTAAGCCCGCAGCGGCGCCGCCGGTCGATCGGAGAGATCGCGTTCACGAAGCACGCGGTCCAGTTCGTTTCGATCGACGATGCGGGCGATTCCTCCGTCGTGCAGCGCGGCGGCGAGATGATCCGTCACCGCGTCCGCCAGCAGACGTTCCGCCGCACGCGGAGAACCGGAGAAATGAGCGGGCAGGATGATGACCGTCGGCGCGTCGTCGGCCGGAACCCGCGGCTCACCCGCGAAGTAGCTTCGCGGATCGGGCAGCTCGGCGACGTCGAGCACCTCGACCTCCCGCGGGACCGACGCCGGAATCGGTCCGGCCGCGTTGGCGGCGGCGGAACTCACCAGCGGACGATACGCCGCCGGCAACAGCGGCCTCATCCACCGCAACGGCTGCCGGCCGCCGTTGATCTGCTGATCGGTCCGGCTGAGCCGCGCCTCGGGAACGCGGGCCAGCATCGGAAATGGCGGCGTCACCGCGATGGTGGTCGTTCCGGGCGAAGTCGAAGGGGGGACGCGCTCGTACGTATCGCCGACCCGTTGCAGTCTTCCCCGGTTCGACGAGTACGTCGCCGTCCCCAGCCGAAGCCAGGCAGCGTCCATCTGCCCCGGCTCGAAGGCCGAGGCGTATCGGCAGATGCAGACCCAGCGGGAGTCGACATCCGCCGTTTCGATCAGCGGCTGGTGCTCGTCCACGCGCTGTGCGAGCGCGTCGCCGCGATCGGAATTCGGCGGCGGAACCCGGCCGAACGCCGCGAATCGCTTGAGGGCCGTGTGCCCCACCACGCGATGGAATCCCTCGGCATGAACCTCGCCGATCTGCGATGACACCGGCAGATTGCCCCGAGCGTACGGAAATGGATAGACATTGCGGAGAGCGACTCGGATCGCGTTCACCGAGTGCGCCCGCAGATGATCGAACGCGAACTCGTCGCGGCCGAACTCCCGGATCCGCAGCAGCAGGAACCGGGCGGGATCGTGCCGCTCTCCGTGTCGTTGCAGCCACTCGTACGCGGCCTTCGGATCGACGGCCATCAGCACCGCCACCGATCGATGGTCGCTGGGATCCTTGCGGAATCCTTCCCAGGCGGCGGGGAGAAGCTCTGCAGCGCGTGCCCGGTACGACTCGGCCAGCTTCCGGCCGGTTTCGGTCGTGCGATAGGAGGCATCGAGCGCTTCGACGATGTCGGCGCAGGCGTGCCGGGCTTCAAGGTCGGTGCAGTCTCGCGCGAACTCGATGATCTCGGAAATATGCCGCAGTCCGTCGCGCGCGAGCACCGCTTTCGCGGCCTCGCGTTTCGTGGGGACTTTCAGGTCGGCGAGCAGCGCCGCGAGACGTTCGGCATTCAGTTCCGCATCGAACAATTCCGCTTCCAGAGCCGCGATCGTTTCGCGCGACGAATCCGGCTCAGCCGCCGACGAATCTCCGCCAGACAGCGCGATCGACAGTACGAGCGACGCGCCAACGACGACGCGACGAAATCCCGCCCGCGGAATCGCCGATTTCATGTTTCGAGGTCCTTGTCGTCAGAGGCCGCAATGATCGCGGTCAAGCGGCTGGCGCGGAAAGAGAAATCGGAACTTTCTCGCCGGCATCAGGGAGACGCCGCCGGCTCGCGGTATTGCACGCGCGGGTCCGGCGTCCGCTTCCGGATGTATTCCGGCACGCCGGGTGTGATCGTGGAGACGTCATAGAGGTACTCGATGGTCACGTCATCGCCGAAATAGTAGTCCCACAATAGCCCGACGGCCTGGGTGTGCCGCGTGGCATCCGGTGGTCCGAGCGTCTCGTGCACTTTCTCGCGCCGGTCGCCATGAACGATGCCTCGCACCGTGCGCGTGTAGGGCGCGGTGAAATTCTTCAGGTCGAGGAGTTGGTCGACCCTTTCCGACCGCTCGACCATCAGGTCCGCTTCGACGGAATGATACCGATGCCGGAGATGACCGCCGACATGCCGCGCGAGGACGACGTGGACGCGTTTCGCGTCGAAGCCGAGAATGTGACTCTCGAGTTCCTGAGGCTTTTTGACGTGCCGCGTCACGCCTTCCTCAGCAGGGAGATGATCGACCCGTTCGGCGGCGACCGGCCTGTCCGGCAGAAGCTTGTCCCAGTCGGCGGCAATACGACTCCCGCTCCTCGCGAACACCTTCGCCGCCCGTTCCGCGTCGAGACGGATCGTCTTCTTCTGCTCGACGAGAGAGAGGTCGATCGGCGTGTGATACCACTTCGCGGCCGGCTGCCGCGCGGGCGGAGCTTTCTCTTGTTCCGCGGCTGGAACCGCGCAGCCGAGCGAGGCGGACAACGCGACCCAGAGCGACAGATTGCGAGCGAACATGAGAAACCTTCCTGTGGTGGCGTGACTGGAACTGTGCTAGTGGCCATCACGTCAATGATTGGGGGAATTCGGCTTTTGCTCCGGAATCGGCCCCAGATCGACGCCGAGCCGTGTCAGCAGCAGGACGAGTTCGACCACGTGCGCATCACCCGGGGGCAAGTCGTCCGCGGGGAGACGGTGCAGCGCAGCGGGACGCCGCTTTTCGGCGATCCGTTTCGCCAATTCGTCCAGTCGCGCGTCGATGGCGGAATCTTCGCCGAGGATTACGACCGGCTGACGGCCAAGGGAGGATTCCAGCGCCGTGATGACTCGCTCGGCGTCGCCGCGCGAAACCGCCGGGCCGCGCAGATCGACGAGCAGCACTTCGGGCGGAGCAATGTCCGCGGCCGTGTTCGGAATCGTGGGCCATTCGTCGTGGAACGGGCGGGACCGCTCGGGAACGGACTGGTCGGACTCCTTCAACCAGGCGGCATGCCGCGTCAGCACCGGCCGCGTCGCCGACTCGACCATCGTCCCTTCCGGCAGCAGCAGGCGCAGAACCGCCGGGCGGGGCCACGGTTTTGCCGGTGCCGCGGCCTTCCGCAACACTCCCAGCAGGAGATCGTCCGCGCCGTCGTACCGGCCCAGAATTCGCTGCCACGGGAGATAGCTGAAGACGAGCGGATGCCCCGGCAGCGGACCGGCGGCCGCTTCGATCACCGGCTGACCGTCCGGCGTCGCCAGCCACGCCACGCGACGGGCGACGCCGTTCCAAGGCGACCGCCGCGACGTGACCGGAATCTCTGCCAGAGCCCGCGGCCCGCTGGCGGCGACGATCTCGGAGCCGGCGGCCGTCGCGTGCAGGGTCGTCCGTTCTTCCAGCGGCGGACCGAACCACGACAGGTCGAACGCGACCATCGGCGCGGCGACCTGTCGTTGCCGTCGCGCGAGGGCCTCCGGTTCGCTTCCACCGTTCCTTGCCCCGATCGCCACGACGATCCGCCGCGCCTTCCGCTCCGCCAGGATCCGGCTCAGCTTCTCCGCCGTGAGAGACGGCGTCTCGACGATCCGATGCGGTACGCCGAGCGCCGACAGCCATTCGGCGAACCACGCCGGAACGTCGTCGCCGACGCAGACGAGCAACTCGGCGTCCCACTCGGCCGCGTGCTGCGCCGGATAGACGATCAGTTCGCCGATCGGACGGTTCGCCGTTTCGATCGTGAACAGCGTCGGCACGCGAACCTCGGGAGCACGGACCGTTCCGCGGCGTTCGCCGTCGCGTTCGACCTCAGCCCAGTCGCGGCCGAAGGCCCGCAACACCGCCTGCCCGGCGGGCGCGTCGGCGAGACGCAATGCCGGCCTCTCTCCGCCGCGGCAGAACCCGACCGGAATCGCCTCGCCAGCCGGCGACTCCGCCGCGATGAGCGCGCACAGTGCCGCGATCGCGAAGGCGATCGCCGTCCGAAAGGCCGAGCGGTTCAGGTTCACCGTGTCGTGGGAATGCATCCGGCGAAGTTCATGGTGTTGACGGTGCGGGCATCGTGGCGATTTGCTTTTGCGCGTTCTTGAGCCACGACGCGACGTGGGCGGCGAAGTATCTTTCCGGCGTCGGATAGTGCGCCTGGATTTGCTCGCCGATCTCGCGAACCTCGGTCCAGCGTTTGGCGTCGTGATGAATCGCCATGGCATAGACGAGGCCGGTCACGGACGCCGAGCGGTCCTCGAGCGCGGCGAGCCGCTCGTACCAGGGGAGCGTCTCCTCCGGCTTGTTGCGGCCCCAGCGATCGTGCAGCAGGCCCATCAGGAACAGGGCCTCGGCATCCTCGGAATCGGCTTCCAGGACCTCGCGAAGCGCCGCGGCGGAGGCATCGTAATCGCGGATCAGGAACGACAACTTCGCCCGCTCGATCGCCGGGCGCCCGGCGGCGATCTTCCGGAGCTGCGCCGCAGGCTCCCGGCTGGAAGCGACCCGGTCGGCGTCGCGCGCCGCCTTCAGGAATTCCTCGCGATCGATGTAAGCGGCCCCGCCCACGTAAGATCCCTGCTTGAAGGAGATCCAGATGCCGGTTTCCGATCCGACGGCGTATCGAATTTCCGACCCGAACAGCGGTCCGTACCAGGTCTCCGTGGCGGGATCGAACGCCATGATGCCGTTCCTCGGATGAACCAGCATCAGCAGTTGACCCGACCGGACCATGTAGTAGCCATGCGGCGGGGCATTTCCGATGCGCGGGATGTGGAACCCGGGATCGAAGGGGACGCTCGTTTGCTGGATCGTTCGCCAGCGTCGGAGCACTTTCCCCGTCGCGTCGTATTCCTGAAGCCCCTCTTCGTTGGTGACGAACCGCCTGTCGCCGATTTCGACGGCGTCGACCGCCGCCCTCAGCGCTTTGTCGGAGCGGGGAGTCGGGTTCTTCGAGAGCAAGTCGGTGTGCCAGCCGTCGACCAGAGCGCCGTCGTTCCACCACATCGGCACGAGCCTGGCCGAATAGTCGGGGCGCTCGTCGCGATTCCAGCGGTGCAGCAGTTCGACGGCGTTCGTCTCGAGGTCGACCGTGAAATGGATCTGCCGGCTGTCGTAGACTCGCTCGCCGATCTGCTTCCGCTCCGTTCCGGAGCAATACAGGCGATCGTCATCGAGGAAGTAGAGGCCCGAGATATCGTCGGTCGGAAGCCCCTGTTCCGGTCCAAGCTGCCGCCACGCGTCCTGTTCCGGATCATAGTTGCGAAGTCCGTGGCGCGTCCCGATGAATAGCTTGCCATCGTGGAGTCGAGCGAAGCGCACGGCGCCCCCCGGGATCTGCCGTTGCTTCGGAAAGACGAAGCCGTCCCATTCCTGCGCCGGGCGCGAACTCCCCTCGATCGGAACGTCCACCAACTTTCCGATCGGATGCCCCTGCTGGTCGAGGGGAATCATCGCCAGGATTCTCCCCGTCGAACTGCCGACGGGACTGAAACTGTCCCGTCCCCAGTGCAACGTATCGTGACCGCTCCCGGCGTCGATGATCTGCAAATAAACCCGCTTGCCGTCGACCGCGATCGGCACGATCGCCGCGGGCCTCAGGGGATCTGCCAGCGTGACGGGGCGTTTCGATTGCGGTCGCAAAATCCGCGTGGTGGGCAGTTCCGCGTTCGCAATCGACCGCCGGGCGTCGAGGCTGTTATCGAATCCGCTCCCCCCCGGCCACTGAATCCGCATCAACACGACCTCGCGCGCGAGCCCGGCCGCCCATTCCTGGAATTCCCGCCGGGCGGCGGGATCGCCGAGTCGTTCCAGGACGCGATCGATCTCGGCGGTATGGTATAGCCGCGACGAACCCGTCAAAGAGGCCAAATCTTTTCGGGCGGCCTCGAGCAGAGCCAGGGCGCGCGTAATCTCGCCATCCTCGTGGGCGAGTTGGGCCGCGGCTACGCGGAAGCTGCGCACGTCGGCGGGAATGGTGTCCCGGTACGTTCGATCGAGTTTTCCGATGTCCTTTTCCAGCACGGCGACCTGCCGGAGCAGCCCGTCGATCCAGGCGATGCGTTCGGCGGCCGGGACTCCCATCGTCTGCATGCCGCGGTGAACGACGAGCATTCCGCTGCGGGCAAGATTCATGATGCGATCGTGCGGGTCGTCGAGAGCGGAGCCCGTCAGAGAGTTTTCTACGATGACTTTCAGCGGCCCGACGAGGCGGCGGCCGTCTGCGCTCAACTCGGGCTGTTTGGCGGAAAAGGATAGTCGGAGTGTGGTCCGATGCACGGCCATCAATGCATTGAGCAGCACCTTGGCGCGCTTCCTCGGTTCGCTCGCGGGATGGCTGGCATAGGCGGCCGCGGAATCGAACTGCCTGCGGATCGCCAGCGCCGTTTCCTTCGGCGGCGCCGGCGGCTTGCGGTCGAAATAATGGGAACACAATGAGCTGAGGTGAATCGCCAGCTCGACGTGAGGCTCGGCGAACGTGGGGTCGAGTTTCAACGCCGCCTCGGCGTGCGCGATCGCCGCCTTGATCTGCTCGAGATCGGGTTCCTCAAGCCGATCGGGGTTGGCGTTCCGGGCGGCGCGGAGTTCCGCCTCGGCCTGCTTGCGACGCACCGACATCTCGAGGACGACCTCTCCCGCCGTTTCCGGCGCGACCCCCTCGAGCCGGTCCCCGAGTTTCTTCCACGCCTCCACCACGACCCGATCGAATTCACCGACCTTGCCCGAAGCTTCGCTCCAGACCGTGTCGCGGTTCGCGACCTGTTGCACGCCGACGCCCACGACGATCGGCGTCTCCTCGAACGTCTTGCCGAGGCCGTCTCGCTCCTCGATGCGGAGTTCCACGATGGCATCCGCCTGGGGAGCGAACTCCTTGCCGCCCGGCAGTCGGGCCAACCCCATCAGCAGCAAGAGAGATTCTTCCCAACTCGATCCGGCTTCCAGATGTTGCACGAGCAGCACCCGCTCCGACTGTTCGAGCGATTTCCGAAACGCGACCTGCAACCGGTAGGCCAGCGGCCTCAGCCGCAACTGCTCGTTGGTGTCGCGGACCTTCAACAGCCGGACCTTGCGCTTGCCGTCGGCGGCGGTGGATGCGTCCGTCGCGGCTCGCACGCACAGTTCCTTCACCGGGCCGACGTCGGCTTCGCGCAGGGGCCAGGCGAACTCCTGCTCGCCCAGCGGATTTCCCGTCGCGAGATCGATGACGGAAATCCGCGTGCGGGAATCCTCCCCCTCACCGGTCACTTCGACACGGATCATGGCCGCATATCCCACGATCGGCGGCTGCTTTGGATTCGCGGCGAGCTTCCGTTCCTCGATCACCCGCGCCAACTGCGTGCGGTCCACGACCTGAACCCTTCCAGTCGCGGCGATCTCCTGCGCGAGGCGGTCGCAAGCGGCCTCGGCCGCGGCGACGGTCGCGAGAGATGCGTTCGCCGGCGTCCGCGGTGGCAGGACGACGACCGAGGGAGCGCTCGGCGCAGCCGCGATGGCTGGACTCCCGGACGGTCCGTTCGGACCGGCCTCCGGCGGTGCTGCAGCCGTCAGTGGCAATGCGACGCACCATAGGCCAGTGCCGATGATGCAAAGGAGCGAAAACGCGCGCAATAAGATCATGAGCACTTCTCTGTTCCAAAGTGTTCGTCGCCGGTGGGAGGGATCGTTGCAGCGGCCCGGGGGGTGCGATCCGAAGGTTCCGCTCCGGCTTCGATGACGCGGTTCATCGAGGAGTTCCTTCTCTGTCGGGAAGCCGCCCGCAACGGATGACGATCGGGGGCGAACTCATGTTGTGGACAGAGATGATTCCGTTCTGATGGCCAGGCAGATGGAAGCACTCCAACTCGGCAGTCAATCCGACCGTCGCCCGACTCAAGTCGTGCTTCGCCATGAGAGATCTGGCGATTGCCGTTGCGGTCCGAGACGAAGGCGATCCGGGAGCCGTCCGGCGAGATTGCCGGATCGGAATCGCACGCCTCGTGGTCAGTGATGCTTCGTCGGCCAGTCCCATCCGTGTTGGCAACCCAGGTGTCCCAGTTGGGAAAGTTGCCCGACATGTAGGCGACTCGCTTCCCGTCACGCGACAGAGTCGGGCTGATATCGAGAATGGTGGGGCCGTTCGTCGTGATGCGTCGCAAATCGGAACCGTCTGCATTGATGACGAACAGCTCGCCCGCCGCCGGAGACGAACGATCGCTTTCCGCGGCGCCGGTCCGACCCGAATCGAACGCGACCTTGCGCCCATCCTGTTTCTTCCGAGCCGAGGGATGGCTGAACGGTACGAGAGCGGCATCGGCGGCGAATGAGGAAAGCGCCTCCGCGGCAGCCCACCGGACGCGCAAGTCGCCGTCGTAGGTCGTCTTGCTGAGTGCGGATATGGAATCCGGGTCGCAGAGAGTGCCCAGCACGGCCGCGGCTTCGGCGCGTGTCGCGGGATCCTCGTGTGCCAAAAGCGAAACGAACTTCGCGGTCTCGGGATCAACAGGTGGAGTCGGCGCCTCGGCAGCGGCCAAGCGCGAAAAACCCGCGGCGAGTACGATGAGTGCGATGATCAGGGGGCAAATCGACATTTCGGAACTCCCGAATGGTCGCTCATTCCGTGGGACGTGGGTCAGCCGGCTGCGCTGCTTTCTTGATGGCCAGGTGGAGCGCCTTGACCGCTTTCTCGAGATCGGTGCGCGTTTCTCCGTCGGGAACCCATACGCCCGGGCAACGGCGGTCGAGTTCTTCCAAGCATTCGCTCGCCCCCTCGAGATCCCCGCGTTCGAACAAATGTTTGGCCAGCAGATACAATCCGTGGCCGGCGATGTTGTCCTTCTCATTCCGCGATAACCGGCGGAAATAGTCTTCGGCGGCATGGGCGGGAGCGAGCTTCTTCTCCCGGTGCAGCATCCCCAAGAACCAGAGCGCATCGGGATCTTCCGTGCGTTCGTCGAGTTGCGCGAGAAGAGCACGCTCCGCTCGGTCGTACTCCTTCTCCCGAACCCAGAAGCGCGCCGCTTGGAGAGGCGGCGCTTTGTCGGCGGCGGCACGCTGGAGCGCGAGGTATTCCTCCGACGTATTGACGCGGCCGGACTTCTCCGCCGCCCGCAACAGATCTTCGAGCGGCATGAAGGCCATTGTCCGGCTTCGGATGTTTCTCAAGACCGAGGACGTCCAGATTCCATGTGGCGTACCGAGAAGATCCGCGTGTTCGCTGGTCGGATCGTATGGGCCCGCAGCGCCCGGAATCGGGCCGTACCAGGTGTCCTGCGGCGGATCATAGAGAAACAGGCCATTAGCGCCTTGGATCGCCAGATACTTTCCGACCGCGACAACGAGGTCGACCTGGCCACTCAGGGGATTTCGAAGCTCGCTCGGCGCCGGTTCGGTCGGTATCGCAAAGGGGAGAAAGAGATTGCGAGGCGGGCGCTGGAATCGCTTGATGATCGTGCCATTCGGAGCGAACTCGACGACGGTTCCTCCGAATCCGCCATCGGGGTCGATCCGGTAATGGCGATCGCCCACCGTGGCGACCGGAAATATCCGGAACGAGTGCCGCGGACCGCTGGTTTGCCATTGCTCGGCGTGCGTCGGAGAGCCCCCCGCGGCAGAGATCGATGCGGCAGCCGGCACCGCGCCTCGGAAGGCCGCGGGATCATCGCGCGCAAACTGGCGAAGCCCGTACCAGTCTCCGTCGTGCTTCCAGATCAGGTCGAGCGTTCGGCGCTGACCCACGTCGCGTTCGCGGTCGCGGCGCGCGACGCGGACGGTGTGCCGAGTCGTGTCGAAGAAGTAGTCGATGAATTCCCGCTGCTGCTCAGCGGCGACGACACTGGTCGTGCAATGCAGCAGACCGCCGCCGACGGGAAACAAACGTTCGACATTCCAGTCCGGGAGCCCTTCCTCCGGCGTGACGACCTTCCACGATTCGCCTTTCGGATCGTAGATCAGCAGTCCCTGCGCCTTGGTCGCGATGTAAATCTTGTCCTTCCACTGCCGCAGACAGTTGACGTGCAGCGGACCGGCGCGGAGGTTCTTCGGCCAGTCGATCGTCTTGATCGTCGACCAGCGGGTCGCGCCGATGGGAGATCGCTCCACCCGGAGCGCCTCGCCCTCGGGATGCCCGGCGGAATCCAGCGGCATCCAGGCGAACCGCGGCGTCTGGTCGTGGCTGGGATAGACTTGGAACAGCAGCACGTACAGCCGGTCGTCGGTCGCCAGGACGGGGCGGATGTACGATTGGAAGGCGTCTCGTTCGGTCGCGTATCCGATGTCCGTCGGCTTGATCGGATCGAGTTGCCGACGCGTGTCGAAGACCTCGATGGGAGCGCCCCACGCGATGTGCCAGTGGATCGGCGCGGGACGGCCGGTGGGAGGCTTCGGCACGGTCGCATCGAACCAGGCGAGCAGTTCGGGATCGGCGAAGGGGGGCGCCTTTTCTCGGATGTAATCCGTCTTCAACCCGCAGTGTCCACAGCGATTGCTTGCCGCGATGCAGCGGGCCAGAAGCGGGCGCGCCCGCTCGCCTCGGCGATCCTGCTCCGCGAGTTCCAGGGCCGTCGTCAGTGCAAGGAGGTATCGCTGCCACTCGTCCCACCGCTGCCTGTCCTTGATCCGATCCAGCTCCAGGCTCGCACCAGACTTCGAGCCTCGTTCCAGCCGCTCGAGCCGCGCCTGCTCGGCGTCCAGAAGTTGGTCGAGCCAGCGTTCGCGTTCTTCGACGGGGACGCCGTTCAACCGCATTCCCTTGTAGATGGTCGTCAGAACCCTCTGCGCCGGCAGGTGGAACTCGTCCGCGAGCGCTTCGCGGCGCGTGTCGATGATCCGCTTCAGGCTCTCGATCGCGCCGGGCGGCACGTCTCCGTCGGCGACCAAATGACCGGCCGCCAGCGTGATCAGCGGGGTCGAATAAATCACGCCCCCCAGCGTGAAGTTCATCATCGACTCGTCCACTTCCCGCACGCCGAACCGCTCGACGAAGCGGAAGTATTCATCCAGCAGGCTTTGTGCGCGAGTCGCCTTGCCGGGTTGCTGCCTGAGGCGGACGCCATTGGTCGCCAAGGCCCGCTGATAGAGAAGATGGGCTTCTTTGGAACCTGGATCGAGTTTGACGGCCGCCGCCGCATGCCGAACCGCAAGGGTCGAGGGATCGGGATCGGCCAGCGGTGCCTCCTTGGACGGTAGGGCGTGCATCAGCACTACGATCGGCGAGTAGACATCGAGACGCTCGAAGATCCCGATTTTCGTCAGCAATTCCTGGGCGACCTTGCGTTCGACGAGCGACTGCTTCCGACGCACTTCCCGCTGCGACAGGACGGTCTCTGCCTGCTCCAGCGAGATCCCATCCAGTTGCACGACGAGCGCCCGCCACAGCTTCGCCACCAGGTGATCGAATTCGGCCACTGTGCCGGTCTCGGTGAACGTGTCCCGCTCCTCGCCATCGGCCCGGCGAACCGTCATCGTGACCGTCAGGGGAGTCTCCTCGAAGGTCTTGCCGACGCTTTTTTCTTCGGCAATCGTCCACGCCAGCGAGACATCGGCTTGCGGAGCGAACGTGCGGCCACCGGCTAGGCGGCTCATGTTCATCTCCAAAAGCAACGCCTCTTCCTTCGCCGTGGCGGCCTCCAGGTGTTCGACCAGGATCAAGGAGTCGACTTCCGAAAGCGATTCCGCGAAGAAGGCTTGCAGCCGCGCGACCAAGGGGACAATCCGCGGCGAACGGTCCGGATCTTCCCCCCGCAGCAGCCGCACTTTCTTCATTTCCGCGACGGGAGGAGTCCGCTCCCGGATCGTCGTCGCCCAGTTCTCGACCAGTTCGACGAGTTCGTTTTCGGGAATCGGCCACGCGACTTCCTGCCGCGCAACTTTCGTCCCCAGGGACAAGTCGAGCAGGAGCAGCTCCGCCCGGCCACCGGCCGATTCGGCCCCCGCCGCGTCGGGCCGAACCTGAAAGAAGGGGGCGGGCCGCGGTTTCGGCTCGACGCGCAGGCGTACGAGCAAATCGTAAGCCAGCAACGGAGGCTTGGCGGATGCGTCCAGGTTGCGCTCGCGCAACACGTCCTCCAGCCGCTGGCGATCGACGACGCGGATCTTCCGCGCCTCCAGTCCGGAAGCGAGGTAGTCGGCGGCGAGCAGCGCGTATCCGCGCTCCCGTTCGGGCGCCGTCGCCGAAATCTGCGGCGGAAGCACGACGACGGTCCAGCCGTGCCCGGCGGGTGGAAGATCGGCGATCGGCTTCCGCGGGGCCGGCAGAGACCACTCCGGAGCGCGTTCCCCGGCCATTGGAGTATCCGCGATGGACTCGATGATCTCCGGCGCCCGCGGATCGATTCGCGAGTGGAATTCCGCCGGCAGCAATTCACGCGTGCGCGGAGTGAACGAGAGGCCGGGGGGATCGGAGATTTCGACGATCGGAAGGATGGCCGACGCGATCGTCGCCGATTCGACCTCGACGCGAGCGGTAGCGCGGCCCACGGCAGGCGGCACCGGACCATCGCGCCACGTGCCTTTGTTGCTCTTGTACTGAATCCGGTCCTGGGGAATCCAGACGGCGTACATCGTATCGATCGCGAGGTGATGATTCCTCCGGTTGAGAAACTGATAGACGCCCACTCGACGCCGTTCGATCGTGAGAGAACTGACGACGCTCTGTGCCGGCACGCGTTTCGTGTCCAATCCCGCTCCGATCGAGAAGCACTTGAGCGCCACGTGGCCGACTTGCCGGTGCGCGGCCACTCGGAAAATCTTCACGGGAAACACCTCGGGAGTGATCCACCGCAGAGCTTCGATCGAGCCTTCGAACTGCGGATCGAAAATCGTCGTCAGGACGAAGTCATCGGGACTCGCCTCGCGAACCCGCAGCAGGAGATACCGCAACGGATCGTGCCGATCGCCGTGCTTTTGCAGCCAGTCGTACGTTGATTGCGGGTCGACCGCCATCAGGAATGCCACCGCGCGGAAGTCGCTCGAATCGGCACGGAACCGCTTCCAGTACTCCGGCAGCATTCGCGCATTCGATCGATACGACTCCCCGAGACGCCGGCCCGCATCGGTCGTGTAAGAGGCATCGAGCGCCTCGACGATGTCGGCGCAGGTCTGCCGCGCTTCCACGTCCCGGCAGGTTCGGGCGAACTCGATGATCGCGGCAACGTGCCGATGCCCTTCGCGCGAAAGAACCCCCTTCGCGGCCTCACGTTTCGCAGGATTCTCCAGATCGGCCAGCAGCGATTTCAGTCGTTCGAGGGGCAAATCGGATTCGAATAGTTCGGTTTCGAGCCTCGCGATCTCGTCGCGGGACGAATCGATCTCGGCCGCCGGTCCGTCACGGTCCAACAGCGCGATCAACAACAGGAGCGACACGAATGCGGCGGCGCGACGCCGAATCGGCAGTGTGAGAGGCGAATTCATGCAGTGCAGTCCTTGCCACGAGATGGGGTGCCTCGCGGGTGCGTTGGAATTCATCAGGGGAAGGGCGACTCCGGCGCGTTCGCAAGTCGCTTCCGTGCGTCTTTTCGCCAAGCGTCGACATAATGGCCCACGAACGGTTCGAGAGTCGGAAAGCGGGCTTCGATTCGGTCGCCGATCTCGCGGACTTCTGTCCAGCGGCCGGCACCATGATGAATCGCCAGGGCGTAGACCATGCCTGTCGCGGATGCGGAACGGTCCTCGAGCGCGGCGAGCCGCTCGTACCAGGGGAGCGCCGCCTCGGGCTTGTTGCGGCCCCAGCGATCGTGCAGCAATCCCATTAGGAACAGTGCCTCGGCGTGCTGCGGGTCGGCTTCCAGGACTTTGCGCAACGACTCGCCGCAGGCGTCGAAATCGCGGATCACGAACTGGACTTTCGCCCGCTCGAGCGGAGGGTGCCGGGAGGCGACCTTCCGGAGCAGTGCGGCCGGTTCGCTGGTGGGAGTGACGCGGCCGGCGTCCCGAGCCGCCTTCAGGAACTCGGCGCGATCGAAATACGCGGCGCCCTTATCGAGTGTGTCGATGACGTACGACAGCCAGATTCCCGAATCCGATCCGATGGCATACACGACTCCGGGACCGACCAACGGTCCGTACCAGGTGTCCGTCCGCGGATCGAATGCGGTGACGCCGCTTTCGGGATCGACCAGCATGAGCAAGTCGCCGGACTTGATCAGCAGCCGACCGTGCGGAGGCGCGTTGCCGATGCGCGGAATCCGAAGGCTGCGATGAAATGGAACCGTCGTTTCCTGAACGGTCTGCCAGCGTCGCTGCACCTTGCCCGCCACGTCGTATTCGAGAAGGCCCTCGTTGGTCGTGAGGAATCGTCGATCTTCCAACTCCGTCGCGGTCAGCGCGTTGGCCAGCGGCTGCTCGCCGCCTCCCGGGCGTAGCCGCGGATCGCCTGAAAGCAGATCGGTCTGCCAGCCGTCGACCAGGATGCCGTCATTCCACCAGACCGGCTTGAAACGGCGAGAAGCCGCGCGCCCGTCGTTGCGATCCCAATAGTGCAGCAGCTTGACCTCGCTTGTTCCGAGGTCAAGCGTGAAATTGGCCTGCCGTGTCTTGACGATCCCCGGAGCCCCCCGCTTTTGTTCGATACCGGCGCAATACAAGCGATCGTCTGCGAGAAAGAAGAACCCGGAGACGTTGCGGGTCGGTAGCCCCTGCTCGGCGCCGATCCGCCGCCACGCGTCACGCACGGGATCGTAGATGTTCAATCCCCCCTGAGTCCCGAGAAACAGCTTTCCATGGCGGACCTGTGCGACGTGCACGCCGCCTCCCGGCACCTGACGCTGTTTGGGAAACACGAATCCGTCCCACTCTTGCGCCGGGCGTGAACGACCCTCGATCGGAACGTCGACCAGTTTTCCGGTGGGTCTTCCTTGTGCGTCGAGTGGAATCATCGCCAGCGTGACCGAAGTCGAGGAATTTCCGGCTGAGGAGGCCCGTGGCGCGACCAACGAACCTTTGCCTTCCGACAAGAGCACGAACACTCGCTTGTCGTCCACGGCGATCGGCGTGATCGCCGCGGGAACTTGGCGAAACGTTTCCCGAGGGCGAACGATTCTCATCGCCGGCCCGTCGGAGATGGCCGGTGACGCTGGGGCGGGAAGGCGGGGAATCGATCCGTCTGCGGCAGGCCACTTGATGTGCAGCAGATAGACCTCTTGGGCGAGCGATTCGGTCGATCGTCGGAACTCCTGCCTGACGGTGGAGTCGCCCGACTGCTCGAGGACGCGATCGATGTCGGCGACCCGCGATTGCAAGGCCGGATCCTTGGGAGTCAACCCCTCTCTGGCGGCCTCCACCAGTGCCCGGACGCGGCCTGAATTTCCATCCTCGCTCGCGAGCTGGGCCGCGGTGGTGCGGATACGGCGCAAATCCGAGAGAACGAACTCCCGAGAGAAGGCTCTCGCCTCTCCGATGCTCTTCTCGAGCACGTCGACCTGTTGGAGCATGCCATCGATCCAGGCAGTGCGTTCCGCGGCCGGAATGTCGATCGTCTGCATCGTTCGATGAACCACGAGCATCCCGAGATGCGCCGCCGCCGGATCCGCGTCCTTGACCGGTCCATCCAGCGCCTTTTCGACGATGGTCTTCAGGGGTTCGAGCAGGCGTCGGCCTTCTTCGCTCAGCGCGGGCTGCCGCTTCTCGAACATCGGCTTGAGGGGGGACCAGTTCACCGCCAGCAGTGAATGGCGGAGTACTTTGCAACGCTTTGCCGACTCGCTTTCGGGATGGCTGGCGTAAGTGGCCCCGATCTCGAGTTGTTTGCGGACGACGGGCGGCAGTTCGTCCCAGCGCGTGGGCGACCTACTGGAGACGACGAGGTGGGCGCACAGCGCTTCGAGGTGCAGCGCCAGTTCGAAGTGCGCCTCGGCGAAGGTCGGATCGATCTTCAATGCCGCCTCGGCGTGTGCGATCGCCGATTGGATCTGAGCCGCATCGCGACCAGTTGATCCTGCGGGGCTCGCGTTCCGAGCGGCGCGAAGTTCGGCCTCGGCCTGCTTGCGGCGCACGGACATTTCAAGGACCACTTCACGAGCGGTTCCGGGAGCGACGCCGTCGAGCCGCTCGGCGAACTTCCCCCACGCCTCCACCGCGACCCGATCGAAATCGCGGACCTTGCCGGAAGCTTCGGTCCAGACCGTGTCGGGGTTCGCGCCCTGTTGCACGCCGACGCCGACGACGATCGGCGTCTCCTCGAATGTCTTGCCGAGGCCGTCTCGCTCCTCGATCCGGAGTTCGACGGTGGCATCCGCCTGGGGAGCGAACTGCTTGCCGCCGGGAAGCCGCGCCAGTCCCATCAAGAGCAACAGCGATTCCTCCCAGCTCGATCCCGCTTCCATGTGTTGCACGAGCAGCACCCGCTCCGATTGCGCGAGAGACTCTCGAAACGTCGCATGCAGGCGGTACGCCAGCGGCTTCAGCCGCACCTGCTCGTTGGTGTCGTGCACCTTCAACAGTCGGACCTTGCGCTTGTCGGCGGCGACCGTGGCCGCTTCCGAGGCCGCACGCCGGCACAGTTCCTTCGCCGGAGCGACGTCGGCTTCGCGAAGCGGCCAGGTGAATTCCCGCTCGCCCAGTGAATTGCCCGTCGCGAGCTCGATCACCGCGATCCGCGTTCGTGCATGGTCGCCGTTCGACGTCACTTCCAGCCGGATCATCGCCGCGTAGCCGACGATCGGCGGCTGCTCCGGATTCGCGGCGAGCTTCCGTTCCTCGAGCACGCGCATCAATTGAGTGCGATCGACAACCTGCAACCTCCCTTCCGCGGCGATCTCCTGCGCGAGGCGGTCGCAAGCGGCCTCGGCCGCGGCGACGGTCGCAGGAGACGCGTTCGCCGGCGTCCGCGGCGGCAGGACGACGACCGAGGGAGCGTCCCGCGGAGCGGCCACGCGTGGCCCGGCGTAGGGGGTCAGCACCGGCACGGTCGGTTGCGGGCCGTCGATCTGCGGCGGCGACTCCTGGCCGAAGGTCCGCGGGCGGAACTCGAGCTTCGCCGCCACGTGTTGCGGCAGGCGATCCTTGATCCACCACGGATACGGAGTCGTGGCGCGACGCCAGCTATCCATCTGGTACTGGTCCAGCGCCAGCGTCGGGAGGCCGTACAGATCGGCGAAGCGAAACAGGTTGCCGCGCGTCGTCGTTTGGTCCGGCGTCGATCCCTTCAGCGGAGGAGTGAAGTAGCTTTGCGACTGCATATACAGACCTTCCGGATCCCTCACATGCTTCGGGAAGTTCTTGTAAGTCGGATAGAAGAGGTAGATCGCCTGTTTCACGTGCCGCAAGCCGATCCCGCCTTCCCCTGGCGGGTCCGCGCTCGGCGTGTAGGGAACGGCGAGATCGTGGACGACGTGGCCCACCACCCGGCGGCAGTGAATCGTCTTGGGATTCTCGGCAGCAATCGGAAAGACGTCTGCCAGGGCCGCGCGGATCGCGACGTTGCCGAACGCCGCGATCCGTGCGGCAGCGAACTCGTCGCCTGCGGATTCGCGGATCCGCAAGAGCAGGTAACGCAGTTCGTTCTGCGGATCCTTGCCGGTCTTCGCGAAAGTCAGAGCGGCCTCGGCGTCGACCGACATCAACATCGCGACCGCAGCGTGATCGAGAGGATCCTTCCGAAAGCGTCGCCAGTAGTCTGGCCATAGAGCGGCGGCGTGCTTGCGGTGGAGATCGCCCAATTCGCGTCCGATCACCGTGCGGCGATACGATCCGTCGATCGCGGCGACGATGTCGGCACAACTCTGGCGGATCTCGATGTCCGGGTTTCGCGCGTGCTCGATGATCTTCGCCACGAACGGATGGCCGTGCTCTGACAGAAGCCTCGCGGATTCGTCTCTCGTGCCCCGGTCGTCCAACTGCTTCAGCAACTCGTCCACCCGCGCCGCCGTGAGCGGTCCGTGGAACAGAGTCTGCTCCAGTTCCCGAATGCGCGCCAAGTCGGCTTCCGGCGGAGCCTCGGCGATCGCTGGCGAGGCGACGCGCGCCAAGCCCATTCCGATGGCGAGAATCACGACGAGACGACGTGGATGAATCATCGAGGGGCCTTCGTGTCGGTCTTGCTGGAGAAGCGCGGTCGTGACGGCCGAGATCGTTCCCGCCGATCATTTCGGCTTCCGCCCGGCATTCGCGGGGAGATCCTGCACGAGTCGGCCGATCGCGGCGTCCGCGGCTTGCACGCCGGCTTCTTCCAGCGCCGACTTGGCCGCGAGCGCCTCGACCAAGTCGACTCCCGCCCCCACGCCGCGGTCGCTCGTCGTCACCACTCGACCGGGGACGGCGATGATCCGCAGTTCGACCCGCGCCCGGCAACTCGTGAGTCCCTGCAACTGCGCGGCGAAGGCGCTCACACCTTCCCCCTCGATCAAGTAGTCGATCTCGCGTTCCCCGTAGCGGCCGGTTTCCAGCAGCGATCGCTTCCAGCCGCCGACCGGATCCTTCGGAGAAATCGCCTCGATGCCGACGCTCCGCAGCCGCTGCACCACGGCCATCTGCGCCGCCGGGTCGCGAAGCGGACGGTCGATGTGCCGCTCATCCACCTCCACCAGGAACACCTTTCCGGCGAGCGGCTTGGCCGCTTCGCGCAACCGGGCGAGCGCTTGATCGGCCTCGCTTTCCGGCGGAGTGCGCAAGCGGCGGACTTCCTCCTGCAGCGGCTCTTCCAGCCGGTCCAGCACGCCGTCGAAGCCCATCCCGGTCGCGGCCTTCACGGCCACGGTCGATTGCACCGTGGTCTCGACATCGATCAGCTTGATGACCAAATACAGAGTCTGCCCGATCCGGCTGGCCCGCCCCACCACGACATACTGCGCACTGACGAACTTCCCGAGCTTGACCGCGGAGTCGCTCGCCACCAGTCCCGAAAGAGCGATCTTCTGCTCCGTCGCGACCTTCTCGAGTTGCTCGCGGTCGACGAGCGTGACCCCCTCCATCGCCGCGAACACGGTCGTCACCTGGTCGGTCACGGCCTGCGGCGGGACATCGACGCCGGGAAGCACATCGAGATCGAACACCGCGACGCGGATTTCCCGCAATGGCTTCGCCTCTTCGCCTCGCCTTTGATCTCTCGTGCGCTGGGCGGATGCGGGAACACAGAACGCCAGGCAGACGAGTCCGGCAACAATGCCGCAAAGCAGCGGTCGGAATCGCATCGATCGGACTCCATCAGGAATTGAGCGGAAATCGAAAATCACGAGAAGAACACGCGTTCTTGGGCGTCAGATGCCCTTTGATTCGAGTGGCGAAGCGCTGGCCCGCACGTTCAAGAATCGATCGCCGAGCGCCAGTTGTCCGAGTGAAGTCTCCATCAGGCCGACGTCCCGCCGTCCGACGACCGCGGACTGATCGCCGCCATCGGCTTCGAGAATCGTCGCCAGCGAATAGCGGATCGCGACCGTTCCATTCCGGGCCGTGGGCGCGAGAAACAACCGCAGGGGAGGCACGCCGCCGGTTCGGGGAAGATCGATCGTCGCGGGAAGCCCTTCACGACAGACGATGACGTACTCGTTGTCCGATGAACCTTCCATCTCGTCGCCGATGCGCAGCAGGACTGCGATCGGCCGCCCGAGAGGACCGCCCCCCGAGGCGGCCGCGAGTTCGATCTCCCGGTCGTCGGCGGCGTACCACTGCAACGGCCCCGCCACCGACTCGTGGAACGCGAAGACGCTCGCGATCTGTCGAAGCTGCTCGACATCGGCGCCCGGCAGCGCACGGTTCATCGATGGCGGGTCGATCAACGCTTCGCTCGGCGCGCCATCGCTCGTCGCCACTTGCGAGGTCGGTTCCGGAGTTCCCGACCGCCCGGCCAGCACGCCGCCGAGCACCAGCAGTCCGCCGAGCACCACTCCCGCGGCGGCCACGCCCAGACGTCCGAGACGGAGCCGAACCGTCGGCATCCACATCGAATCGAGCGAGTTCGAATTCGCGGGGCGAAGATCCGACGATTCCGGCGGCGCGGCGGTCGAGATTTGCGCTCGCCACGCGCTCGTCGCCTGCCGCAGACTCAGCAGTTCCCGCAATTCGTGGCGAGCGGATTCGTCCTCGAGCGCCGACAGCAGCACCTCGGCGGCCTGGTCGGCGGTGAGTTCGCCGTCGACCATCTCCGACAGCCGCAAACCATCCACGGGCACGGTCATGGGTTCTCTCCTGGTGATCCGTCCTGGCCGGATCCGTCGTTCATGGCCGCCAGCAGAAGCCGCTTCGCCCGGTACACCCGGGAAGCGATCGTGCCGCGCGGTTCGTTTTCGATGTCGACGGTTTCGTCGTAGGAGTAGCCGTCGAGCTGCGTGAGGATGAACGCCCGCCGGCAGTCGTCCGGCAGGCGATCGACCAACGCGCGAGCGATGTCGTACAGTTCCCGCCGTTCGACGGCCGTCGGCGGAGCAGCTTCCAATCGCGAAAGCAATCCTGCGGATTCGTCGAGCGGATCGTTCCGCTGCCGGCCTTCCCTCCGCAACAGATCCAGCGAACAGTTCACCGTCACGCGATGCAGCCAGGTGGCGAGACTCGAGCGTCCGTGGAAGCCGTTCATCCGCCGCAAGGCGCGGAGACTGGCTTCCTGCACGATTTCTTCAGCCCGGTCGGCGTCGCCGAGAATCCGCAGAGCGCAGCGATACATCCTGGGAAGATGCTCTGCCAGTTCGTCGCCACCGTCCTGCATGTCGTCCCTCGCGTGAGGCTCACGAATCATTAGACGACGGGGACAGCGATCCATTTCACGAGAATTCCGCCGATCGCTGAAAGAAACCGCCAGTCTACTCCGGGCCGTGTTCGTTTCGCCACCGGATCGCTCGCCACGTGACGGCGGAACCTCATCGCGCATCGTGTCCACCGCCCACGGATCCGGCATGCCACGGTCGAATCGCGTGGCAACTCGTTCCACGCAATTCGATGCGTTTCCCCAGTGCTCGCTATCCTGGCAGCAATCATGTTGACCATCCCGCCCAGTTCCGCCGCGGACATGGTTGCCCATCCACACGTGCCTCTCGATTCGAACGGCACGTCGAATGCCGAATTGACTCCGTCTTGACGGGCATTGATCTATGGGGGTCCAAAAGCGAACCTCGGGGGAAGAAACGGGCCGCGACTGCATCCGCCACATCGGCACGGAAGACCCCGGCCACGGCGAAGCAACGAGCCGCTGAGAAGCCCGCCGCCGCCAAACGGACTCCGCGCAAGAGGCCGCCGGCCCGACCCGCAGCCCAATTCGCCAAGGCACGGAAGAAGAAGTAGCAGAACAGCGCTGAACCTACGGAAACTCCGACCGCTACCGCCGACGTTGCGCTGCTGACCGCATGGCCGAGATCCGATTTATCGAACGGAGGATCGAGCAACAGGATCAAGCGCGCATCCCGGCGGACGAGGCGGCGGTCGACGTAAGTGCGCCGGGTCGAGCTATTGGACCGGCGAGCCGGATCCGCCGCGGTCCACCACTGAACCGCCCTCCGTCATGGGCAGGATGCGATAGTCGAATTCCAGTTCGACCATCGCGTCTCGCAGATGCCGGAAGTTCCCGTAGGAATCCTGCCGCACGATCACGGCCAATTGGTGACGTTGCGGGTCGAACGCGCGCAGCCGCCGACGGACCGCCGCGACAGACGGCGCGGCATCGTCCAAGGCAACCCCCGCGGTCGGGTTCGGCCGGGTGACCAGTCCGGTAGGCCCTTCTTCGACGACGACGAACTCCGCCGTGTTCAGCCCGCGGCGGACGCCGTTCGCGTCGTATTCATGCCAGACGTACATCCGGCCGTAACGGACGACGATGCCGACCTCCGATTTCCGTCCCATGCGGGCGACCGGCATCCGCACCGGCTGTTCTCTCGCGCGCCGCTTTCGCTCGACTGTGGCCTCCAGTTCGGCGACGCGGGAACGTCGAGTCGCCAGTTCCCGCACGGTGCGTTCGGCGCGGTCGCGGATCTCCTCGACCTCGGCCGCGGTCCCGGCATTGCGGCGAACCAGTTCGCGTTGCTGGTCGTGCAGCCGCTCGCAGGAGTGCCGCAGTTCGCTGCGCCGCCGCAGGTCGCGCTGCGACTCGGGCGTGGCGAACCGGCTGAGCAGCACGTCCTGATCGTCGCGGATGCGGCGCAGCGACTCGATCTCGGCCTGCTTCCTCTCCAACTCCAACTCGAGCTCGTCGAGTTCGTGCCGCGGGACCGGAGGAAGCGCCGCGGTCGACGGGTTTCGATGCCCGGTGGTTTCCAGAAGGATCACGACCAGGATCGCGATGAACAGCACTCCGCCGAAGGTGTTGCAGACGGTGTCGAGCAATAGCTCCAGGCTGTCCGGCTGTCGGGCACGGCGGCGGGACCTCATGGGGCCGCACCGCGCTGGGGGTCGAGGACCGTCTGGTCGGCGCCGACGAGGTCGAAGCCGAACGCGTAGCCCCCGGCCTGCAAGCCGCGTTCGATCCGACCGTAGGCCGTCGCGCCCGCGGGCCTGACGAGCAGCAGGAAATAGGCCTCCGAGGCGTCCTGCGACTTCGCCCAATCGAGAAACGCGGCTTCCGCGGATTTGCCGAAGAGACCCTGCTTTCGATAGGCGACCGGCGGCTGGGGCGTGCCGAGCGGCGCGGCGGAGACCTCCCCGCCGCCGATGTCCACGAGCCAGCCGCGGCGGTTGGTCCCGCGAGGCAGCGAATAGACGGGGCGGTCGTCGCTGCGCTCGAGGCGGTTCGTCAGCGCCTCCGCGCGGCGGGTGAGCTGTTCCAACTCATCGACGCGCGGCTTGAGGTCGAACTCCTCGACCTCGGCCGTTCGCCGCGCCGCCTCCAGGGCCAGGGCCTGTTCCCGCGCCGTCTCGACGCGCGCTTCGAGCTCCCTCCGCCGTTGCTCGAGCCCTTCGATTTCGGCGACGAAATCGGACGAGGCCGCTTCCGCGAGCTCTCGCACGCCGCTGTCGCCGGACGCGGTCGCGCTGTGCAGCGCATCCCGCTCGTGGTCGGCTTCGGCCAGCGAGTTCCGCAGCAGCGCGGCGGCGGCATGCGTGCCGCCATCGCCGATGACGTCGGGCCGCTCGACCAGCTCGAGCGTGAGGAGCAGCACGATGACGATCACGATCCCGCTGACGGACGTGATGATGTC
>JBBDNU010000235.1:0-1673 GCA_040877365.1 Planctomycetales bacterium
TCGATCCGGTCGAGAGCGCGCTGCCGCGGTTCACGGAGCGCGACATCCGCGATCTCCAGGTGTGGAGCAACCTGACCTGGTTCCATCCGCTCGCCTTCCACGAGGACGACGAGCTTTCCGCCTTCCGCGAGAAGGGAAAGAACTGGACGGAGAAGGAAAAGCTGTGGCTGCTCGACAAGCAGCGGAAGATTCTGGGCCGGGTCATCCCCCTGCATCGCGAACTGGCCGAGACCGGTCAGATCGAGCTGACGACCACGCCCTTCTACCACCCGATCCTGCCGCTGTTGTGGGACAAGCGGTCGGCCCGCGAGGCGATGCCCGGCTGCGAGTTGCCGAAGCACCTCGAGTCTTACGCGGAGGACGCGCGGACGCAGATCCGTCGGGCGGTCGCGTATCACGAGGAGCTGTTCGGCGCGCCGCCGGTCGGCCTGTGGCCTTCCGAGGGGAGCGTCTCGCAGGCGATCGTGGGGGCGATCGCCGAGGCGAACATCAAGTGGATCGCCACCGACGAGGAGATCCTCTCGCACTCGACCGACGGCTGGGTCTCGCGCGACGGGCACGGTCACATGCGGCACCCGGAGATGTTGTTCCGCCCGTGGAAGGCGGCGGAAGGAGACAGGTCGCTGGCGATCGTCTTCCGCGACCACGCGCTCAGCGACCTGATCGGCTTCCACTACCAGCGCAGCGATCCGAACCACGCGGCGAACGACATGCTCGACCGGCTCGAGGGAATCGGCCGCGCGGTGCAGCCGGCGAGCGGCGGACGACCCGCGCTCGTCCCCGTCATCCTCGACGGCGAGAACTGCTGGGAATACTATCCGGACGGCGGAGTGCAGTTCCTGCGTTCGCTGTATCGCGGGGCGGTGCAGCGGCCGCACATCCGCCCGGTCCGCGTGCGCGACTTTCTCGACGAGCATCCGCCGACGGACCGCATCGGCCGGCTGTTCGCCGGAAGCTGGATCGCCCACGACTTCGCGATCTGGATCGGCCATCAGGAAGACCGCGCGGCGTGGGATCTGCTCCACGAGACGCGCGAGTTCCTGAAGAAGCGGGAGGCGACGGGCAAGGTTCCGGCGAAGGCGCTCGAACAAGCGTGGGAAGAACTCTTCATCGCCGAGGGGAGCGACTGGTTCTGGTGGTACGGCGACGACCACAACTCGGCGCTCGACGCGCTCTTCGATCAACTGTTCCGCAAGCACCTGGAGAACGTGTACGCGCTGCTCGATGCGCCGGTCCCTCCCGTGTTGCGGCAGCCGATCTCCCGCACCGAACACCGCGTGATCCACTCGCAGCCGACCGGCTTGTCGCACGTCAAGGTGGACGGCCGGCATTCGTATTTCGAGTGGATCAACGCCGGGCGCTATGAAGCCGGCAGCGAGCGGGGGACGATGACCAAGGTGACGGAAGGCTTGATTCGCGCGGTATGGATGGGGTTCGATTCGAGGCGTCTTTACTTGCGCATCGACACGGCCGGCGGCGCGGCCGAGGCGCTTCGCGCGGTCGACGAACTGCGGATCGAATTCCTGCAGCCGGACGGAATCGAGTTGCGCGTGACCGGCATTCCCGACGGAACGCCGCAAGCCCGACTGTGGCGCGGGGGGAAGGAAGCGTCGTCGGCCGACGTCTCGGCGGCGGTGGGGACGATCGTCGAGGCGTCGGTGTCGCTTGCGGAC